>JAEDNR010000130.1 GCA_016302405.1 Oscillospiraceae bacterium
TCCCCTTACACAGGGGAGCCCTTGCCGTGTACCGCATCGGACCGCATACCATCCACGGTAAAGTAGTCAGCTAAACGATCATTTACCGCAAGAAATGCAGATACACGCAAAAAATCTCCCCGGTAAAACCGGGGAGATTTTGCGCACGCAGCAAAAGAGGGATTATCAATAGAACTTTCTCTTGTTCTTACGGGCAGCTTCAGACTTCTGCTTCCGCTTCAGGCTGGGGCTGACGTAATGCTCGCGCTTCTTCACTTCCGCGATTACGCCCTCCTTGGCGCAGCTCCGCTTAAAACGGCGCAGAGCGCTCTCCAGAGACTCGTTTTCCTTCACGCGAATTTCAGACATTGTTTTCCCTCCCTCCGACGCATCCGGCTAAATCCAGGATGCTTTCAGGGCCATACTGGCTTTGTACATTATAAGGTTTCTTTCCGCAAATGTCAAGAAAGAATTCTTTAATTTTACCGAAAGACAGTCTTTATTTCACAATCAGATTCACAAGCTTATTTTTCACCACGATGGTCTTGCGGATGGTGCCCTCCTGTTTTGCCAGGAACCGGCTGACCTTCTCGTCGGCCAGGGCAGCCGCCACCACCGTCTCGTCGTCGGAATCGGCAGGAAGCATCACCGTGCCACGGAGCTTGCCGTTGATCTGCACTGCCATGGTGATCTCCGTATCCTTGCACTTTTCTTCGGAATACTCCGGCCAGCTTTCATAGGCAATGGTATCGTCGTGACCCAGGATCTGCCAGATTTCCTCACCCACATGGGGGGTGACGCAGGAGAGCATCTTGATGAAGCCCTCGGCGTACTCCCTGGGGCAGGTACCGTTCTTGTAGACCTCGTTCACAAAGACCATCATCTGGGCGATGGCCGTATTGAAGCCCAGGGCTTCAAAGTCGCCCGTCACCTTTTTCACCGTCTGGTGGTAGATCTTGGTGAGCTTTCCGTCGTCGGTGTCGGTAATGTTGGCGGGCTCAGTGAAGAAGTTCCACACACGGTTGATAAACTTCTTGGCACCGGCAACCGCCGTGGTGCTCCAGGGCTTGGAGACCTCCAAGGGGCCCATGAACATTTCATACAGCCGCAGGGTATCCGCGCCGTAGTCCCGCACCACATCGCTGGGGTTCACAACGTATTCCGGGTAGCGCTTGCCCATCTTGATGCCGTTCTCGCCCAGGATCATGCCCTGATGGACCAGCTTTTTGAAAGGCTCCTTCACGGGAGACAAGCCCTCATCATACAGGAACCGGTTCCAGATCCGGGAGTAAATCAGGTGTCCCACGGCGTGCTCCGGGCCGCCCACATACAGATCAACGGGCATCCAGTGCTTCAGAAGCTCCGGGTCGCAGAACTGCTTGTCGTTCTGGGGGTCGATGTAGCGCATGTAGTACCAGGAGGAACCGGCAGAGCCGGGCATGGTAGAGGTCTCCCGGGTGCCATGGATGCCGTTCCGGTCATACCGCTTCCACTCGGCGGCGTTTTCCAGGGGCGCCTGACCGTTGCGGCCCTTGTAGTCCTCCAGCTCCGGCAGCACCAGGGGCAGCTCATCGTCCGGCAGGAAGTAAGTCTTGCCGTCGTCGGTGTACACGCAGGGCACCGGCTCGCCCCAATACCGCTGCCGGGCAAAAATCCACTCCCGGAAGTGGTAGTTTGCCTTTCTTCTGGCCACGCCCATCTTTTCCAGCTTGCAGGTGATGGCCTCCTTGGCTTCCTCCACGGTCATACCGGTGAATTCCTCGGAATTCATCAGCTTACAGCCCTTGCCCAGATAATCCTGCTTCTCAAAGGCATGCTCCGACACATCCGCCCCGTCAATGACCTGGATCATGGGAATGTTATGCACCTGGGCATATTCAAAGTCACGCTGGTCATGGCTGGGCACCGCCATCACCGCGCCGGTGCCGTAATTGGCCAGGACGAAGTCGCCGATAAACACAGGCACTTCCTTGCCGTTTACCGGGTTGATGGCATAGACACCCTGAAGCCGGCAGCCGGACTTGCCCTTGTTCAGCTCGGTGCGGTCCATGTCGCTCTTTTTGAGGGTCTCGTCGATGTACGCCCGGACCTCTTCCTTGTTCTGCACCCGGTCCATGAGGGACTGGACGATCTTGCCGTCGGGAGCCAGCACCATGAAGGTAATGCCGTAGATGGTTTCGATACAGGTGGTATAGATAGAGAATTCGCCGCCGCCCACCAGCTGGAAGTCCACCTCCACACCGGTGGACTTTCCGATCCAGTTGCGCTGAATCTCCTTGGTGGACTCGGGCCAGTCGATTTCATCCAGGCCCTCCAGGAGCTTTTCGGCAAAGGCGGGCTGGTCGATGACCCACTGCATCATGTTCTTCTTGACCAC
>JAEDNR010000052.1 GCA_016302405.1 Oscillospiraceae bacterium
CGGAATGACAGTTCTTTTATTTGTGCAATTTTTCTTTAGTGAGACAGCCCCTTTTTAGGACTATGAAAAAAGATTCCGGGGGGAGCCGCCCCTTACCGCTGCGTTTGCTGTGTCAGCAGAAAAGGCGTTTCCGGGCCGATAAAACCCAGCAGGGGCAGTCCGCGCTCGCTCACATGTCCGATCACATTCACCCGGGGATTGGCGGGGAAGTCCTGCCGGGCGATCATCACCTCACCGGAGTAGCGCAGGTACCGGGCGTTGTCCATGGTGATGCTGCCCCGGGGCCGGGGAGCGCAGTTATCCGGCTCCACGATCCTGCCCTGACAGGAATAGACCCGGGATTCCTTTACCCGGACTAAGGACGCGGGAGAATCCTCCCGGCAGGCAAAGGGCCGGTTTAACAGGTGGGCGTATGCTTCCGCCATGGTACAGGGAAGAGACAGGATCCCTCGGGTCTGGTACAGGCGGATCCGGGCTTCCTCTCCGGAGGACAGCCCCGGGTCACCTACAAACACCCCGTCGCAGGCGCTTCTTTCGCACAGATCCATATAGGCGCTGGCGGGGCCGTAGCTTCGGTGTTCCTCCAGGGTGGGCAGCCCTTCCCGGATCGGACCCCGCAGGGCTTCGTCTCCCGGAATAAAGGCGTAGACCCGGTACCCCAGCTCCCGCAGCCGGGCGGTGCGCCTGTCAAACTGCGCCCGGTCCAGTCCGGTCTCCGGCCGGGGATAGAAATTATGGATGGCAAACACCTGCTTTCCCGCCCGGGCGATCCGCGCCGCGTCGGAAAGGGAAACAGTGGAGGCGTTCACGGCGACGGGAATCTGCCCTGCCAGGGCGCAGATCGCTTCCGTTTCCAGGCCGTAATCCACTCGGAGGGCATAGAGCCCCAGTTCCCGGGCCAAAAGAGCCAGATCCGGCTGCTGGAAGACAGCGCAGGTTTTTACGGAAACATCTGCGATCATCCGGTACCCCTTTTCCGCCAGCTTCCGGCAAGTCTGACGGGCATAGGCACAGTATTCTTCGTTCATTTCTTCACTGATGTGCAGGGAAAGGAAAAGGGGGACATCCCGGGCATCCTCCCGGGCAAGGGCCGCCTCCACGGTTTCGGGCTGGGAAAGATACACGGACCGCCCCAGGGGAAGAACGGACATAATAACACCTCCTGCTTTGCTAATTGACGATGCGAATCAAGGATTGATACAAAAAGCTTATCTGGTTAATTCGGAAGATCGACAGACTGGAATTTGACGAATTCCCGGTCATTGCGAGCCCGACTTCCCGGTCATTGCGATAAAGTAGCTCACACTGGCGTGGCAATCTTCTGAAGTACAATTTCTCGTGGATGAATTCCGGAAAACAGCAGGATAGAACAGCCTGTATGACGATGGATTATCCGGAATTCGATGGAGATTCCCACACCACTTAAGCGGACTGGTTCTTAAATGACAATGTTGTTTGAAGCCCTGGCTTCCCGCACAAATTCCCTAAATTCCAATTTAATTTATAGATACTCTGCTTTTCATTATACCAGCCTCCCTGGCCTATTGCAATGGTCGGAGGGCACCAAAAAATTTATATTTTTCGAAAATCAGGTATTGACTCTCCCCCTATGGGGAGGCTGTACAATTCTTCCTGTAAATGATAGAGCAAGGAGGAAAACAAAATGAACATGAACGAAAAACACAGCTGCGCCGAGAAGACGGCGGATCACCTGTACCGGATCGGGCTGTTTGCCCAGATGAACCGGATTACCGTAAAGGCCCTCCGCTTTTACGAGGAACAGGGCCTGCTCCTGCCCGCGAAGATCGACGGGGAAAGCGGCTACCGGTATTACACCATGAGCCAGATGGAGACCCTGCACCGGATCCTGGCCCTCAAGGAAGCGGGCCTTACCATCGAGGACATGAAGCATCTGGATGCCTCCGGGGATGAAAGAAGCTTCCTGCTCCGGAAGAAGAACGCCATCCTTGAAAAAATTGCCCAGCTTACCCTGCAGCTTTCCAGAATCGACGGGTATCTGATGGCCGGCGGCAATTCCCTGGCCGCTCCCGTCATGGTAAAGACCATCCCGGAGACGGTGTGCGCGGTAATGCGGTGCAGGATCGATTCCTACGACGCTCTGTTTGACATTATGCCGGAGCTGGGAGGCTATATGGAGGAGGCGGGCTGTGTCTGCGCCCTGCCGGAATACTGCTTTACCCAGTATCTGGAGCCGGGCTTTCAGGAAGCGCAGATTCTTGTGGAGGTCTGCGAGGCGGTAACGGAGAAGAAAGCGGACCGGGGCAGCCTCCGGTTCAGGACCATCCCGGAGACCCGGGCGGCCTGTATTTACCACAAGGGCTCCTACCGGGATTTCCCGAAAACCTACGAAGTAATTCTCCGGTACATCGAGGAAAACGGGTACGAGATCTGCGGCAATATCCGGGAGAGTTACATCGACGGCGTCTGGAACAAGGATTCCGAGGACGAATGGCTCTCCGAAATTCAGATTCCGGTGGTGAAAAAATCCGTATAACAGGGGAGGGAAGCGCGTTATGGCCCATCAGGAAAAAATCATCATCCAGGGACTGCGGCAGAACAATCTGAAAAACATCTCCCTGGAGATCCCCAAAGAAAAGATCGTGGTTTTTACCGGCTTTTCCGGCTCCGGAAAATCCAGCATCGTCTTTGACACCATCGCCGCGGAAAGCCAGCGGCAGATGAACGAAACCTATTCCGCCTGGATCCGGGGAAGGCTTCCCAAATATGAAAAGCCCAAGGTGGACAAAATCGAAAATCTTTCCGCCTCCGTCATTGTGGACCAGAGCCGTCTGGGAGGAAACGCCCGCTCCACCGTGGGCACCATCAGCGACATGTACGCCTCCCTGCGGCTGCTCTACTCCCGGATCGGGGAGCCCTACGTGGGAACCGCATCCTACTTTTCCTTTAACGACCCCAACGGGATGTGCCCGGAGTGCTCCGGCATCGGCAAGGTGATGACCGTGGATGTGGAAAGCCGGCTGGACCCGGAAAAGACCTGGAACGAGGGGATGGCGGACCTGCCCGCTTTTCACCCGGGCAACTGGTACTGGAAGCAGTACGCCGAGGCCAATCTCTTTCCTCTGGACAAAAAGTGGAAGGACTATACGCAAACAGAGCGGAACCGGCTTCTCTACGGCGCGGACACCCCCGGCGGGCAGCGGATTTCCAAAAAAGTGGAGGGGATTTCCAATTACCTGAACAAAATGCTCATCAACCGGGACACCTCCAATCTGAAAGAAGCCTCGGTAAAGCGGCTGATGACCTTGGTGTCGGAGCGGGAGTGCCCCTGCTGCCACGGAAAACGGCTGAACGAAAAGACCCTTTCCTGTAAGGTGGCGGGCTACAACATCCATGAGATGTGTGAAATGGAGTTTTCCCGGTTGGTGGAGGTCCTGAAAACCATACACGATCCCCGGGTCGCCACCATTGTGGACACTCTGGTGGCAGCCCTCACCCGGATGATCGACATTGGCCTGCCCTACCTTTCCATGAACCGGGAATCGTCCACCCTGTCCGGCGGCGAGGCCCAGCGGCTGAAGCTGGTGCGGTATATGGGCAGCTCCCTCACGGGGCTTACCTATATTTTTGACGAGCCCAGCACCGGTATGCATCCCCGGGATGTCTACCGGATGACGAACCTGCTGAAGGACCTGCGGGACCGGGGAAATACGGTCCTTGTGGTGGAGCATGACCGGGATGTGATCTCCATAGCCGATGAGGTCATTGATGTGGGCCCCCTGGCGGGCAGTGAGGGAGGGCAGATCCTGTTTCAGGGAAGCTACGAAGCCCTGCTGTGCTCCGGCACCCTGACGGGAAATGCCATGAAGCAGAAGCAGGCCGTCCGGGAAAACTCCAGAATTCCAAAAGAATTCCTGCCCATCCGGGACGCCTGTGTCCACAATCTGAAAAACGTGTCGGTGGACATTCCCCTGGGGGTGCTGACGGTGGTCACCGGAGTGGCGGGCTCCGGTAAAAGCAGCCTCATTCGGGATGTGTTCGCAAAGGAGTATGCAGACCGGGTGATCCTGGTGGACCAGTCCCCCATCACCGCCACCGGCCGCTCCACCCCGGCGACCTTTCTGGGGTTCTTTGACGCCATCCGAAAGGAAATGGGCGCCCAGTGCCATACGGACCCGGCGATCTTCTCCTTCAACAGCAAGGGCGCCTGCCCGGTCTGCGGCGGCAGGGGCGTGATTGTCACGGAGCTGGTATTCATGGATCCCGTGGTGACCCAGTGCGAAAGCTGCGGCGGCAGGCGGTACAGCCGGGAGGCTCTGTCGTACACCTACCGGGGGAAAACCATTGAGGAGATCCTGGCATTGCCTGCAAAGGATGCCTATGATTTCTTTGCCGGCTGCCCCAAGATTCAAAAGTACCTGCGGGCCATGATTACCGTAGGGCTGGGGTACCTGTCCCTGGGCCAGCCCACCTCCACCCTCTCCGGCGGCGAGCGGCAGCGGCTGAAGCTTGCCAAGTATCTGGACGAAAAAGGGAATATCTATGTTCTGGACGAGCCCACCACGGGACTGCACGGGGCGGATGTGCGCAGGATCATGGCGCTGCTGGAAAGCATTGTGGACAAGGGAAATACCGTCATTGTCATCGAGCACAACACCGATGTGATGAAGCAGGCGGACTACATCATCGACATCGGCCCCGACGGCGGCAGCGCCGGCGGACAGGTGGTATTTTCGGGAACCGTCCGGCAGATGCTGGAAAACAGCGATGGAATCACCGCGGAGTTCCTCCGAAAGGACGGATAAGCATGGTTATTCATCCTTCACAGGCGGACAGGAAAATTGGAATTTGTAAGGGCGTAGGGGAGGCGTTTCGCCTCCCGCAGCAAGCGGAAAAATCTCCCAAAAGGGTGGGGCGAAACGGTAAATAGGCTGTTATGCAAAGGGACGGGAGACCCGTCCCCTACGAAGAGAATCGATACCGAGTTCTCCGGCAAATTCCAATTTCTCTCCCCTCCGGCTTGTAAACCGGAATAACTGTGTTATAATGATGTCTGCCGCTTTGCTTATTTTCGGCCCGGCGGCAGGCATTTTTTATAGGGAGTGGATACCATGACGGCACCGGAACGCGTAAAAGAGTATGGCATCATCACGGCGGGCACCTGTGTGATCGCGGCGGCAGTGTTTTTCTTCCTGGCACCCTGCAATCTGGCGGTGGGCTCCGCCTCGGGGCTTGCCATTGTCCTGAGCCATTTTATCCCCATCGACCTATCCTATATCACCCTGGCGCTGAACGTGACCTTCCTGATTTTGGGATTTGTCCTCATCGGAAACGAGTTCGGTGTCAAAACCGTTTTTACCTCCGTTCTGCTGCCGGTATTTCTGTGGATTTTTGAACGGATCTTCCCGGATTTTCAGTCTCTGACCGATGACGCGTTTCTGGACATGCTCTGCTACTGCTTTGTGGTCAGCATCGGCCTGGCTCTGCTGTTTATCCGCAACGCTTCCTCCGGAGGCTTGGACATCGTGGCAAAGATCCTCAACAAGTTTTTTCGCATGGAGCTGGGCAAAGCCATGTCGGCGGCGGGCATCGCGGTAGCCCTCCTGTCCGCCCTTTGCTATGACAAGAAAACCGTGGTCATCTCCCTGATCGGCACCTATTTAAACGGGATTATTCTGGACAGGTTCCTCTTTGAACTCAACGAAAAGCTGAAGGTCTGCATTATCTCCCAGAAGTTTGAAGACATCCGCCGGTTCATCATTGACGAGCTCCACTCCGGCGCAACGGTGTACGATGCCAGAGGGGCCTACGGGGAAATGAAGCCCCACCCCGAGCTGCAGGTGATCGTGGATAAAACGGAATACACAGCCCTCATGCGCTATCTGCAAAAGACGGATCCCCACGCCTTTGTCACCGTATATAAGGTCAAGGAAATGGCTTATATCTCCAAAAAGAAGTGATTTCCGGCAAAATGACAAATCCTTAAATCTGAATTCTTTGTTGTTGATTTCTTTTCACGAATGGTGTATACTGGGAACGGGAAAAAGGGATCACATATATTCCCAAAATAACCGTCTTTTGACGGAACAAAAAATCAGGAGGAAAAACAACATGAACATGAAGAAAATCGTTGCTCTGCTGCTGGCTGTCGTCATGGTTCTGGGCCTGGCTGCCTGCGGCGGCAAGGAAGCATCTTCCGGCTCCAAGCTGAAGATCGGCATGGTCACCGACACGGGCGGTGTCAACGACCAGTCCTTCAACCAGGGCGCCTGGGAAGGCCTGCAGAGACTGGCCGAGGAAGACCCCACCTTTGAAGTCTCCTACCTGGAGAGCAAGACCGACGCGGACTACGCTTCCAACATCCAGACCTTCATCGATGAGAAGTACGACCTGATCATCTCCGTCGGCTTCATGCTGGCCGGTGCTACCCGTGAAGCCGCTGAGGCTAACCCCGATCAGAAGTTCGCCATTATCGACGACGACTCCAACCAGGATCTTGCCAACGTGGCCTGCCTGATGTTTGCCCAGGAGCAGTGCTCCTACCTGGTGGGTGTCATTGCCGGCACCATGACCAAGACCGGCACCGTCGGCTATGTTCAGGGCATGGTCTCTGAGTCCATGAACCTGTTCGGCATTGGCTTCATTTCCGGTGTCAAGGCGGCCAACCCCGACGCTACCGTGCTGCAGTACAATGCCAACGCCTTCGGTGATGCCGCTGTGGGCTCCGCTGCCGCTACCGAAATGTTCACCAAGGGCGCCGACATCATCTACCATGCTGCCGGCGGCACCGGCAACGGCGTTATCAACGCCTGCGCCGACAACGGCATCTATGCCATCGGTGTTGACTACGACCAGAGCTTCATCGCTCCCGAGACTGTCATCTCCTCCGCTATGAAGCGGGTGGACAACGGCGTGCAAGACATCTGCAAGGCCCTGAAGGACGGCAAGTTTGCCGGCGGCGTGCGTAAGTACAGCCTGACCGACGGCGGCGTGGACATCGCTCCCACCACCACCCTGCTGACCCCCGAGGCACTTGCCGCTGTTGAGCAGGCCAAGAAGGACATCCTGGACGGCAAGGTCACCGTGCCCACCACCCAGGACGCCTGCCCCGATTTCATCCTGAAATAATTTAACCCTTACACAGAGCTTACTTAGCACCCCGATCTCCCGCCCGAAAGGGCGGGAGATTTTTTGTGAATTTCCCATAAGAATCCGAAAAATATTGTGGAATTTTTGAAGATGCTGTGATAGAATATAAAAATGGAATGATTATACTCTGGCAAAGGAGGTTCTTTTATGAAACGCGTATTGACCCCGGAAATGATGGAATCCATGCGTTCGGAGATTTATGACACCCTGACAGACACTACTACCACCCATGAGCAGAAGGTTACCTACCTTGCCCGCAAGGCGGAGAATTTTCTGACGGTTCTGGATGAGCCGGAGGGCCTGGACGAGCTGATGCGCTGCGATATTGATACCCGGTGCATCTGTAACCTCTTTGAGGGGGACGCTCCCTACCGTCCCCGGTACATCTGCATCGACTTCCCCAAATTCCTGCGGGAGGGCAGCGCCTTTTTGCAGCTGGGCCCTGCCCGGGATTTTTCCGAAGCCCTCACCAACCTCATGATCATGTTCCACAACATACCCAGCATCACCAATTATCCCGTCTTCATCGGCGATCTGGATGTGCTGCTGGACCCCTACATTCAGGACCTTTCCGACGACGAGGTGAAAAAGGCCCTGCGGCTGTGGATGACGACCATTGACCGCACCATTCTGGACTCCTTCTGCCACGCCAATATCGGCCCCAAGGCTACCCGGCTGGGCTACCTCCTGCTGGAGGTGGAGGGAGAGCTGGAAAATGCTGTGCCCAACCTGACCATGCGGGTCGCCAAAGACACTCCCGACGAATTCGTTCTTGCCGGTATCAAGTGCGCTCTGCGCTCCGCCAAGCCCAGCTTTGCCAATGATGAAATGTTCCGCGGAGAGCTGGGGGACGATTACTGCATCGCCAGCTGCTACAATGGCCTCTATGAGGGCGGCGGCTCCTACACCCTGTCCCGGCTGATCCTTTCCAACATCGCAAAGCGGGCAAAGAATATTGAAGACTTTGAAAAGAACGTTCTGCCCTGGGTCATGGATGTGATGGCCCGGTACATGGATGAGCGTATCCGTTTCCTGGTGGAGGAAAGCGGCTGGTTTACCTCCAGCTTCCTGGCAAAGGAGGGCTTTGTCCGGCGGGATAAGTTCTCTGCCATGTTTGGCCTCGTGGGTCTTGCGGAGTGCGTCAACACGCTTCTGGAAAAAGAGGGCTGCCACGAGCGCTTCGGCCACAGCGAGAAAGCAAACCGGCTGGGTGTCGAAATCATGGACATCATCGAAGAATTCAACAATAACCATTATAACCCCTACTGTGAGGCCACCGGAAACCACTTCCTGCTTCACGCCCAGGTGGGCATCGACTCCGACCACGACTGCTCCCCCGGCACCCGGATCCCTATCGGCGAGGAACCGGATGAGCTGGTGGATCACCTGAAAGTGATTAACCTGTTCCACAAGTACTTCCCCTCCGGCACCGGCGACATCTTCCCTGTGGACCTGACGGTGCATCAGAATCCCCAGTATGTTCTGGACATCATCCGGGGCAGCCTGGGCATGGACATCCGCTACCTGTCTTTCTATTCCAGCGACAGCGACGTGATCCGGGTCACCGGGTACCTGGTCAAGCGCAGCGAGATGGAAAAGCTGGACGCCGGGCAGAACGTGCTTCAAAACACCACCGGCCTGGGTCTGGGCGCGGCGAAGAACTGCAAGATTCTGGACCGCCGGGTACGGTAAGATGGCAGCGGCTACCGTCAACAAGATCATCCCTTTCAGCTGTGTGGACGGCCCCGGAAACCGCACCGCCATTTTCCTGCAGGGCTGCAATTTTGACTGCAAGTACTGCCACAACCCGGAGACCATTGCCTCCTGTATACACTGCGGGGCCTGCGTTCCCTACTGCAAGCTCCAGGCCCTCCGTATGGAAAACGGCAGGGTTCAATATGACATGGAAAAGTGCGTTCTGTGCGACGAATGCTTCCACCACTGTCCCCACGGTTCTTCTCCCCGCACCCGGGAGCTGACCGCCCAGCAGGTCATGGACCAGGTCCGCAAAAATATGCCCTTTATCCGGGGCATCACCGTTTCCGGCGGAGAATGCACCCTATGGCGGGACTTTCTCCTGGAGCTTCTCACCCTTGCAAGAGCCGAGGGGCTTACGACATTGCTGGACTCCAACGGAAGCTTCGACTTTTCCGCGGATCCGGAGCTCATGGCTGTCACCGACGGCGTGATGCTGGACATCAAAGCCTGGTCAAAAGAAGACCACCTGGCCGTGACCGGACGGGATAACGCTTTGGTTCTCAAAAACCTGCGGTGGCTCGCGGAAAACGGGAAGCTCACCGAGGTGCGCACCGTTATCGTCCCGGGCCTATACGACTGTGAACAGACCGTGGAGAATGTCAGCCGCCTCCTGGCCGAGACCCACAGCGCCGCTACCCGCTCCAAGATCATCCGCTTCCGCCCCATGGGGGTGCGGGAAGCGTACAAAAGCCTTACGGCTCCCACCGGCGAACAGCTCAGCCGTCTTCGTGACATAGCGGAAAGCTATGGCCTGACAGACGTTGTCACTGTTTAAGAATCTAACAAGAGGGGTGATATGCTTGGCAAAAGAGCATATAGATTACGGCGTCAAGGTTGTCGAAATGCGCAATATCGTGAAGAAATTCGGCGACTTTACCGCCAACGACGGTATTAACCTGACCGTCCACAAAGGAGAGATTCACGCGATCCTGGGTGAAAACGGCGCGGGAAAATCCACGCTGATGAACCAGCTTTACGGCCTGTACAAGCCCACCTCCGGCGACATTATCATTAATGGAAAGAAGCTGGATATGAGTACGCCCCGGGACGCCATCGCGGCGGGCATCGGCATGGTGCATCAGCACTTCATGCTGATTCAGCCCTTTACGGTGACGGAAAACATCGTTCTGGGCACGGAGCCCCGGAAGGGCATCGTGCTGGACATGGCCACTGCCCGGAAAAACGTGGTGGAGATATCCCAGCGCTACGGTCTTGCCATTGATCCCGACGCGAAGATCGAGGATATTTCCGTTGGTATGCAGCAGCGCGTGGAAATCCTCAAGGCCCTGTACCGGGGCGCCGATGTGCTGATCCTGGACGAGCCCACCGCATCGCTCACCCCCCAGGAGATCGTGGAGCTCATTGACATCATGCACAACCTGACCGCCGACGGCAAGAGCATCATCCTGATTACGCACAAGCTGAAAGAAATCAAGGCCTCCGCCGACTACTGCACCATCATTCGCCTGGGCAAGTACATTGACACCGTGGATGTGGAAACGGTGACCGAGGATCAGCTTGCCAGCATGATGGTGGGCCGCCAGGTGACGTTCCAGGTGGATAAGCCGGAGCAGATGCCCGGCGATGTGGTCCTGGAGGTGAAGGACCTGCACGGTGTGGACTACCGGGGTGTGGAAATCCTCCGGGGCCTGAACCTCACCGTCCGCAAGGGTGAGATCGTGGGTATCGCCGGTATTGACGGCAACGGCCAGACCGAGCTTGTGGAGATCATCACGGGCCTGAAAAAGGCCACAAAGGGCCAGATCACCATTAACGGTGTGGACATCTTCAACAAGCCCCCCCGTTTTGGCTTCGTGAACGGCGTGTCCAGCATTCCCGCGGACCGGCAGAAGCACGGCCTGGTGCTGGACTTCTCCGTGGAGGAAAATCTGGTGCTCCAGAACTACCGGGAGCCGGAATTCTCTAAAAAGGGTCTGCTGAACCGGGATGCCATCCACAAATTTGCCGATGAGTGCGTCGGGAAGTACGACATCCGCCCCGGCGGCTGCGAGACCCGGGCTGCCGGAACGCTGTCCGGCGGCAACCAGCAAAAGGTCATCATTGCAAGAGAAGTGGAAAACAACAAGGATCTGCTCATCGCCGTAAACCCCACCCGGGGTCTGGACGTGGGCGCTATTGAATACGTCCACAAGTACATTGTGGAGCAGCGGAACAAGGGCAATGCCGTGCTGCTGGTCTCCTTTGAACTGGATGAGATCATGAGCCTTTCCGACCGGATCGATGTGATCTACGCCGGTCAGATCGTCAGCGAAGTGGCGGGCAAGGACGCGGATGAAAACGAACTCGGCCTGATGATGGCAGGAGGTGAAAAGAATGGATAAGAAAAAAACACCTCTGGAGATACTGGCAAGCAGCAAATTCGTACACACCCTGCTGTCCATTATCATTGGCTTTGCCGTGGGCGCTCTGTTCCTGGTCATTATGGGCCTTTCCGTGGGTCAGGCCTATGGGAAGCTTTTCCAGAGCATCTTCTCCAGTATCAAGTCCATTTCCTACTGCATCGTCTATGCCACACCCTATATTGCGACCGGCCTGTCGGTGGCCTTCTCCTTCAAGACCGGCGTGTTTAACATCGGCGCGGAGGGCCAGTTCGTGGTCGGCTCCATGTCCGCCTGCGTGGTGGGCATTCTCCTGGCGGACCTCCCTCCCTTTGTCCTCATTCCCCTGTGCTTCCTGGCAGCGGCGCTGGCAGGCGCCCTTTGGGGCACCATTGTGGGCATCCTCAAAACCAGGTGGGGCATCAATGAAGTGCTGTCCATGATTATGTTCAACTGGATCGCTTTCTTCCTGTCCAACTATATTGCGGGCTTCCCTGCCATCCACAGCGAGGGCAACGCGGAAGCGACCCGCAATATCTCCGACAACGCCCGGATCCTCTTTTCCAAGGACTTCATCAGCCGGATGAACCTGTGCCCCACCGCAAACTGGGGCATCCTGGTGGCCATCGTGCTGACGGTGGTGGTATACTTCATTATTGAGAAGACCACTTTGGGCTATGAGTTGAAGGCCGTTGGCTTCAACAAGAACGCCGCGGAATACGGCGGCATCAACGTAAACCGCTCCATTCTTACCTCCCTGGCCATCTCCGGCGCCCTGGCTGGCATCGGCGGCGCGCTGCTGCTGCTGGGTATGGGTGGACGGATCAGCGTTTTCTCCAGCCAGGAGGGCTACGGCTTTGCCGGCATCGTGGTGGCGCTGATCGGTGTGACCAATCCCTTTGGCGTATTTGCTGCCGGACTTTTCTACGGTGCCATGACCTACGGCGGCAGTAAGCTGAACCTGGTGGGAGCTCCCACCCAGGTGGTCAGCATCATCATGGGCACCATCGTGTTCTTCATCGCCATTTCCTCCATCTTCTCTTATCTGAAAAACCTGAAAAAAGACAAGCCGGTGACTCCGGTGAAAAACATGGACGCGGGAAAGGAGGACGACCGGAAATGAATGATTTTATCAATGAACTGGGTGTAATTATTTACGCTACCCTGCTGTTCACGCCCCCGCTGCTGTTTGCCGCCCTGGGCTCCTGCTTCTCCGAAGTGTCCGGCGTTGTGAACATCGGCATTGAGGGCATGATGACCGCCGGCGCTTTCTCCGGCTGCGTGGTAGCCCACTATACCGGCAATCCCTGGATCGGCTTCCTCTGCGGCGGCCTGGCAGGCGCCCTGTTCGGGGCCCTCCATGCTACCGCCACCGTCCGTCTGGGCGCTGACCAGACTATCGCCGGTACCGCCATCAACCTGCTGGCACCGGGTATCGCCATCATGATGGCCTACTCCCTGTTTAACTCCACGGATACGGTTCCCCTGACCGCCAGTGCCAAGATCCCCCTGCTGTTCTCCGGCAGCTTTGATACCACCACGGTCTGGGGCAAGTTCATGAAAAACGTATTTACCAACTATGCCACCACCTATATCGTGTTTATTGCTGTAGTTGTGGTATGGTTCGTATTTTACAAGACCCGGTTTGGGCTCAGAATGCGGGCCTGCGGTGAACATCCCCAGGCCTGCGAAACGTTGGGCATCAACGTGCTGCGCACCCGGTTCCTGTGCGTGTGCATTTCCGGCTTCCTGTCCGGTTTGGGCGGCGCCTGCATGACCATGGCCATTACCAACCAGTTCCGCCCCATTTCCATTGTGGGCCAGGGCTTTATCGCCATCGCGGCGGTGATCTTCGGAAAGTTCAAGCCCCAGGGCGCCATGCTGGGCTGCCTGCTCTTCGGCCTGTGCACGGGTCTTAAAGTGGTTCTCGGCTCCGCTGCCGTGTCCGCCCAGCTCATTTCCATGATCCCCTATGTGGTGACCGTCATCGTACTGATCCTTTTCGTCGGCAAGTCCCATGTTCCCGCCGCCAGCGGCAAGCCCTTTATCAAGGCAAGATAACTTTTTTCCAAAATTACAGCGGCCCCGGATTTCCGGGGCCGCTGTTTGAGCCTGTCGAAAAACCGGTCATTGCGAACCAGTCTGCAGACTGGTGTGGCAATCTCCCAACTTTTCAGGCCCGAAATTGATAGGTTCAAC
>JAEDNR010000131.1 GCA_016302405.1 Oscillospiraceae bacterium
GGGGGAAGGAATTTGGCGCTTCCAAGACGGTGCTTCAAATTCGGATCTATTTCCTTAACTGAATGACATTGGGTTCGGAATGACACGTTATTTGTTTTGTGCCCTGCTGTACGTCGGAGAATCCCACCGCAGCCATCGAACCGCGTTGGATATATAAACGATCATTTTCCGCAACAATGCGATATTTCAACAGAAGGAGGACATTTTTTATGCATCAAAGAACTTTCCTTTTCCGCGGGGCGGCGCTGATCTGCGCACTGTGTATGCTTTTCAGCGGCTGCGGGAAGGGCAGCAGGCTTGAGGGACTCTCTGCGCAAGTAGCGGAGCTGGCAGGAAGCTATGCGGGCAGCGACACTATGGTGACCTTTGCCGCCGAGTTCTCTCTGGATGACTTTGAGGGGGAGCCATGTCATGTGCTGCTCCTGCGCACCAATGATGACCGCTTCTTCGCTTACAGCTATTCTTCCGGGCAGGTGTACAGTCCCAGCGCGGACGCGGTATGGAATTATGACGGACGGCTGGCAACCGAGGAAGACCGGTGTACCTATCTGCTCTGGGTCAGCGCCAACGGAGTTTCCCCCTATGTCAACAGCGATGAGGCGCGGAGGGAGCTGACGGTGAAGGAGCTTTCCGAAGTGAACATGGCCCTGGCAGAGGGGAAATACGGCACCGGGATGCTTTCCACGGAATCGGCTCCGGATAGTGTAAACCCGGTTCCGGAAATTACAGAAGCGATTCCGGAAACCACTGAGGCGGCAGTCCAGGCCACCGAGGCGACTGTTGAAACCGCTCCGAAAATCACACTCCCCGAGGGCACCGGGCAGTACACCGTTCTAACCGAGTACCCCGACCTTCTCACAAAGCGGGTTCTGGACGACAATGCCATTGCCGCCCTGAAAAACGCGGACCTGGAAACCCTCCGGGAAAAGATCTCCACCCCTGCCGATTTCGCGGCCTGGATCGACACCCAGGATGCGCCCTATTACAGCAATGTCACAAGCGACTCCCAGGGTCAGCGTACTTTCGGCGCGGATTTTTCTTTCTGTTGGTATCAACAGATGCTCTCCACTCCGATTATGGCATCTATTGCGGTGCGCGTTCTGGGAGATGACATCCCCGGAATCGGCATTGTGGCGGTGAATATGGATTACGATGGCGGGGTTATGGTCTGCGGCAATGTGATCCCTGCGGATGATGGCTTCTATGTATTCTCTCTGGACACCACGTCCCGCCGGTGGCAGCAGACAACCAATATTATGAAAGAGGTATTCCCGCTGATCCGGGTGAGAGAGGTTAAGGATATTCTCGGCTACTGCGGAAGCAGCGACGACGTTTCCTGCCCCGGCGGAAAGGCAACCCAGGCATTCTACATTCCCGGGGACACAGAGGTGGTGCTCGACTGCAATTACGGTGCCTATACGCCCCAAAACCCCAATGATGTGGTGGAGCTTTACCGGGATGAAGAATACATCGCCGGGGGCGAGGAGCGGGAAACCGGACATATCAAGCCGGAATACATTGACCGGTATGCCCTGTCCGGGATGCTGGGCGGAACCACCCTCACCCCGGCGGAAGCCTACGAACTGCTGGACATGGAGCCGGAGCAGGTAAAGGAGCGTGTCAAAACTGCCGCTGATGTGCTTATGTATATGCTGGCAGCCAAAATCGGCGATTGCGGCGGCGACCGGTGCAAAATGATCGGCGGAAAGGAATGGCATTACAATCTGAACGCCTTTGAGGTGATGGAGCAGTGCCTTGCCAACTGCGGCGCCTCGGCGAATCTGGCCAACTACCTGCTGGAGGGGGACTACGAGGAAATCGGCTTCATTCTCCACGCCTATTACATCGGTAACGGCGGCGGCCACGTTTATAACTACATCCGCTATGAGGGAAGCTACTACATTGTGGATTTCAGCTGGTATATCTTCGGAAACTACCGGCCGGAAAATGACTTCCCGGTGATGAAGCTGGATCGGCTGGAGGACTACGGCAAACGGATTCCGGAGCTTTACGGCGGAGTATGCATGGCGCTGGCACACACCTCCCCGGGGCAGCACTATCCCAATGTGTTCGACGATGCAAACGGGAAATACGCCATCCCCGCCGGGACGGAGTACCAGGTCCTCTATCAGGAAAACGGCTCCGGCTGCTATCAACTGGCAGAATATCCCCTGGATAAAAACAAGCTTGACTGGACGGTATTCGGATAAGCGTGCATCCTCCCGGACAGCCCGCCGGTGCCTTTGTCGCAATGACCGATCATCGGCAAATTGGAATTTATCGAATTCCCGGTCATTGCGAGCCAGTTCGCAAACTGGCGT
>JAEDNR010000053.1 GCA_016302405.1 Oscillospiraceae bacterium
AGGGATTCCTTAATTGTCAATTGTTCATTGTCAATTGTCAATTAAATTCCAATTTCCCGTGCTGTTGGCAGCACATAATACAAAACAGCTCTATTTTATCACAATCTCCGAAAATCTGCCACTGCGAAAGCGTCTAAGGTGCCTCCTGGGGGACGATCTCGTGATAGAAAACATCCAGCACCCCGGAATAGCCGGGCAGCCAGGGCTTGTTTTTCCCCAGGTAGTGGATCACCACACTGTTTTTCCGCACCCAGTCCACATCCCGTTTTTCGTGCCTGGGATTGGCGTTATAGGCGTTCAGGGTCCGATCGCTCAGGTTGTAGAGCATGGTATCCAGAAGCTTCACCCGGTCCCCGTAGAGCGCCGTAAGAATATCCTGATCCGGCAGCATCAGGGCATACCGCTTTTCCGCCGCGTAATTCCGGATGGCATCCATGTCCAGCGTCTGCCGGAGGGGAGGCAGATTCATCATCATGACTCCGGTGTTAATGTAGGGTACGGGGCTGTCGGGGTCCAGGCCCAGGCGCACCCGGTTCAGCTTCGTGACCACATCGTTCGTGTGGGTGCAGGCCATAAAGAGGTTTCCTTCAAAGCTGCTTTCATACAGGGGAACCAGAGAGTTGATGATGATTATGTCCACATCCAGATACAGGATCCGGTCAAGCGACCGCGGCAGCAGCAGGGGTGCGGCCAGCCGGTAGTAAATCTGCTGGGGATACCGGTCCGTCTCCGGGAAGTCGGCGAAGAGGCTCTCCGGCACCGCCGTAAAATGGCAGGTGACCCCCTCCGGCGCACCGGCGCGGACCGCGCCCATGTCCTCCCCGGTCAGGTCGGAGTGGAGGATATAGGCGTGATAGCTTTCCGCCCCGCCCCGCAAGGCAATGGAACGCAGGCAGTTTAACAGATGGGGAATAAAATGACGGTCGATCGCGAATAAAAGATTCATATGTCATCTTCCAGATAATAAATTTGGGGCATACCCTGGTATTGGCGGAAAACCCATTCTCTGCCAGTTATTTTACAAAGGCTTTTTCAATTCATCTTCAACCGAAGTTCAACTTTTGTTGAAAATTCCCGGGCATGCAGGCGGCTGGGTCCTCAATAAGGTGACATTCCAAAGAGGCATGTTCCTTTTATGGAAAAAAACTTCAAGAATTCTTCTGTTGACAAACGGAAACCCTCCGTGCTATGATACATTGGATAATAACTACACAAGTATGAATGCTGGAGGATATATACAAATGAAAGGACATTATCAAAAGCCGAATACCTGGAACTGGAAAAAAACAGTACTGGTTGTATTGGCGGTGATCATCGGCCTGCTGGCTGCCCTGATTGTCGGCGTGGTGATCTACTATAATTCCATGCTGAACAAGATGAACCAGGTGAAGGTTCCCACCATCGAGTATACCGAGGAAGCCACCGAGGCTACCCAGGCGCCCACCGAAACCTCCGAGACGACGGAAACCACCGAGGCCACTACGGAGGCTACGGAGCCCCATATTCCCTCCAGCGCGGACTATATCAATTTCCTGGTGGTGGGCCAGGCGGCCCGGGAAGGAGAGCCGGAGTTCTTTGCCGACACCATGCTCCTGTTTACCCTGAATACCTATGAAAAGACCCTGACCCAGACCTCCATTCTCCGGGATTCCTTTGTGCAGTATCCCAACTACACGGACACCAACGGCAAGGCCCATCACGGCGGAAGGATCAAGCTGACCACCATCTACCACATGGGTTATCTGTGCACCAATACCAAGGCGGACGCCATGGGCCTGATGAACCTGACCCTGTACAAGAACTTCGGCATTGAGGTGGACCACAACTTTGAGATCGATTTCGATGGCTTTGTGGACATCATCAATATGCTGGGCGGCGTGGATATTGAGCTGACCCAGGCCGAGGCGGACTACCTCAACAAATATATCACATATGAGGAATGTATTCCCGATAAGTATGAAGTGAAGGAGGGCATGAACCACCTGGAGGGCTATGCCGCCCTGACCTATGCCCGTCTGCGGAAAGCGGAAGGCGACAACGAGAGCGACATCAAGCGCACCAGCCGCCAGCAGAAAATGGTTTCCATTCTTCTGGAGAAGATCCGGGGCCTGAGCCTTCCCGAGCTGCAGAATCTGGCAAATAAGGTTCTGCCCCTCATCACCACCAGCATGGACAACGCGCAGATCACGGAGTATCTTCTGAACTACCTGCCCATGCTGCCGGAGCTGAAGCTCCAGTCCGGCGGAACCTGCCCCGCGGAGTCCTGGGGCGACCTGGTGGACATTTACGGCGACGGCATGCAGCACAGCGTCCTGCGCTTTGACGAAAACGCCACCAAGAAAGCCATGCGGGCCATCACCGAGGGCGAAGTGGAGTAAAAATGATAAAATACCTGCCCCTTTGCCTTGCGGCAAGGGGGCTGGTTTTTGTATCAGTCTTTATTTGCGTCTGCTGAGGATCTCCTTGAAGTCCGCCGCGGCGAAAATTCCGCACACCAGCACCACTACAGCGCACAGCACGGTCATCGGGGTCAGAACACTGGTATCTCTCAGAAGCAGTACCGTGAATACCATCGCCCAGGCAGAGTATGTAACGTTCAGCGCCATGGCCTTGGAAGCGCCGATCTGGGCGATTGCCTTATAGTAGAACAGATAGGACGCGGTGGCAAACAGCGCCGCCAGAGCAATGACAGGCAGCAGCCACCCGGTACCGGCAGTGAACAGACTTGCCGTGAAGCCCCAGCCCTTCAGCACCGGCAGCAGCACAATACCATAGAACAGGGCGGAGGTAGTCTGCCGAATCTGCAGGGCGTATTCGTCGGTAACCTCCGGGTCTTTCAGGCACTTTGCCAGGATCACCGCCTCAATGCCCCAGCCGAAAGCGCACATGAGCGCGCCCAGCAGGCCCAGCCAGAAATTCCGGATGTCCAGATTGGGAGAATAGCTCAGGCCATACACGCCCAGAAGCGTAAAGATCAGGAAGATCCACTGATACCACTTCATCTTTTCTTTCAGGAAAATATAGGCAAGGATGCTGCCAACAGCGGGGAAGATGGCACTGGCTACCGCGCCGATGGAAGCGCCCATGTAATTGACCGCCATCACATAGCCGGTCATGCCGATGGGGCCGCCGATGACAGCGGCTGCCGCCACCCATTTGCCGCTTTTGGTTTTGAACGCTTTCCAAACGCCGCCCAGATTCCCTTTCATTCCGTTGTAGCAGCATGCCCAGACAGCGGAGCAGGCATCATGCAGGAATGTGCTGACAAAGGGAGCCAGGAACACCGCCTGCTGTGTGGACAGAAATGGGGTCATGCCCAGGGCAATGCCCAGAATCACGGTTTCCAGGGCCCAGGTAATACCCGCAATAATACCGGCAATCATAGCTTATCCCTCCTTAATGTCCAGAAAGGCCTGAATATTGGCTTTGAGCCTGGCGTAGCGTTCCTGGGCCCAGTCTTCCATGCTCTGACCGTCGTAGGGCACTCTCGCCTTGGCCCAGAGGGTCCACAGGTAGTCCACATAGATCTTGCTTGCCAGAAAATGCTTTCTGTCCCGGGTGCCCGGCTCCCGGCTCAGATATTTTGTCAGCAGCAGTCCGTCCTGCTCCGGTCCAAACCCCGCTTCAATAGACACATCCGCCAGATCCCACATGCCGTCGTTCATGCCGGCGTACTCCCAGTCGATCAGGTACATCCGTCCGTTGCCCTCCACCCAGTTCTCACAGAGCGGATCGTTATGGCAGGGAACCTTCCGGATCCGCTCGGAGGCATCCACCTCCGTCTTGATTGCCATGACCTGCCGCTTTGTTTCCGGATAGTCCGCAAACATGGCGACCCGCATGTCCCGGATGATCTTTTCGTAACCGGCAGCCATGTCAAAGACCTCAAAGGGGACACCGGTATCCTCGCCGCAGCCGTGCATGATTCTGAAAATCTCCGCCACCTGTTCAATATGCCGCTCCTGGGCCAGCAGCTCCGCGGACATGGTGACGGCATTGGGAATATACTCCGTTACCTTTGCGCCGTCCTTGCCAAAGTAGAGCATATTGGCATCCACCCCCAGACGGCAGGCAAGCCGGGTACTGACCATCTCATCGCTGCGGACGATCAGCTCCTCCGTCCCCTCCCCAGGAATCCGGACCACATACTCCTTTCCGTTTTCCAGAACTACATGATAGGTGTGGTTGGTCAGTCCGCCCATCCTTTCAATGCTTTTGTAGTCCCCCACGCCCAGCACATCCAGCAGCAGCCGGGAAACCTTTTGAAGATCCTCCGCTACAATCTCTTTTGCCATAATCAAAGCCTCCGTATTTCTCCTGTTTCATAGGGATATTCATAGGTGTCTCTTCCCACCCGGAACCGCATACCAGCCGCGGCGTTGCTGCCGGTCTTGTAGGCGGTCACCTCTACAATGTCCTCCTGGCCGCAGCGCAGCCGCTCCGCCACCTCCGCCAGGATCCGGGAACGGGTATTGCGGATGTAGTTGCTGTCAAACGCCCGCAGCTCGTCCAGGGTATCAAATTCAAAAATCGTATCCGCCGGATATTTCCGGATCTTCATTTTCAGCACATCCAGATGGGCCATATAGATGGACTCCCAAAGCAGATCCGCCGTCTCCGGAAGATCATAGGTTTTTTCCAGGATCTCCAGGAACTTCCGGCTGAAAGCTTCGTTCCAGAAGGTATGTCCCAGCATGACCCATGCGTCCCGGCCGCCGATTTGAACGCTGTTTATGTAGCCGTCCGCGCCCTCAGTCATGCACCATTCCTTGGTTTCACCCTGGACATAGACGGCGGCATAGTAGGCATCGTCCACCTCCGACGCAAAGGGATTCACGGAAAAATAGTTGTCGGAGGAACAGATATAGGTATTGCGCAGAAAAGATCTTGCCGCATAAATGCTGGCATTGTTGTTCCGGGTGAGATAGTCGTTGTTCTCCACAATCTCAACGCCGAATTGATCCCGCAGGTATAGAAACTGCTCTTTCTGATAGCCTGTTACGACCACAATCTGACGGATCCCGGCCTCCCGGAGCTGCCGGATCTGCCGCTCGATGAGCACTTCCCCTCTTACCTCAATCAAAGCCTTGGGCCGTTCGTAGGACAGGGGTGCGAAACGGCTGGCCGTGCCCGCCGCCATAATCACCGCATTGTCAACCTGATAGCACATGGTATCCTCCCTAACCGCGAAAAATGTCCTCTGAGGGCTTCCTTTTGCTTCCTGATTGTTATCATACACGCGAAAGGCACGCAAATCAACCCTTTTTTACCGATATTTCTTAATTTTGTGGAAACTGCTGCTGGTGCAGTCTTGATTTCAGAAAACCCCCATGCTATAATGACCTGTAGCTTTCATCAGAAAAACCACAATATCCCCTTTCAGCGGGAAAATTCGGGGAGAAACGGAAAATGCCTTTTTTGTGGGTTGCCGGGTACGGCCTCAGCTATCTGCTCTTCAGCCACCTGGCACAGGTCACGTCCCAGTGGGTACTGTCTCTGGCTATGCTGGCGTACATCTGCGCGCTGACCGGCTGGATCTTCCACACCGGGCAGCACCGCGCCCTGGGCCTCTGCCCGCCCCGGCGGATGCCCGGGAAAGAATACGGCGTGTTTGCCCTGCTTCTGCTGCTGCCGGTATGCAACCTGCTGGCAGCCGGAGCCTTTGCTCCCCGGCTTCCGGCGGCGGTCCTCATGCTGGCTGTCTGCGCCGCCGAGGAAATCTTCTTCCGGGGCTTTCTCCTGCGCTTCCTGATGCAATACGGAACCCGTTCCGCAATCATAATCAGCAGCCTGGCGTTCGCTCTTTTTCACTGGGTCAATCTTCTGGGCGGCAGCGGCTTTTCCTACACGCTGGCCCAGGTTTTCTGCGCTTTTGCCGTGGGGATCTGCTATGGCGCCGTTACGGTCCGGTTTGGAAGCCTGATTCCCTGCTTTCTTGCCCATTTCCTCACCAATGTCACCGCTGCCCCCGCTTCCGCCGGAACCGCGCCCTGGCTCTGGCTCTGCATTGCCGCCTGCGGCGGCTTCGGAATCTGTCTGTGCAAAAACGTCACAAAATAAGGAGCGCACAATATGACACTGTACATCGATCCCGGTACGGGAAGCATGCTTTTTACGATTCTGATCGGCGTCATCGGCGCGGGGCTTTATTCCCTGCGGATGCTGCTGATTAAGCTCCGCTTCCGGCTGACCGGCGGAAAAGCGGAGACCGGGACAAAGAAGATTCCCTTCGTCATTTTCTCCGACGACAAACGGTACTGGAACGTTTTCGAGCCGATCTGCCGGGAAATGGACCGGCGGGGCAGGGACATCGTCTATCTGACCGCGTCGGAGGATGATCCCGCCCTGAAATGTACCTACCCTCATGTAAAGGCCGAGGCCATCGGGCCGGGGAACAAGGCCTTTACCCGGCTGAATTTCCTGAACGCCGCCATTGTCCTTTCCACCACCCCCGGCCTGGAGGTCTATCAGTGGAAGCGGGCAAAGGACGTGCGGTTCTATGTCCATATCCCCCACGCCGCCAGCGACATCACCCTGTACCGGATGTTCGGCCTGGATTATTACGACGCGGTGCTCCTGTCCGGGGCGTATCAGGCCCGGGACCTCCGGGCGCTGGAAAAGCTGCGGGGACTTCCCGAAAAAGAGCTTGTCACCGTGGGCATCCCCTATATGGACGAGATGGCCGCCCGGCTCCGGCGGTCCGGCCCCGCCCCGGAGCATCCCAGGACAGTGCTCCTTGCCCCCTCCTGGGGTAAGAGCGCCGCGCTCAGCGTCTACGGCGGCAGGATCATCGAGGTGCTGCTGAAAACCGGCTATCATGTGATCGTCCGGCCCCATCCCCAGTCCTTCAAGTCCGAAACGGAAATGATGGAAAAGCTGATGAAGGCCTATCCGGAATCCGGGCAGCTGGAGTGGAACCGGGACACCGACAATTTTGAGGTGCTCCGCCGTTCCGACATTCTGATCTCGGACTTTTCCGGCGTCATTTTCGACTTTACACTGATCTACGATAAGCCCGTTATTTATACCGATCCCCAGTTCGATGTCGGCCTTTATGATGCCTGGTGGCTGAAAAAGCCCCTGTGGACCGCCTCCGCCCTGCCCCGGCTGGGCTGTCAGCTGACACCGGAGAATATGGAGAACCTGAAAGAGCTGATCGACACCTGTCTGACAGATCCCCGGTTTGCCGAGGGACGCCGTCAGGTAAAAGCGGAAACCTGGGAGCATCCGGACGAGGGCGCACGGCGCACCGTGGACTACCTGCTGGAAAAATACGCGCAGCTCACTGCCGGGGAAGAGGATGCATAATATGTCATTTTTTACGATTCTGGAAACCCTGCTCATCGGGCCGCTGAAGCTGCTCTTTGAGATCATCTTTACCATTGCCAACCAGTTCATCGGCCATCCCGGCCTTTCCATCATCGTCCTGAGCCTGGTCATGAACATCCTGGTCCTGCCCCTGTACCGGCGGGCGGATGCCATGCAGGAGGAATCCCGGGATACGGAGGCAAAGCTCCGGGAGGGCGTGGCCCATATCAAGAAAACCTTCTCCGGCGACGAGCGGATGATGATTCTGCAGACCTATTACCGGCAGAACCATTATAGGCCCACCGATGCCCTGAACGGCTCCGTCTCCCTGCTGCTGGAAATTCCCTTCTTTATGGCAGCCTACCAGTTTCTGTCCCATGTGCAGATCCTGAACGGCGTATCCCTGGGGCCCATCCGGGACCTGGGTGCGCCGGACGGACTTCTCGTGATCGGCAGCCTGACCATCAACCTCCTGCCGATCCTGATGACGGCCATCAACTTTGTCTCCAGCGCCATCTACCTGAAGGGCTTTCCTCTGAAAACCAAGCTCCAGCTCTACGGCATGGCCCTGTTCTTCCTGGTTTTCCTGTACACCTCCCCGGCCTGCCTCGTCTTTTACTGGACGCTGAACAACCTGTTCTCCCTGGTAAAGACCATTTTCTACAAGCTGAAAAACCCCCGGAAGATCCTGGGGTACCTGACTTTCGGCCTTGGCCTGGCAGTCCTGGCTTTCGGCCTGTTCTTCTATCATACCCACTCCGTGAAGCGTAAGGTCTTTATCCTCGGCATCGGTCTGCTGCTGGAGCTGCCGCTGCTTCTGCCGGTGCTGAAAGCCAGGCTCCCCCTTCCGAAAGAAACCGCCCAGGTGAAGCCGGACCGCAGGCTGTTCCTGCTGGGCGCTCTGTTCCTGACCATTCTCGTAGGCCTGCTGATCCCCTCCACCTTTATTGCCGCGTCTCCCCAGGAATATGTGGACATCAGCTATTTCCATAATCCCCTGTGGTATGTAGTCAGCGCCCTGTGCCTGTCCGCCGGTACCTTTCTTGTGTGGATGGGCGTGTTCTACTGGCTGGCAAAGCCCAAAGGAAAGGTGTTTTTTCAGCGTCTGGTGTGGGTCCTGTGCGGTGTCATGGTGGTAAACTACATGTTCTTCGGCACCAAGCTGGGAATTATTTCCTCTACACTGCAGTATGAAGGAGGAATGGAATTTTCCCGGGGAGAGCAGCTTTTGAACCTGGCGATCCTGGCCGCTGTAGCGCTCCTGATGTATCTGTTCGCCCGAAAGCAGACCCGCAGCACCGGGGCGGTGCTGCTGACAGCCATTATCGCCCTTGGCGGCATGTCCGCTGTGAACCTGGTGAAAATCAAGCGCTCCGTGGATGAGATCTCCGTGGAGAAGGCCAATGAGATGCCCGGCTTCCAGCTGAGCAAAACCGGCAAAAATGTGGTCGTGCTGATGCTGGACCGGGCCATGGGCGAATATGTACCCTATCTGATTAACGAAAAACCGGAGCTTCAGGAAAAGTTTGACGGCTTCACCTATTATTCCAACACGATTTCTTTCGGCGGATGTACAAATTTCGCCACCCCCGCGCTGCTGGGAGGCTATGAGTACACCCCCGTGGAGCTGAACAAGCGCAGCGATGAGCTGCTGGTGGATAAGCAGAACGAAGCGCTGAAGGTGATGCCGGTGCTCTTCGCGGACAATGATTACAAGGTCACGGTGTGCGATCCGGTTTACGCCAACTATCAGTGGATCCCCGACCTGTCGATTTTCGACGACGATCCCCGGATCAGCGCCTATATCACCAAGGGGAAATTCGGCGACACCGCCCAAAAAGAGCAGACAATCCTCAACAACCGCAGAAACTTTTTCGTTTTCAGCGTTATGAAATCCATGCCCCTGTGCCTGCAGCCCATTATATACAACGATGGCCTCTACAATCAGTCGGCATACGATTCTGAGGAAGCGGTTTACTCCGGGCAGACCATCGAGTCCATATCCAGGTCCACCGGAATCAGCGCCGTGTTCATGGACTGTTATCATGTGCTGGATAACCTGCCGGAAATGACCACCGTCAGCAAAGACGGAACAAACACCTATCTGTTCCTGTCCAACGATACAACCCATGAGCCGATCCTTCTTCAGGAGCCGGAATACAAACCGTCCCAGGTCGTTGACAATACCGCCTTTGACGCTGCCAATACCAGCCGGTTTACGGTGGATGGGAGAACGCTTCTGGTGGAGGAACCCCGGCAAATGGTCCACTACCAGAGCAACATGGCGGCAATGCTTCTTCTGGGGGAATGGTTCGATTATCTCCGGGAAAACGGTGTCTACGACAACACCAGAATTATCCTGGTGTCCGACCACGGCTCTGATCGCGGGCAGCTGGAAGAGCTGATGGCCGATCCCTCTGACGGATTGAAAAATCTGGAATTTTACTTCCCCCTGCTGATGGTAAAGGATTTTGACAGCCACAGCTTTACCACCTCCCGGGAATTTATGACCAACGCCGACGTTCCCACCCTGGCAACAGCAGGGCTCATTGAGAACCCCACCAATCCGTTCACCGGCAAGGCCATCAACAGCGATGAAAAGACCGCCCACGACCAGTTTATCATCCGGTCCAGAAAATGGAAGATTGCCGAGAACAACGGCACCACGTTCCTCCCCGCCCAGTGGGCCAGCGTCAGCGATGACCTCTGGAATTTGGACAACTGGACCTTCTATGATGAAGAAACGGTGCTGGACCGCCACGCCGCGCCGTAAGGGTTTTATACGCACCCCCTTTGCCCATATAATAACCTGCCCCTTTGCCACGCGGCAAAGGGGCAGGTTATTTTGCGCGGTCTTACGGAAATCGGCGTTACCCGGCAAACCGATAAAGTGGAATTTGGCGGCGAGTCGCCGCTGACAAGTCGTGACGGCCCGAGTCTATAGTCGTTTTACGCCTGGCCCACTCGGTATCGTTCTATTGTGCGCAGGTGGATAGACGCCTTGCCCCCCCGCACTTGTGAGGGGGGTGATAAGAGTAGCGCACACTGGGGCGGGGGGAGCCCGTCACCCGCATGTCTTTTACAAAAAAGTGTCAAGAATAGAGCTGTAACCACAGAAAAAATTTTTTGGCACTTTGTTATCGGAAATTCGTACTCCCCCCGTCCCTGCGCTAGCGCAGGGACACCCCCCTCACAAGTGCGGGGGGCAAGGACGCGTACCGCATCATGCCGCGAATCATTCAACGTACAGCTCTGCAAATTCCTATTTTCCGCGCTATAGAACGATACCGGGTGGGCCTGGCGTGAAATGGGTACACATATTTTCGCACGACATAAAAAACCGGCAGTGCGGGGGCACCGCGCTGCCGGAAAAGGGATATTCTTTATCAGCCGAAGACGCTGAGCAGGAAGCCAGCGGCGATGGCGGAGCCGATGACACCGGCCACGTTGGGGCCCATGGCGTGCATCAGCAGGAAGTTGGAGGGATTGGCCTTCTGGCCCTCCACGTTGGCAACCCGGGCCGCCATGGGAACGGCGGACACACCGGCGGAGCCGATGAGGGGGTTGACCTTTCCCTTTGTGACCTTGCACATCACGAGGCCGCCCAGCAGGCCGCCGGCGGTGGACAGCGCGAAGGCAAACACGCCCAGGAAGACGATCTTGAGGGTCTCCCAGGTCAGGAACCGGGAGCCCACCATGGTAGCGCCCACAGCGGTGGACAGGAGGATGGTGACAATGTTCATCAGGGCATTCTGCACGGTGTCGCTGAGCCGGTCGGTAACGCCGGTCTCCTTGAAGAGGTTGCCCAGCATCAGGCAGCCGATGAGGGGAGCGGTGTCCGGCAGCAGCAGGGCCACGAAAATGGTGACCACGATGGGGAAGATGATCTTCTCGGTCTTGGACACGGTACGGGTCTGGACCATCTTGATCTTCCTCTGCTCGGGGGTGGTCATGAGACGCATAATGGGCGGTTGAATCAGAGGAATCAGGGCCATGTAGGAGTAGGCCGCCACGGCGATGGCGCCCAGCAGATGGGGCGCCAGCTGGCTGGTCAGGAAGATGGCGGTGGGGCCGTCCGCGCCGCCGATGATGCCGATGGAGGCAGCCTCATTGCCGGTAAAGCCCATGAGGCTTGCGCCGAAGAAGGCCACGAACACGCCCATCTGGGCAGCGGCGCCCAGAAGCAGGCTCTTGGGGTTAGAAAGCAGGGGGCCAAAGTCCGTCATGGCGCCCACGCCCATGAAGATCAGGCAGGGGTACAGGCTGGACTTGACGCCGATGTAGAAAATATCCAGAAGACCGCCGTCGTGGATGATCTCCGTGAATGTGATGTGCTCCCCGGCCACATAGGCATCCCACAGGGGCTGGTTATACAGCCCAGCGCCGGGAAGGTTCGTCAGCAGACAGCCAAAGGCAATGCCGGTGAGCAGCAGCGGCTCGAACTTCTTCACAATCGCCAGGTACAGAAGACCGCAGGCGATAATGATCATCAACAGGTTCTGCCAGGAGTTCTGGGAGACAAACCCGGTGATGAGCGCCGCGAAGCCGGAGCTTTCCCACAGGTTCAGAAGGATTTGACCAATATTCATTGGGCACCCTCCTTAACCGATGATCACCAGGGGCGCGCCGGTATCCACGATGGAGCCCTTGGCAACCAGGACCTGGGTCACGGTGCCGCCCTTGGAGGCCATGATCTCGTTCTCCATCTTCATTGCCTCCAGAATGCACAGCACCTCGCCCTCCTTGACGGCCTGTCCCTGGGTGACATTCACTTTCAGAATGGTGCCGGGCATGGGGGCGTTCACAGGCTCACCGGCGCCGGTGACCACGGGGGCGGCAGGGGTGGGAGCAGCGGCGGGCGCGGGGGCGGCGGCAGGGGCGGCAGCGGGAGCCGGGGCAGCCGTGGGGGCAATGGCCTCATACTCATCCAGAAGCATGGCCTGACCGGCCTCCACCTCTACCTCGTAGGTGCGGTTATTCAGGGTCACTTTATATTTCATGATTTACTTGACCTCCTTGATGGAAATGAAGCGCAGCTCGTTCAGGGGCTTTCCCATTTTGTCGGCTACGATGGCCATAAGCATGGCGGCGGTCCTGGGCTCCACATCGTGAAGCTTCAGCTCACCGGCAGTGCCGGGAGCCACAGGCTTGGGCGCGGCGGGGGCGGCAGCGGCGGCAGCCTGGGCGGCGGCGTGGGCGGCCTCCTTAATGGCGGCGGCTTTCTTGTCCCGGGCGATGAACACCCGGCCCATAGTCATGACCACAGCCATCAGCAGCACGATGCCGAAGAAAACCACCGCGTAGCCCAGCAGGGCCAGAACCGCGGCCTCGCCCACAGGCAGGTGTTCGCCCAGACCGGCAGTAAGAATCGTCATAGCGGACCCTCCTTACGCCTCGGTGATGGTGTAGGTGACCTTGTTCTCTTCCTTGGCCTTCCGGGCCTCCAGGAACTTGGTGGCCTGATCCGGGAAGCAGATGTAGCTCATCACATCTTCCTCGGATTTTGCCAGATCGCCCAGGGCTTCCTTTGCCTTCACAAAGTCCTCGCCGGTGCGCTTGCTGTCCTCAATGCGGCAGTCGATGGGGGCCTCCATACCGGCCTCCGCCAGGACCCGCTTCTGCAGGTCGGCATCCACGGGGGCGGGGGAGATGCCGTACTCGCCCTTCAGGTAGCTCTTGATCTCCTTGGAGATGTTCTTGTAGCGCTGGCCCACCAAAACGTTGGTGACGGCCTGGTTGCCCACCATCTGGCTCAGGGGGGTGACCAGGGGAGGATAGCCCATGTCGGCACGGACGGCGGGGATCTCCGCCAGGGCGGCGTCGAACTTATCCATGGCCTTCATATCGGTGAGGTTGGCGATCATGTTGGACAGCATGCCGCCGGGGACCTTGTAA
>JAEDNR010000054.1 GCA_016302405.1 Oscillospiraceae bacterium
AAAATCCTAATGATTGCCGGTGGCAATCATACCTAAATTAAAAGGTTGGGAACGATTACGGACCACGCCCATCACGACTTGGCCGCCCGCCCTGCGGGCAAATTCCAATTTCACGCTCAGCTAATGAAAAACGACAACAATTTACGACAATCGAGTATTTTGTCGCCTGGGCTTTACAGGCGGCGGAGGGAAAAAGAAATGCACTATATTATTTTTGACCTGGAATGGAACCAGCCGTCCTCCCAGGCCGCCGCCGTGATGAAGCCGGTGTACCTGACCGGGGAAATTATCGAGATCGGTGCGGTGAAGTTAAACGAGGATTTTCAGACGGTGGACGAGCTGCGCCTGTATATCACCCCGAAATACTACACCAAAATGCACCGAAAGGTGGCGTCCCTCACCGGCATTCATGACCGGGACCTGGCGGGCAGGGGAAAACCCTTTCCCGAAGCATTCCGGGAATTTTCGGATTGGTGCGGCGAGGAATGCTGCTATATGACCTGGAGCATGAGTGATCTGCCTATGCTTGTTGAGAATATGCAGCTGCATGGCATTCCTACGGACAAGCTGCCGGACTGCTGCGATATTCAGCGGATCTTCCTGCGGGAAATTATGCGTTCGACCCGCCGTATTTCTTTGGACCACGCCCTGGAGATCCTGGGGGAGAAGGGGGACACGGCCCACGACGCCCTCAACGATGCCAGAAACACGGCCATTGTCTGCGGCAGGCTGGACCTGGAAACCTTCTTGCCGGAATATGTGGGGGCGGTATTTGCTTTCGCCCCGATCCTGAAGCAATACGAAAGCCCTCGGGCGGTACTGGCGGATGGGGAGATAACCCACTTTTCCTGCCCCTGGTGCGGAGAACCGGCGGTGGGGGAGGGGTGGATCCCCTACGGCCCCGATACCTATATGACCATGGCGTCCTGCCCCCAGGGGGACGAGTTCTTCCTGTATCTGGAGATCACACAGCATGCCGCCACGGATTTTCGAGCGAAGCTGCTGGTATACGAGATGAGCGATGATCTGTGGGAGATTTACCAGGACGGGATCGAAGCCCAGAAAACGCGGGTATGAATGCAAAGAACGCAAGGGCCGCCGGTTTCCCGGCGGCCCTGTTATGTTTGTGTTATGAGAAAAACCTGATTTCAGCCTGGTATCAGGTCATAGCCGCGCCGTCCACATGCAGAACGTCGCCGGTGATATAGGAGGCCAGGTCACTGGCCAGGAACAGGAACGCGTTTGCCAGGTCCTGGGGCTCGCCCACACGGCCCAGGGGGATTCCGGCGGAGATCCTGTCCACCAGCTCCTGGGGCAAAGCGGAAAGCATATCCGTCCGGGTAATACCGGGAGCAACCGCGTTAACCCGGATGTGATCCTTGCCAAGCTCCCGGGCAAGGCTTCGTGTCAGACCGTTGATGGCAAACTTGGAGGTGGGGTAGGCAGCGCCGGAGGGTTGTCCGTACATGGATACCATGGAACTGGTGTTCAGGATGACACCGCCGCCCTGCTCTTTCATAATGGGTGCCACCGCGCGGCAGGCGTAGAAGACGGCATTGACATTCAGGGCCATGGTTTTTTCAAACGCGGCGGGATCGTATTCATAAAGAGACTCCCGGCCGGAGATTCCGGCGTTATTGACAAAGATGTCGATGCGCCCGTAATGCGCCTTCACTTCGGCGATGGCGGCTTCCACCTGGGCATATTGCCCCAGATCGGGCCAACCGCCGGTTACGTCCCAGGCGGGGTTCTCCTCACGAAGCTTTGCCAGAGCCTTTTCCACAGTTTCCTGACGGGATCCAAATACAGCAACCTTGGCACCGTTCTGGAGATAGGTTTTTACAATGGCGAACCCGATTCCCCGGGTTCCGCCGGTGACGACAGCAACCTTATTTTTCAGTAATTCCATGTGACACACCGTTCCTTTCAATGCAGTATCTGTGGAAAGAAATACCACCCACTATAACAAGTATACCACATTTTTTAGATATGGTCAACAATTTTCTGGAAAAGAAAAGATGGAAAATTGTGCAAATAATTGTATGCTGCGTTGAAAAAATCCTCGCACCGGTTTCCCGGTGCGAGGAAAAAGCATATCAACTGTTGGGAACGCTGCCGCGGACGGCAATATCCAGAACCGCGTTGCAGTCAAAGTACTGAGTGAACCAGGTGGGGTGCCACTGCATGTTCATACCGGTGACCATGATCCGGGTCTGCCGGACGTAGGAGGTATTGATGGTCACAGCGGGCTTCTCGCCATCGTCCACGAAATACTGGAATCCGGTGTCGGACAGGGCGGTGAAGACGGCACCGGTGTAGTCGTTGATGCCGCCGTTCTCTCTGGCGAACACCAGCACATCCACCTCACCCAGGATGGGCGTGACCTGGTTTTTCCAGTTGGTCATTTCCTGGCTGATCTCCTTGGCGGAGAGGTCGCGGTACTTCTGGTTGGAGTAGGTGTAGCTGGCGATGGTATAACCCTTTTCCCGGAGGGCCTGGGCGATCTCCTTGGCACCGGCGACCTGCTCATCATAGTAGCTCTGGCTCTTGCTGGCAATATAGGAGGTATTGCAGCGGTAGCCGAACACACCCTCGTGACCGGTGACAGCCAGGGTTGCCCGGGCGCCCCGGTAGCTGAAGTCGGGATGGGCCTTGATAAAGTCCTCCAGAATGGGAACCAGGTCATAGTTGCCCACCAGGGTCTGGTTGCTGCCGTCCACATACTGGGCCTTGATGTCGCCGTTTGCATCCACCACCAGCTTGCAGGCAAATCCCGCGCCGCCGGCATCGGGCTCGCCGTCATTGTTGCCGTCGATCATATAATTGAAGTAGTTGACCATGGTCTCGGTGATCATGATCGGCTTCTTCCCGGCAGGCAGCATGAGGGGGGACTGGAAGAAGCTTTCCTTGCCGTCCACACCGGTGCTGGTGGAAATGAAGCTGTCAAAGTCAATGAGGATATAGCCGCCGGCATAGAGCTGGTCCAGAATCTTGGAGAACTCGTCGATGGTGACAAAGTTCCGGTTATACAGACCGCCGTACTGGGCATCGCTGATGGCCCGCGTGGGATCCGCCATCAGCACATGGAAGGACAGGTTGGGGATCTGGGAAACATCCTTCCACTCCACAAGCTGGCTCTGTGCGTTGGTGTACTCGGCTTTTTTTTCGGTAATGGCCTGCTGGTGCTCCGCGTCGGTGCCGGTGAAGGTGTTCAGCTTGGCAATGGCTTCGTCGTAGTTGTACCCGGCAGCCAGGGCCTCGGCCTCGGCCATCAGAGCGTCATATTCCTTCTCCGCCGCGTCGGCAGCCTGGGAGGCGCTGAGGGACTCCCGCCGGCTGGCTTCGTCGTTGAGCATCTTCTTTTTCACCGCGTTGGTAACGGAACCGACGATGAAGGACAGCACCAGAAGCAGCGCAATCCCCGCGATAATGGCGGGAAGATAAACTTCCTTAAAAATCTGGGACTTGCTGGGCTTTCTGCGGCGGCGGATCCGGCCGTTGGCATCCACCGTCTGTTCGTCCTCCGTCTGACGGATAGGCGCCAGATACAGATCCAGCAGCTTGGAGAACACAGAGGGCTTTTTGGGCTTGTCGGCTCTGGTCCTTCTGCGGCGGGCAGGCTTATCCGCTTCCGGTTCCGCGTCCCCTTCCGATTCTTCTTCGGCATCCTCCTCAGGGAATTCATCTTCCGGGACCTCATCCTCCGGCTGCGCATCCTCTTCAGGAAGCTCAGGGTCCTGAGGCTCCTGAGGCTCCTCCTGGGGGACCTCCTGACGGTGCTGCCTGCGCCGGCGGATGGGCAGATCCTCTTCTTCAGGAAGATCCATAGGATCTTCCTCTTCAGAGATTTCCCCGGTTATGTCATCCAGGTCAAAGTCGTCAAAGGCTCCGGCATCATCCCCGGAATCCTCTTCATCCGGCAGGGAATCCAGATCAAAATCGCCCAGAAAATCCGCATCAGAATCCTCGGCGGATTCATAAGCGCTGTCCGTAACAGGCGCATCCTCCGCTTCATCGGCGTCCATAAACAGGCTGGGGTCAAAACCATATTCTTTTTCAAAGTCGAAATCGACATCAAAATCATTCTTATCCATATCTCTATCCCTACCTTTATGGCACCATCGACGGCTCCGAGAACAACATGCCGGACAGGGGCAAAACCATACCCCTCTGCCTATCGATGGTATACTAAATGTATTCTATCACCCCTGCAAAAAAAAAGCAAGACGAATTAACATAAAACATAAAATTTAACAAAAGTTAATCCGGTCTTAAGGGATACTGGTTTTTCCCGCCGAGCCGGAGAAAACAGGGTGGTATTGCCCTTAGCTTCCCCCGGAGGCTGGGGCTTATACCCGGCGGACGGGGCTTCCGCTTGCAAAACCGGCACGGTTATGGTATGATGGGTGAAAAAAGGCGGCCTGTGCCGCCGGAAACGAGGCAGTCCATGGAGAAAATTGCCAGCTTTACCGTCAACCACCTGACCCTTCTGCCCGGGCTGTATACTTCCCGGAAGGACCGGATCGGAGCGGAGACCGTCACCACCTTTGACCTGCGCCTTACCGCCCCCAACCGGGAGCCGGTGATGAATACCGCGGAGGTCCATACCATCGAGCACCTGGGAGCGACATTCCTGCGCAACGAGCCGGTATGGAAGGACCGGGTAATCTACTTTGGACCGATGGGATGCCGCACCGGCTTCTATCTTCTGCTTGCCGGGGACCTGGCGGCGGAGGACGCGCTGCCTTTGGTGACGGACTGCTTCCGTTTTATCCGGGACTACCGGGAGGAAATCCCGGGTGCCAGTCCCCGGGACTGCGGGAACTTTCTGGATATGAACCTGTCCATGGCAAATTACTGGGCGGACCGGTATGTCCGGGTGCTGGAAACGGCGACGCCAGACCGGCTTCACTATCCGGAATAAGGAGGAAAGGAAATTATGAAACTTGGAATCATTGGCGCAATGCGCGAGGAAATTGAGACGCTCCTTTCCGCTATGGCAGACAGAAGTGAAGAAGAACACGCGGGAAGCGTCTATTATTCCGGCTCGCTGCGTGGCCTTCCTGTGGTTGCTGTCCAGTGCGGTGTGGGCAAGGTCAACGCGGCCCTGTCCGCACAGATCCTCTGCGACTGTTACGGAGTTACCCACCTCGTCAATACCGGCATCGCAGGATCCCTGAACCCGGCGCTGGATATTGGGGACCTGGTGGTGAGCACCGACGCGATCTACCACGACTTTGACTGCACGGCCTTTGGATATTCCCCGTGCCGGGTGCCCGGAATGGATGCGGACGCGTTCCCGGCGGATCAGGAACTTGGGAAGCTTGCTCTGTCTGCCGCGGAGGCGGTGAATCCCGGCCACTGCACCATGGGACGGATCGCCAGCGGAGACCAGTTCATTGCCAGCCCGGAACGAAAGGAAAGAATCGTGTCCTTGACCGGGGCCGTGTGTACGGAAATGGAGGGGGCTGCCATTGCCCACGCCGCCTACCGCAACGGGGTGCCTTTTGTGGTCCTGCGGGCCATCTCCGACAAGGCAGATGACAGCGCCCATATGGATTACCCTACCTTTGAGCGCCGGGCGGCGGAGCACTGCGCGGCGGTCACGGAGACGCTTGCCGCAAAACTGGCGGAGAAGATGGCGGAATAAGGAAGAAGGCGGGACTGTATTCCCCGCATCCTTGCGGGATGGGAAAGCGGGATGCTATGGCGGCAAATTGGGAATTTGTAGAGCTGTTTGGCGAATGGTTTACGGGGCGATGCGGTACGCGTCCTTGCCCCCCGCATTTATGAGGGGGGTGGTACCAGTCCGCAGACTGGTACCGGGGGGAGCCCGTCATCCGCATTTGTTTCGCAAAAAGGTGCGAAGAATAAGAACAGCAACCACAGAAAGATAATTCTATTTGATGCTTTGGTGCCGGGAATTCGTACTCCCCCCGTCCCTGCGCTAGCGCAGGGACACCCCCCTCACAAGTGCGGGGGGCAAGGCGTCTATCCACCCGCGTACCAAAACTCCCCGACAAATTTCAATTTGTCTTTCTGATGAGATAAACCGATATACGATATACATTACATATAAGAGGAAATTTCTATGCGTTATGAAAAGGTGAATCTGTACGCCCACTTTTCCGTGGAGCGGCCGGAGGGGGCGCTGGGAGAACTGACCTGCTGGTACACGGAGACCTCCCCCAAGGTCAGCGTCAGCCGCCGCCGTCCGGCGGTGCTGATCCTTCCCGGTGGGGCCTATACCTGGACCTCCCCCCGGGAGGCAGAGCCGGTAGCCCTGCGCTTTGCGGCCAGAGGCTGGGCGGCTTTTGCCCTGGACTATTCCTGCGCGCCTTTGTCCTTCCCTGTCTCTCTGCGGGAGGCGGCCCTGGCAATGCGCTATATCCGGGAAAACGCGCAGGCGATGGAGATCGACCCCCATATGGTGGCGGCGATGGGCTTTTCCGCCGGCGGGCACCTGTGCGGCACCCTGGGTACAATGTGGGACGCGCCGGAGGTCGCGGATCTTGCCCCTGCCGGGATGGTACGTCCGGATGCCCTGGGACTGTGCTATCCCGTGGCGGTGAGCTGGGGCAGGACCCATGAAAAGAGCTTTGAAAACATCACTGCCGGGGATAAGGGGCTATGGGAGCGCTTGTCTCTTGACGCTCTGGTCCGTCCGGATATGCCCCCTGTATTTCTCTGGCACACCCGAAACGATGGTGCGGTTCCCTGCCGAAATTCTCTGGAACTGGCCTGCGCCATGGAAAAAGCGGGGGTGGATTTTGCCATGCATGTCTACCGCAGCGGCTGCCACGGCCTGTCCACCGCGGACGAAATGGTCTACCCGGTGGGCGGCGTGCCGGAAACCAGCTGGGATGTATCCGGCTGGCTGGACGCCATGCTGCGTTTCTTCCGGGACTGCGGTCTTGTGATCCGGGACGGCGGGGAAAGCTGAAAGCGATAAAGGGGCTGTCTCACTAAGAAGTCTCTTTGCTAGAATAAACAAAAACACTGTCATTGCCACACCAAACACCCGGACCGTGGGAAGCGGTCCGGGTGTTTGCGAGGAAATTATGTAATAGTCAGCTCCGGGAAATAGGGCGAAAGATAGCTGCGGGTGTTTTTGCACATGACGGAAAACAGCGTCCGGGCATCCGTCGGGGAGAGACCGTCGCACAGGGGCTGACCCACAAAGGCGGAAAAGATCCCATTCATATCCCGGTTTCGGATGGAACCGCACAGCAGGTCAATGTTTGCGCAGTTCCGCTGCACAAGCGCAAGAGCGCCGGCGGGCAAGGGCTTCGCTACTACGGGCTTCACCAAACCGTTTGTAAAAACACAGTTGGTTTCCACAATGCTCCCCAGGGGCAGGCCAGGCATCTGCCCGGCGTTGGGCAAATTCACATTGGAAACCACGGTATCCAGCCCACACAGGGCTCTCAGCAGTCGGACCAGTTCCTCCCCCGAGGGGGCGAGGGTGACGGGAAGCGCCCCGGATGCCATGGCTGCGCCCTCCGCTTCCTTTTGCGCCTGGTTCCGCTCCCGGTAGGAGACGGGAGTCAGGGAAAAGTGCCAGTTATGCGCCGTTTCGGGGGAGGCTAAGTACCATGCCCTGGGCAGAAATTCCGCCAGGTGACGGTCACCGGCAGCGGCCAGGGCACCGTAGCGGCGGAAAAGGTCCATCTTCACCCGGTTGCCGTAGGCAAAATAGTCGCGCTCCCACTGGTCGGCGGGGCCGTGCTCATAGTAGCCCGTTTCAAAGAATTTCTCCATAAAGCCGGGGAGCAGAGACAGAAGATCATACCCCTGATACCTTGCCTCCGTGATCCAGGTGAAGTGATTGATGCCGGAGGCATCGGTATAAATATCCCGGCGCTGCGCCTGGACACCGGTCATTTCCCCCAGCACACAGCACAGAAAATCCTTCATCATCAACTCCATGTCGGGGATGTACGGCGCTCTGACGGTGGGAGCGCTGGGTGTTTCCAACAATATCGGCGGCCTGACCACAAGCTGGCATTCCGGTATGCTGGACGGCGCTTCCGCCCTGATCAGCCAGAACCGGGGGGCCGGAAACTACCGCAGAACCCTTCAGCTCTACCTCTGGCTTCTGGTGGTGGATGAGATGATCGGTGTTCTGGGACTGGTACTGGTCTGGGCGGGGCTTCCCTGGCTGGCAGCCGTATTTGCCCAGTCCAAGAATAATTTCGACCCGGCGTTCTGTGAAATGATTGTATCCATCCACCGCTGGGAGATGTTGGGCTATATTACCCTGGGAATCAACTCCGCTACGCTGGCGCTGCTTCTGGGTTACGGGTATACAAAGCTGACCCTGCTTTTAAATGTTGCCCGGGTGTTCCTGTTCCGGGTGCCGGTGCTGTGGTATTTACAGCGGTTTACGGAATTGGGTACGGAAGCGGTAGGCATTACCATGATGGTGAGCAATATCTGCGCAGGGGTGTCCGCAATTGCCGTGGTCATTCCCGTCCTTGTCAGGATTCGAAAGAAGATCCGTCAGGAGGAGACTTGCGGAAAACCGCTTGACAAATGATTTGTTTTCCTGTAACCTAGATACGAAATTTGTATCCTTGGGAGTGTTTTTGGTGAAACTATTTTTTCTGGATATTGACGGAACCATTGCCATGCCTGGATCAGACCCCACCCCGACCCTGCGCCGAGCTATAAAACTGCTCCAGGCTCAGGGAGATAAGGTGTTTCTGTGTACTGGGCGGTCCACCGGTTTTGTTCCCGAGGCGGTTCAGGCCATTCCCTGGGATGGGGGAGTCTACAGTGCCGGAGGCTATGTCCTTGCGGGAAAGAACGAGATCTTCCGCTGCTTTATGCCCCCAAAGACACTGGACGCGGTCACGGCGGTGCTTGACCAAATCGGGGCCTCCTATACGCTGGAATGCGAAAAGGAAGGTTTTCGGGCAGGGGAGGATCTGATCCCCATGCTGGAATCCCTGAAAAAGGAGCAGCTGCACAGTGAGCTTCAGCGGCTGATCTCCATGAACAACCGCAAGCTCCCCGTGGAGCAATACAAGGGCGAGCCGGTGTTCAAGGTTTCTTTTATACTGCGCAGTGAGGAACAGGCCAAACGCCTGCAGGCGCTTCAGCCTGAGAATACCGATCTGGTTTTCTTCGATAATTTTGCCGCTTCAGGTCTGATTTTCTTTGGAGAGATCTCCGATACGGAAAACAATAAGGGAAAGTCCATGCTCCGGCTGTGCGCATATTATGGATTGACTGCAGCGGACTGTGTGGCTTTCGGAGACAGTATGAATGACGCGGCTGTAATCAGGGCTGCCGGTGAGGGCTGGGCTATGGGGAACGCTTCCCCCAAGGTCAAAGCCATTGCGGATAAGGTCTGCGGAAACTGTACAGAAGACGGCCTCGCCATTGCGCTGATGACCTATGTGAAAAACCCACCGGATTGCGGGGAAAATAGGACCTGAAGGTTTCCCATTTGAAAACCACCCGGATGGAAAAGCCCGGGCGGATTTTCCGTCGGGCAAAACGGTGCGAATATATTTTCCTGACATAGAAATGAACGCCCCCTGCTCCCTTTTTGCAGAGCAGGGGGTGTGTGCGTTATCCGGTGGCGGAGCGCTAGGCAGCGGGGGAATTCTCCGATTGGGTCGTTGCTTGGGTTGTTGTCTGGGTAGTTGTTTGGGTTGTTGTCTGGGTCGTTGCTTGGGTTGTTGCCTGGGTCGTTGCCTGGGTAGTCGCTTCTGTTGTTGCCTGTGTTGTCGCTTGTGTTGTGGACTCCGTAGCCTGCGTGGTGGATTCAGAAGCCTGGGTAGTGGAGGAACTTTCCGTGGACTGTGAGGAGGAATCCGTGCTCTCCGAGGAGGGAGCCTGGGTTTCCGTGGGTGTGGTATCATCCTTTACAATCCGAACCACAACCTCGCTCCGGCTCTGGTAGTGAGACCGGGTTTCAAAATCCTTGGAAATCAGGTTCCCGGTTTCCTTATCATATTTGAGCTTGTAGGACTTCACATAAACTGCGGATTTTCCCGACTGAAGGACCTGACCGTTTGTGTAGCCCTCGCCGGGCTTGTGCTCTTCATAGACGGTTTCGGGTTCGCTGGTGCCGGTGATCTCGTACTCCATCTTAACGTAGTAGTCCCGGGTGTCGGTACCAAGGAGCTGCATTTTCACATAGCCGTCGGAAACCTCCGCCTGAATCTTCACAGGAAATTCCGTGGTGTTTTTGAATTTGAGGTCCGGAGAGCCCCAGCTGACGGTGGCATCCATACCCAGATCGATATAGGAAGCAGGGAAGCCGTGATTGACACGCTCCACAATCTGCATATCCGCCAGCAGCGCGCAGTAGTACAGCGTGGAGGAGCCCTGGCAGATGCCGCCGCCCAGGGAATCCTTCAGTTCCTGACCGGAATAGGCAGGCGCCATCTTGTAGCCCTTTTCGGCAGTCCGCTGGCCCAGGGCCTCGTTGTAAGAAAAGGTTTCGCCGGGCTCCAGGATCATGCCGTTGAGAGTCTGACACACGATCCGCAGGTTGGTGTTCCGGTTTTCATTGCCAGTGTGAGGAGTTTCGCAGGAGCCCAGCACATCCCGGAAGAGAATATCATCCGCTTCCGCCGGGGCGATGTACTCCATGCTGATACGCAGGGTATCTCCGTATTGGCAGCCTGCAAGAAGCGCCTTTGCTTTTTCCAGGTCAAAGCCATAGCCATAGGTACCGGCCACAATCTCATAGGTATTGGGATCTATGCTGGAATCCACCGGTGCCACATACAGCTCCCCATAGATGGCATCCAGGTCCAGAGGATCCGGTTCCGCGTTTTCCGGCACATCTCCCACTTCCACCAGAAATACGTTCATGCTGTATGCGTCCAGGATCTTTGCGTACAGCTCCTGAATGTCCAAACCGAAGCCGGGTGTACCCAAGGTCAGCACCAGGGTCTGGCAGGGGGTGCTTTCATCAAAGCCCTCGGCGCTGAGATCGGGCTTTTCCCCCTCCAGGGTATAGCCGGACTGGGTAAACTGCCCGGCGTATTTTCCGGCATATTCGTTCAGGGCCTGCTGAATGTATTCTTTATCCAGTTCCAGGTAGGGAAGAAGACCGATGGTGTGATTGCCGGTGAGAGAATCCTGATAATCCTTTTTCTGCTCGGATTGGGTTCCGGTACGTCCGTAGGCAAAAGCGGCGTCCACCGCGGCGGATACATCCAGCTTGGCGCCTGTTTTCTTGGGGGAGAGAGTCAGTGTTTCCCCGGAGAACTGAACCACCATGTCCTGCTTGGTGAAGGTGTTGGCTGTGGCCCGTTTTACGGCGGTTACAGCCTCACTGCGGGTCATGCCGCCGACGTTGACACCGGCCACCATCACATTGTTCAGGATCCGGTTGCCGTAGGGATCGTCTGTGGTCCCGCCTACGCTGAACCAGACTACCAGCACAATGCTGACAAGCAGTACGGCAGCGGCGGCGCACAGACCGGCAAGGACACCCTTCCGGTGATTATCCACGAAGTCCATAAGGCGCTCGGTAAAGGTGGGGGGGGCTTCTTCTTCCCCACCGTCATATTCTTCCGGCTCCTGGGGAGCGCTGGGCTGGTAAGGGCGGCGGGAGGAAAGAATCTCCTGATTGTAAACCGGGGGCATGGGAGAAGAAAGGTCAGGGGCTTCGGCGGGAGTTTCCTCTTCCGCCGGGGAAGCGTTCTCGCCCGGTGTGTCATCCAGATTTAACTGACGAATCCATTCTTCCAGCTCGCTGTCGGGAGCGGATGCTTTTTTCGGAGGAAAAGGATCGTCGCTTGAAATGCGGGAGAGGGTAGCATCCTCCCGGACGGGTCTGCGCTTAGGTTCCGGGGGACGTTCAGAACGCCTGGGAGCGGCTTTGCCGCTCCGGGGCTGTGAAAATTTTCCTTGTGCCACAGGTATAACCTCCTTTGTGGAGAATTGGCAGTTATGTAAGGCGCGGGCAGCTTCCGTTCCCCGGCGCCTGTATGAATGATAGATAAATGGGGAAGCCGTATTGCCATCGTTTTTCGGTTATCCAATATTATACCATGGTATTCGACACTTGGCAATGGGAATCCCTGGCAGGATTTTAAGATTTTCGGAAAGAGGCGAACCGCTCCACAAACAGCTTGCTCTGCTTCAGGCTGTCCGGACCGGAAACCAGCCGGAAACGCAGGGTCGGCTCCTTGGCGTTGGGAAGAAATGTGACCCTCGCCTTGTAGTCCGGGTCGGCACACAGGGCGCTGACCGCCTGAAAGTCCAGATCCGCCAGCACGAACATTACATCGCTGCCCCGCTGCTTGATGTCCTTGATCCCGGCGGCTTTTGCTTTGGCCCGGAGCAGGGCCACATCGATCAGGTTCAGCACGCCCTTGGGCGGCTCGCCGTACCGGTCTACGATCTCGTCCAGCAGATCGTCCGCGTCCTCCTGGCTCCGGATGGCGGCCATCCGCCGGTACAGATCCATCCGTTCCTCTCCCCGGGCAACGTAGCTTTTGTCCACATTGGCAGTGATATTCAGGTCGGCGGTGCACTCCGGTGCCTGGGGCGCCTGGCCCCGTTCCTCCAGAACCGCTTCGTCCAGAAGCTTGAGGTACATGTCATAGCCCACGCTCATCATGTGGCCGGACTGCTCGGCCCCCAGAAGATTGCCCGCACCCCGGATCTCCAGGTCCCGCATGGCGATCTTGAAGCCGGAGCCGAACTCGGCAAAGTCCCGGATAGCGCTCAGGCGCTTCTCCGCCACCTCCGTCAGGTTCTTGTCCGGCCGGTAGGTGAAGTAGGCGTAGGCGTGGCGGGTGGA
>JAEDNR010000055.1 GCA_016302405.1 Oscillospiraceae bacterium
GCGCCCCTACGGCGTATGACGTTCTTGGCCCCGGAATTCGATGGAGATTGCCACGAAAGTAGTGCGCTACTTTATCGCAATGACCGAGAATTCGCCAAATTCCAATTTGTCGCTTTGCGGGGGTAGCCCGATAAGACTGTAACAGGAAAAGAAGCGGTCCTGTTTCTACGGGGAACCGGGATGTTCCCATAGAGATTCTACCATGGCAGCGGGAAAATGCAAGGGGGAAACGGGAAAAAGTGGTAGACGGGGGAATTTTTGCGTGGTATACTGTGGAAAGAAAAATGATCAACTGCGTTTGGAGGAAAAATCCATGAAGCTCCTGTATTCCCTTTTCCGGCAGGATCCGGATTCCCGGGAGGGTGTCATTCTGACCACCTGCGGACTGGGTGCCATTGTCAATATTCTGTGTTCAGTCCTGAAAATCATTATTGGCCTGGCGGTATCCTCCATCGCCGTGGTTTCCGAGGGCCTGAACAATGCCGCCGATGCCGCGTCCAGCCTCCTCACCATCGTGGGCATCAAGCTGGCGGGAAAGCACCCGACGGAAAAGCATCCTTTCGGCTACGGCAGGGTCGAGTATCTGACAAGCCTGATTATTGCCGGGGTGATTCTGTACACCGGCATCGAATCCTTCACCGGGGCAGTGGACGGAATTCTGCATCCCTACGAAATGGAGCTGTCCTTCCTGATCACGGGGTTCATTGCTGTTTCCGCCATAATAAAGATTTTCCTTGGCACCTATATGATCCGGGAAGGAAAGCGCATCGACTCCGGTTCCCTGGTGGCGGTGGGCAAGGAGTGCCGGGCTGACTGCGTTGTTTCGGTCATGACCATTCTGGCAACCCTTGTGTATCTTCTGTTTGACCTTTCCCTGGATGCCTATGCCGCTGTGATCACCTCCCTCTTTATCATCAAGGCGGGAGCTGAGGTGCTGAAGGACACCGTCTCGGAGCTCCTGGGCAGGCCGGGAGACAAGGCGCTTGCCCAGGAGCTGTACCGGGTGATCCGGGAGGAGCCCATGGTCCTGAACGCGGCGGATATGATGCTCCATAATTACGGCCCGGATGCCTATTCCGGATCCGTAAATATCGAGATCGACTGCAGCAAGACCGTGGAGGAGGTTTACAGCAATATCCATGCCCTCCAGCTTCGGATTATGCACGAATACCATGTCACCATGGTCTTCGGCATTTACGCGGTAAATAATGACCGGGAGACGCTGAAAGAACTGCGGGGATATATCGCCCGTTTTGTCCGGGAGCAGGAACATGTGAGAAGCTATCACGCGCTGTACATCGATCCGAAAACCAATGACATTTACTGCGACCTGGTGGTGGATTACAGTCTCAGGGACTGGGACGCTCTGGAAGAGGAATTCCGGGCCTATATGCGTGAGCGGTATCCCCAGAACCGGGTGGAAGTGGTCATTGAGACGGAATATGTTTAAAGTTTTAAGGCAACACCGCACAAATCGTCTGCGGCCGGATGGCGGGTCTTTTCCCCCATCCGCGCAGTTTGGAAAACAGGAAATACACCAAGTATTCCTCTGTTTTCCAAACTTTCGGCTGAGGAAAAATCCCACGCCACCGGCTCTTGCCGAATTGTGCGGTGTTGCCTTAAGAAATCTATTCAGTGCCCCGCGTCATTGCGAACCAGTCCCCAGACTGGTGTGGCAATCTCCCGGATTTTCCTGCTATTTCCCGAACTTTTCACGGGGGTAAATAGTAGCTTCTGAATAGTGGCGTTAATAAGAAAGCAGGTATGTGGGTATGCTGTTTGGCAGACGGAAGAAGCCGCCTGTGCCCTATGACAAGACCGGGAAGATACCGGTCATCCGGTCCAGTATCTGTACCGGGGAACAGGTGGCGGGCTTCAAGGAAACGGCCTCGGGAAAGTTCCAGGAGATCATGCTGATCCGAAACGGGGAAGACCTTCGGGAGTTCCTGGAAAAATACCAGGTGGCGGAATCGGAAATCCGGCGGGAATGGTAGGGAAGGCAATGGAAAATCAGACAGTTGTAACATTAAAACAGGGCGAGGGCCGGTATTTTGCCTCCGGCGGCCTGTGGATCTATGACAACGAGATCGGCACCATTACGGGCCGGTTTAAAAACGGCAGCGTGGTAGCCGTGCAGGACGCGGCGGGGCGGGCACTGGGAAAGGGCTTCATCAACCAGAATTCCAAAATCCGTATCCGGATGCTGACCCGGAACCCGGAGCAGCAGATCGATGAAAGCTTTCTGCGTTTTCGTGTGCGCAGTGCCTGGGACTACCGAAAGACCGTCCTGCGCGCTGCTCACCATGCCCCGGTGAGCTCGGAAGCGGAGCGGATCCTCTCCGTTGGACTGGGGAATCTGGGACCGGAATACCGGGATGTAAGCGCCTGCCGTCTTATTTTCGGGGAGGCGGATTTCCTCCCGGGGCTGGTGGTGGACAAGTATTCCGATGTTCTCGTGGTCCAGTGCCTTGCCCTGGGCATGGAGGCCTTCAAGGAAACGCTGGTGGCGCTGGTGAAACAGACGCTTCTGGAGGACGGCATCGTGATCCGGGGCGTTTTCGAGCGCAGTGATGCCGGAGAACGGAAAAAGGAGGGACTGCTTCCTGTGAAGCGGTTCCTGGGAGCGCCCTTTGACACGAAGGTGGAGATCGTGGAAAACGGGGTCATCTACCTGGTGGATGTGGAAAACGGGCAGAAGACCGGTTTCTTCCTGGACCAGAAATACAACCGCCTCGCTATGCAGCGCATCTGCACGGGAAAGACGGTGCTGGACTGCTTTACCCACATGGGCACTTTCGCGCTGAACGCGGGGCTTGCGGGGGCACAGTCGGTGCTGGGGCTGGATATTTCGGAATTTGCCCTGTCCCAGGCGGAGGAAAACGCCCGCAGGAACCGTCTACAGGACCGGGTGCGTTTTCGCTGCGCCAATGTCCTGGAGGAGCTTCCCCGGATGGCAGCGGCGGGGGAGCAGTACGATGTGGTTATTCTGGACCCGCCTGCCTTTACCAAGTCCCGGGAGGCGACGAAGAATGCCATCCGGGGCTACCGGGAGGTCAATATCAACGGACTGAAGCTGGTGAAAAACGGGGGGTACTTAGCAAGCTGCTCCTGCTCCCACTTTATGACCCAGGAGCTTCTGGCACAGACCCTCCGGGAGGCGGCCCGGATTGCCCACAAACGGCTGCGCCAGGTGGAGTTCCGGACCCAGGCGATGGACCATCCCATTCTCTGGGCGGCGGAGGAAAGCTACTATCTGAAATTCTACATCTTCCAGTGCGTGGAGGATGTGTAGGAAAGTCCTGCGGCCTGGAGGCCCTTGTCCCCCTGTCACCGGGCGCGCGTTTTCGCAGGAGCGGGAGTATTCCAGTGGGGAGTACCTGCCATGGTTGAGATTTTTGGTAGAAAGGAAAGCAGAAGATGGAACCAACGGTACTGATGTATAATCTGCCCCCGGCGTCCCGGACCCAGGTGGAGCTCCTTTGCCGGGAGCTGGGAGCGGCGGCCCGGAATGTGGAAAAACCAAGGCAGGGCCTGACCCTGGGGGCCCTGGTGGGACTTCTTCCGGAGGTCCCCGGCGGTTCCCAGGTGCCGGGGCAGATGCTGGTGATGGCGTATTTTGACCGGGATATGCTGGATGCCTTTTTGCGGGGCTTCCGGGTGCGGCAGATCCCGCCCATCCCGCACAAGGCAATGCTGACCCTGACCAATACCGCCTGGACAGGCCATGAGCTGTACGAGCATATTTCCCAGGAAATGGAAGCCGTGGGGAGACACTGAATCCGTGACCTGCGGATGCTCCCGGAAAAGCACACTGGAATACAAAAACGTGGGACTGCCCAAAACGGACAGTCCCTTGTGTTTTGCGGTTATAAAACTTGATCTGCGTCACTGGGAACATATTCCACCAGATCCTCAATCCGGCAATCCAGAATTCGTCACAGGTCATTGAGGGTCGTGGTGGTCACGGGCTTGTTCTTCCGGAGCTTATCGGTGGTGGAGCTGTAAAGATGGTGGTTCTTGATCAGGGTGTAGGTAGATTCCTGAGAGTGCTTCAGCGTTTCCCAAAAGGGCTGATAACGAATCAATGGCCTCCTCAATGCAACAATACAATCCCTCAGTCACCAGTGTGCGCACTGGTGACAGCTCCCTTTACACAAGGGAGCCCTTGCCGGGTCCCTTTTTCCACCCGCTCACCACTGCCCAAACAGCCAGCCAAATTCCAATTTCTCTGTATGCTGCGCGGAGCCGCTATGTGTCTTATCCAATATCCTTACGCTGATACCAGGTAAAGGCGGCGGCGATTCCCAGGAGGGTAAAGACGGCTCCGGCGGCCAGGTACTTTCCGCAGAGGGCGCCGTCCGTCAGGATCTGGGCACCGTCGGTATAGCCATAGGGAGTAAAGTATTTCAAAAATGCCGTCTCATCCATAAGGTTTGCCACGATGTTCAAGAAATAGAACATTGCCGCAAGGCCCAGTCCCAGTCCGACGCCCCCGGTGCGCAGAAACGCGGAGATCCCGAAGAGAATCGCGGCGGTTTCCACCTGCATGAGAAAGTACGCGGTGAACATCAGAAACAGGGACTTGACCGGCGGTTCCTCCCCGATGATGATAACGCAGACGGCGGTAATGGCGATGTTAACGAGGTTCAGAATGGCGACCTGGCCCAGCACGGCCAGCAGCTTCTGGGCGACAACGCTTCTGCGGGAAATGGGATGGGACAGCAGGAACTCGGCAGTATGACCGCTCTCCTCCTTGGCAAGGGCCTGAATACCAATCAGGGCCGCGTAAAAGCCGCCGCCCAGGCCCAGCACATTGCCGCATTCCACGGAAAAGAAGCCGGGGAAGGAGCCGAAGTTGAGCCTGTCCATGCCGAAGGCCCGGGAGAAGCCGCCCATCTGGGAAAACATGGCGCTCACCTCGTCCATCTGCGCTGCCATGCTGGGATAAATGAGAATGCACAGCCCCAGCATAAAGCCGATGGAAAGGGTCCAGACGGCAAGCGAGAGCCTGCCCTGGCGCAGCTCGTGACGGAAAACGGTCATACTTCTCCCTCCTTATTGTAGTAATGCAGAAATACTTCCTCCAGATCCGGTTCGGAAATGGAAACATCCGTAACAGGCAGGGCGGCGAGGGCATTTAGAAGCTGCCCCGGATGCCCGCTGTAAAGGAAGCTGACGTTATTTCCGTCCGCCTTTCCGCTGCGTACGCCGGGAAGCGCCGGGACCCGGTCCACGCCCTGCAGGCTGACCCGCTTGACCCCGGTGTGGCCCAGCTCCTCCACGCTGCCCGTGGTCAGAAGCTTCCCCTCCCGGATAATGGCGGCGTGGGCACAGTAGCGCTGCACCTCCGACAGAACATGGCTGGACAGGAAAACCGTAGCGCCCTCCTTGTTCCGCTCCTGGAGCAGGTGGTAGAATTCCCGCTGGATGAGCGGATCCAGACCGCTGGTGGGTTCGTCCAGAATGTAGAGCCTGGGCCTGTGCTGCAGGGCACAGACGATCCCGGCTTTCTTTCGGTTGCCCAGGGAGAGCTGGTCAATTTTCCGGTCCGGGTCCAGGTCCAGGGTCTGGCACAGGCGTTCCGCTTCCTCCCGGCAGTCCAGCTTCCGAAGATCGGCGGACAGCTTCAGCAGCTCCCGCACCCGCATTCCGTTATAAAAGGCAGTCTCCGAGGGAAGATACCCAACCTGCCGGAGAATTCCGGTGGGATCCTCCCGGACCTCCTTTCCAAAGATCCGGACGCTTCCGCTTGTGGGGGCGATCAGCCCCAGGCACAGGCGGATGGTAGTGCTTTTTCCCGCACCGTTGGGGCCGATAAAGCCGAAGAAGTCGCCCTCCGGCACTGTGAGGGTTACATCGTCAATTCCCCGGTGCTTCCCGTACAGCTTCGTCAGATTCTCCGTCTGAATGGCATGCATGGCGTTCATCCTTTCTTGCATAAATATTTTTCCAAAACGTTAACAGTCTGCGAAAGTCCGCCTCCATTTTGGCGGCATCCGGCTCCCCCTGCTGTAAGCTTTCCCACAGGTACCCCTCGGAGGCCCAATACATCTCCCGGTACATCATGGCAAGGTCCAGTCCGGGCACAAAATCATCGGGGTTCAGCTTCGAAAGGGCGTTTAGCGCTTTTTTGTCAAAGGCAGCCCGGTAGCTTTCCTGGATCTTCTGGTGAACGGCGGGGTCCTTTTCGTAAAAGGCCTTGATGGCAAAGGCCGCCATGTGGGGGTAGCGGGCCATGATCTGAAACTTGGCCTGCATACCCCGCTCCATCATTTCAAACAGATCCGTGGGTTCGTAACATTTGTAAGCGGTGAGGTATTCTATTGTGACTTTCGCTCCCCAGTCCCACAGAAACAGGTACAGCTCCTGCTTGTTGCGGAAGTAGTGAAACAGCAGGGCTTTGCTGATCCCGGCCTCCGCGGCGATTTCGCTCGTAGGGCTTTTCTTGTAGCTGTTCTGGGAGAAAACCCGGAAACCGGCGTTGAGGATCCGCTGCTGTTTTTCCGGGGGGAGGGAAAAGAATTTTTCGTTCATGGCACACCTCGTTGACTGGATCGGTCAAAATCTATTATAATCCGTTGACCGTTTTTGGGAAGACCCTTTTTTTCTTTTTCTCTGAGGCAACGATTCTGCCGCACCTGGGAAGAGCAGATAAATGATCGTTTAGCGCACTGGCGCGAAGCGCCCCAAGGCTCCCTTGTGCAAAGGGAGCTGTCGCGAAGCGACTGAGGGATTGTGCAGTAAAACGTTTAATACTGACAACAAATCAGCGAAAAGGGACTGTAAAGGACACTGTCCGTTCTGACGATAGGTAGATGTGGAAGTCCTCCGTTACAACCCCTCAGTCAGCTACGCTGACAGCTCCCCTTACACAGGGGAGCCCTTGCCGTGTACCGCATCGGACCGCATACCATCCAAGGTAAAGTAGTCAGCTAAACGATCATTTCCGTGAAGCGCTCGGACATGACAAAATAGTTCCTTTCTGAGGAAATAATGCAGAAGGCGAAATTCACAAATGGGAATAATGTGCCCGTATGTCGAAAACAGATGTACGGGCATTATAGACACATTCCCCCAAAACCTTAATATATCCGCTGGGTGCTCTGTATGAATATCCAAAATTATGCAAGATTCGTTTTGCACACTTGCAAAAACGAAAGGGCTGTGGTATAGTGAATCCATATTTTTTCGGGAAGAGGGGAAATATTATGGAGGGATTCTTGAAAATCGTCGAAAAGGTCAACGGTGCGGTGAACGGCTTCGTCTGGGGGCTGCCCATGCTGATATTGCTCGTGGGCACGGGCATTGTGATGACCTTGCTCACCAAGGGCTTCCAGGTGAGTCATTTTGCCCACTGGATGAAGAGCACTGTGGGCGGCATTTTCACGGATAAGCATGTCACGGCCCATACCAAAAAGGAGGATCGGTCCATCAGCCAGTTCCAGAGCCTTTGCACAGCCCTGGCGGCGACCATCGGCACCGGCAATATCGCCGGTGTGGCGGCAGCCATTGCCTCCGGCGGCCCCGGCGCGATTTTCTGGATGTGGATCGTTGCCATCTTCGGCATGATGACGAACTACTCCGAAAATGTCCTGGGTATCTATTTCCGCCGGAAAAACGCGGACGGGGAATGGAGCGGCGGCGCTATGTACTACCTCCGGGACGGCCTGGGGGGCTACCGGTTCTGCAAGACCCTGGGTGCTGTCCTTGCGGTGCTGTTCGGCGTGTTCTGCGTTCTGGCAAGTTTCGGCATCGGCAATATGAGCCAGATCAATTCCATCGCCGTAAATATGAATAACGTCTTCCGGATTCCCAACTGGGTGACCGGTGTGCTGCTGATGATCCTGGCGGCCTTGGTTATTGTGGGCGGCCTGAAGCGGATTGCCTCCGTGACGGAAAAGCTGGTTCCCTTTATGGCCATTGCCTACATTATCGGTGCCTTTATTGTCGTATTCACGAATGCTGGCAATATTGGCCCCGCCTTTGCTTCGATCTTTAAAGGTGCCTTTGCCATGAAGGCTGTGGGCGGCGGTATTGTGGGCAGCGGCGTTAAGCTGGCGGTGACCTGGGGCATGAAGCGGGGCGTGTTCTCCAACGAGGCGGGCCTGGGCTCCAGCGTTATGGTCCATTCCAGCTCCAATGTCCGGGAGCCTGTGATGCAGGGCATGTGGGGCATCTTTGAGGTGTTCGCCGATACCCTGGTGGTCTGCACCCTGACGGCTCTGGCGGTGCTGACCAGCGGCCTTGTGGATCTGAACACCGGCGCTATGCTTACTTCCACCGAGAAGACTGCCATGGTGGCGGAGGCCTTTGGTAAAACCTTCGGCGGCTTCGGCCAGGCTTTCATTGCCGTGGCGATTCTGCTCTTTGCGTTCTCTACGGTTCTGGGCTGGAGCCACTACGGCACCAAGGCCTTTGAGTTCCTGTTCGGAACCAAGGCGACCATGGGCTATAAGGTAGTCTTTGTTGTATTTGTGGTGGTGGGCGCTACCATGAAGCTGGATCTTGCCTGGGACCTGAGCGATACCTTCAACGGCCTCATGGCGATCCCCAACCTCATTGGCGTATTGAGCCTCAGCGGCCTTGTGTTGAAGATCACGAGAAACTATGTGGCCCGGAAGCTGAAAAAGGAAGACGTTGCGCCCATGTATTCCGTCTTCCCGGAGTACCAGAAGGAAGCCGAGGACGCGGAAAAAACCAAGGCTTGATGATCACGAATGCGCTTACCGGTCTCACGCAGCCGCCCGACAAATTGGAATTTGTAGAGGTGAGCGCACGCCCCGGACAACACTGTCATTCCGAACCAGTTCGCAAACTGGTGTGGGAATCTCCATCGAATTCCAGGCAGCCCATCGTCATACAGGCGTTCTTACCTGCCATTTCCCGAAATTCATCCATGAGAAATGGTGCTTCTATCCGGGAGATTGCCACACCAGTGACATCGGTCACTGGTTAGCAATGACCGGGAGTTCGATACCGCACCCGTCGGCCCGACAAATTCCAATTTACCGCTTTGCTGCGTTAAGCGGATGTACACAATCATGAATACGAAAAAGCGCTTCCGGTTTGGAGGCGCTTTTTCTGCTGCCTGGGTTGCGTTTCGGGGGAAAACGGTGTATAATTTCCGGGAGAATAAACAATAGGGTGATGAATTTGAAAAAACTGCTTAAGTTTATGCGCGGTTATGGAAGAGAGTGCTTTCTGGGGCCTTTGTTTAAACTCCTGGAGGCTACCTTTGAGCTGTTTATCCCGCTGGTGGTGGCGGGGATCGTGGACAAGGGCATCGGCGGCGGGGATCGGGGCTATATCGTCAGGATGTGCCTGATACTGGTTGCCCTGGGCGTTATTGGCCTAATGTGTGCGGTGACTGCCCAGTATTTTGCTGCCCGGGCGGCGGTGGGCTTCAGCACCAGGCTCCGCCATGCCCTTATGGAGCGGATTCTGGGCCTGAGCTACAGCCAGATGGATACCCTGGGCGCCTCCACCATGGTGACCCGGATGACCTCCGATGTAAACCAGGTGCAGAGCGGTGTGAATCTGACCCTGCGGCTGCTGCTCCGCTCTCCCTTTGTGGTATTCGGAGCAATGATCATGGCCTTTACCATTGATGCCCAGGCGGCGTTGATCTTTGTGGGCGTGATTCCGGTGCTCTGCGTTATCGTCTTCGGCATTATGCTCATCACCATGCCCATGTACCGCCGTGTCCAGGCGGGGCTGGATCAGGTGACCTCCGCCACCCGGCAGAACCTCACCGGTGTGCGGGTCCTGCGGGCCTTCTGCAAGGAGGACGCGGAGGTGGCGGGCTTTGCCGGGAAGACCCGGGAGCTGATGAACCGACAGCTTTCCGCCGGCGGTGTGTCCGCCCTGATGAATCCCGTCACCTATGTGATCATCAACCTGGCGGTAATCCTGCTGGTACAGGTGGGCGCCGTCAAGGTGGACGGTGGGATCCTCTCCCAGGGCCTGGTGATCGCGCTGTACAACTATATGTCCCAGATTTTGGTGGAGCTTATCAAAATGGCGGACCTCATTATCAATATGACTAAGGCGGCTGCCTGCGGCGGCCGGATCGCCAAGGTTCTGGAGCTGGAAAACGACCAGGAAAGCGGCTCCCGCGGCGCGGATTCCCTCCGGGGAGCCGTGGAATTCCGGGATGTGACCGCGAAATACGCCGGGGCGGGAGAGCCTTCCCTGGAGCATATCTCCTTTACCGCCGCACCGGGGCAGACGATTGGCGTGATCGGCGGCACCGGCTCCGGCAAGACCACCCTTGTCAATCTGATTCCCCGCTTTTATGACGCGGCGGAGGGCGAGGTGCTGCTGGATGGGGTGAATGCCGCGGACTATGATCTGGAAGCTTTGCGGCAGCGCATTGCCGTGGTGCCCCAGAAAGCGGAGCTTTTCAAGGGCACCATCCGTCAGAATCTTCTGTGGGGCAATCCCGGCGCTTCTGAGGAAGACCTGTGGCAGGCCCTGGAAACCGCCCAGGCATCGGAGGTGGTAAGAGACAAGCCCGGCATGCTGGAGTTCTGCGTGGAGCAGGGCGGCGTGAACTTCTCCGGCGGTCAGCGCCAGCGTCTGACCATTGCCCGGGCGCTGGTGCGCAGGCCCGCTGTGCTGATTCTGGACGACAGCGCCTCCGCTCTGGACTATGCCACGGATGCCAACCTGCGCATTGCCATCCGGAATATGAAAAATCCGCCCACGACCTTTATTGTCTCCCAGCGGGCAGCCTCTGTGCGGTATGCTGACCGGATTCTGGTGCTGGACGACGGACTGCTTGTGGGCACCGGCACCCATGATGAGCTTCTGAAGACCTGCGCCGTCTATCAGGAGGTCTACTATTCCCAGTTTCCGAAGGAGGCGGCGGACGATGGCAAAGCAGAATGAAGTATTGAAAAAGGTTCTGCGGGCCGTGAAACGGTACTGGCCCGCTCTCATCGGCTCCGTGTGCCTTGCCGCGGTGTCCGTTGTCATGACGCTGTATATCCCCATCCTGGTGGGCAAGGCCATTGACTGCATTGTGGACGCGGGACAGGTGGATTTTGAAACTATGGGCGTGTTTTTACGCAAAGTTGCCCTCTGCGCCGCCGCGGCGGGGGTCAGCCAGTGGCTCATGCGGCAGATCAATAACCGGATTACCTTCCAGGTGACCCGGGACATCCGGGACGAAGCCTTCCGGCACATCCAGGTTCTGCCCCTGCGTTACCTGGACGCCCATCCCCAGGGGGATCTGGTCAGCCGGGTGGTTTCCGATGTGGACACCTTTGCAGACGGCCTCCTGATGGGCTTTACCCAGCTTTTTACCGGTGTAATGACCATTCTGGGGACCCTCCTGTTTATGCTCCGGATCCACGCCGGTATTGCCCTGGTGGTGGTGCTGGTGACGCCCCTTTCCCTGGTGGTGGCAAGCTTCATTGCCCGAAGGACCTACTCCATGTTTGACCTGCAGACCCGGACCCGGGGAGAGCAGACCGGGCTGATCGACGAAACCATCGGCGGGCTCAAGGTCGTCCGGGCTTTCGGTCATGAAAAGCAGAGCATGGAGCAGTTCGATGAGGTGAACGGACGGCTGGAAAAAAGCTCCCTCCAGGCGGTGTTCTTTTCCTCCCTGACAAATCCCTGCACCCGGTTTGTCAACTCCGTGGTGTACGCGGGTGTGGCCCTCACCGGCGCTCTGGCGGCCATTTCCGGCGGGATTTCCGTGGGCAGCCTGACCACGTTCCTGAACTACGCCAACCAGTACACCAAGCCCTTTAACGAGATTTCCGGTGTCATTACCGAGCTGCAGAACGCCCTGGCCTGTGCCGGGCGGGTGTTTGACCTGATTGAGACCCCGGCCCGCACACCGGATCCGGAGGAACCAAGGAAGCCCGATACCATTGCGGGAGCGCTGGAAATCCGGGATCTGCGGTTTTCCTATGTCAAGGACAAGCCCCTCATTGAGGACTTCAACCTGACGGTTGCGCCGGGGCAGCGGGTAGCCATCGTCGGCCCCACAGGCTGCGGAAAGACCACGTTTATCAATTTGCTGATGCGCTTCTATGACCCGGACGGGGGGGAGATTCTCCTGGACGGGGTGAATACCCGGGATATGCGCCGGGAGGACCTGCGGCGCTCGGTGGGTATGGTGCTGCAGGATACCTGGCTGAAAGCGGGCACCATCCGGGAAAATATCGCCATGGGCCGTCCGGAGGCCAGTGGCGACGAGGTGATTGCCGCGGCCAAGCAGGCCCACGCCCACAGCTTCATCAAGCGGCTGCCCGACGGCTACGACACGGTGATCGGCGAGTCCGGCGGCACCCTGTCCCAGGGGCAGAAGCAGCTTTTGTGCATTGCCCGGGTAATGCTGTGCCTGCCGCCCATGCTGTTTCTGGATGAAGCCACTTCCTCCATCGATACCCGGACGGAAGTACGGATCCAGAAAGCCTTCGATACCATGATGCGGGGCAGGACTACCTTCATTGTGGCCCACCGCCTGGCAACCATCCGGGAGGCGGATATGATCCTGGTCATGCGGGACGGGCGCATTGTGGAAAAAGGAAAGCACCGGGAGCTTCTGGAGAAGGGCGGCTTCTACGCAAAGCTCTATAACAGCCAGTTTGCCCACTAAAAAAGCGGCGGTTGGGATTTCCCCAGCCGCCGCGATTTTCAGTAAAATGCCAGCCTTTTTCGTCAGCTGCCCGATAAATTGGAATTTGTCGGGCAGTTAAGGCACAGGGGTGGTTAGACGCCTTGCCCCCCGCGTTTA
>JAEDNR010000132.1 GCA_016302405.1 Oscillospiraceae bacterium
CGGCTGCGTTCATAGCTGCCTCCAAGACAGTCACCCACAATAATGAGCGCTGTTTTGGAAAGATGGTTTTCCGTTACCGTCCGGTGCAGGGTATCCACGGTGCAGCGCAAAATCTTTTCTTCCGGCCAGGTGGCCTTGTAAACAACCGCCACAGGCGTGCTGCCGGGATAGCCTCCTTCCACTAGCTCCCTTTGCAGCTTTTCGGTCAGGCCGGTGCTGAGAAACAGCACCATGGTGGCCCGGTGGGAAGCCAGAGAGCGGATGGACTCCCGCTCCGGCACCGGTGTTCTGCCCGCCGCCCGGGTGATGATGACGGTCTGGCTCACGTCCGGCAGGGTGTACTCCGCCCGAAGCGCGGAAGCTGCCCCGCAGAAAGCGCTGACGCCGGGGCAGACATCGTAGGCAATGCCCAGTTCTTCCAATTGATCAAACTGCTCCCGCACCGCGCCGTAGATGCTGGAATCACCGGTATGGAGACGGACGGTAGTTTTCCCCTCGGCTTCAGCCTGCTGAATGACTTCCAGTACCTGCTCCAGGGTCATTTCCGCGCTGTTATAAACCTTACAGCCCCGGCTTGTATAGCCCAGAAGCTCCGGGTTGACCAAAGACCCTGCGTAAATCACTATGTCCGCTTCCGCCAGCAGTCTTGCGCCTCTGACTGTGATCAAATCTACCGCGCCGCTTCCCGCGCCCACAAAATGCACCATAGTGCTTCACTCCTTCACGATAATCAGAGAATAGTAGCCCGGGTTATCCGGGAAATTCCCGGCGCCGTGGTAAACAGCCTCCCCCGGCATACCACAGTTTTTCACCAGAACCGCTTCCTGTCCGCTTTCCAGAATGCTCCTGCGGACAGAAGCCATGTTTTTGCCTGTTTTCATCAGCACCTTGGTGCCCCGGAGGGCTGTGATCGCATCACCGCTTGCGCCGTGGTAGGTGCCGGGCAGGATATGCAGGGGTTGGGCTTGCTCAACAAGTCCCTGATTGAGTCTGGCAGCCGCCGCGCAGAAGGAGGGAATCCCGCTGACGATGGCGGTTTCATAGCCCATCCCGGCGATTTTTCTGTGGATATAAAGATAGGTAGAGTAGACCGTAGGGTCGCCCAGGGTCACAAACGCCACCTGGCGGCCCTGTTCCAGTTGCTCAGCGATGGCGCTTGCGGCGGCCTCGTGGCTGCGCTCCAGGGCGGCAGGGTCTTTCGTCATGGGCATGGGAACCGGAAGCAGTTCCTTTCGTTCCAGCTCCGGACAGGCTCCCAGCGCGATGCGGTAGGCAGAGCAGGCTTCTTTTGTCTCCGAGGGAATGGCGATCACATCGCTTTCCCGCAGAATTCTCAATGCTTTCAGGGTCAGAAGCTCCGGGTCTCCGGGGCCCACCCCTACGCCGTATAGGATTCCACTCATCTTCCACATTCCTCTCTTCCTTCATACTGACAGCTTAATAGCCGGATCAATTCCTCCGCGCTTTCCGTCTGACCCAGATATCCCCACTGATTGGAGTAGAGCACCGCGCCCAGCAGCATATCAGCCCCAGCGCGGTGGTGCAGGTGGTCGTGAATCCGGGTGGTGAGCTGCTTCATGACAGCATCCAGAAGGCCCTCCCGAATTACCACAGAAAGAGCCTCCTCGGTAGTAGCCGCTTCCAGGATCTCCAGCGCGGCCTCCCGGGACAGCCCAGCCCGGAGGGCGTTGGCGGCCAGAATCTCCCCCCGGCCATCGGCCCATCGGGAGTGGGTATTCATAATCCCGGCAGCCACCTTTACAAATTTGCCGATATGGGCAACAAACAGGATTCCTTTGACCCCCAGCTGCACAGCCATATCGATGGTCTGCCCCACGAAGTTACTGCATTTGACACTTTCCGAAAAGGGAAGGGTCATGTGCTCTCGCAGGAAGGTCTCGCCGTAGTTGCCGGGGGTGACCAGCAGATAGGTTTCCCCGGATGCCACCTTTTGCCGCATTTCCACCCGGATGCTCTCCACCAAAGCTCCCTCGCTCATAGGCTCCACAATCCCTGAGGTACCCAGAATGGAGATGCCGCCCACAATGCCCAGCCGGGGGTTGAAGGTCTTTCCTGCAATCTCTTCACCGCCGGGTGCAGAGATCACAACATCCAGACCGCCGTGGTAGTCGGCGATTCGGCACACTTCCTCCAGGTTTTCCCGAATCATCCGTCGGGGGACGGAGTTGATGGCGGCATTTCCCACCGG
>JAEDNR010000056.1 GCA_016302405.1 Oscillospiraceae bacterium
ATTTCATTTATTGTGGTGCTATTATAGCATGATTATTTTTTGACACACTGAAACAGCGTCCCCGGAATTCCGGGGCCGCTGTTTTTCACACAGTACAGTGGGTTTAGCACTGGGTCATGATCTGAATGATTTCCTCGTCGGTCTCCCGCATGCCCACGGAGCCCAGGCGGCTGACGTTGCGGATGGTGTTTTCCACGCCCTTGGACAGGATCCCGTCGCCGCCCCGGAACTGCTGGCCCCGGCAGAACATCTCGTAGCCCAGGATGCCCGCGTCCACAGCGGAAGCGATTTTCGCCGCGCAGGAGGCCTTGGCACCGTCGCAGATGATGCCGGAATCGATGGCCAGGGCGTTGACCAGGGTATGGGCGATGCAGCGGGTGTCGCCGCCCTGGAGGTAGGCGATGCCGCAGCCCGCGCCGCAGCCCGCGCTGACGGCGCCGCAGTAGGCGGACAGCCGGCCGATGCCGGTTTTTAAGTGAATGGTGATGAGGTTGGAAACCAGCAGGGCCCGGAGGGTCTTTTCCTGGCTGGCCCCCAGCTCCCGGGCATAGGTGATCACCGGAACGGAGGCGGTGATGCCCTGGTTGCCGCTGCCGGAATTGATAATAACGGGCATTTCGCAGCCGTTCATTCTGGCATCGGAGCCGGCTGCCGCGGCGGCCCGGGCCCGGATCTTCACGTCGTCTCCGTAGGTGCTCAGCAGGACCTTGCCGATATTGGCGCCCCAGTCGTTACGCAGGCCCTCCTGGGAAATTGCCATGTTGCACGCAATCTGGCGCTCCAGAGTTTCCCGCACATCCTCCGGATCCGCGGTATTCGCGAAGTCCACAATGTCTTCCACGTTCAAAAGACTCCGGTCTGCCTGATCCTGGCCGCGGTCATCCTCTGCCTCGATGCTGCGTGCTTTCAGCACCTTGCCGTCCAGGCAGATCAGCACAACGTTGGTATGCTTCCCGGCGATGCGGACAACGGCCTCGTGGCTTCCGGCGAAGACATGCACCACAATATCCAGAATTTCCCCTGCTTCCAGGGCTTTCACCCGAATGGTCTTCCGGTCCAGATATGCCCGGATAGCATCTTTCTGCTCCTCGGTAACGGAGGCGATGACCTCCAAAACCCGGTCCGGATCCCCGGCCACGATTCCCGCGGCGGCGGCAGCCTCGATGCCCCGCAGGCCGCCGGTGTTGGGGACGACCACACTCTTTACATTTTTAATTATGTTGCCGCTGGCTTCTACCAGGGTCCTTTCCGGAAGACACCCCAGGGTTTTTCTGGCGATAGCCGCACAGTAAGAAATTGCGATGGGCTCGGTACAGCCCATTGCGGGAACCAGTTCCTCATTCAGAATCCGGACATAGGTCCGGTAGCGAATATCCTGTTTTTTCATGGCATAACCTCCGTTGACGGATAAAGTGTCGAAAATACGGAATGGCTTTTGCTGTATTATATCGGTCTGACAGACAAAATGCAAGGCTCTATCGGGAAAAGCTGGAATGAAACTGTTGAAACGGAAGTTTACCCAGACTTTACAATGGTTTTACAGGTTATTGGTTTCCTGTTTGCCGAAGGGAGGGTATACTGGAACCTGTGAAATCAGATATGAAAAGGGAAAGGAAAAAGATATGATTGATTTTAACAGGAAAAAAGGCTTCATCTGCGATATGGACGGGGTCCTCTACCATGGCAACCGGGTGCTGCCCGGGGCGGTGGAGTTTATCGATTGGCTGCACCGGGAGAATAAGGAGTATTTGTTTTTGACCAACAACAGCGGCTATACGCCGAAGGAGCTGCGGCAGAAGCTGGCGCGTATGGGCCTGGAGGTTTCGGAGGAGCATTTTTATACCAGCGCCCTGGCAACGGCGGCGTTTTTAAAAGAGCAGGCGCCGGGCTGCTCCGTGTATGCCATCGGGGAGGCGGGACTTCTCAACGCCCTCTATGACGCGGGGATCACAATGAACGATGTCAACCCGGATTATGTGATCATGGGGGAGGGGAAATCCTACAGCCTGGATACCCTGACCCGTGCTACCAATCTGGTCCGGAAGGGAGCAAAGCTCATCGGCGCGAATTCCGATATTTCCGGCCCCATTGAAGATGGGATCGCCCCTGCCTGCCGGGCGCTGGTGGCGCCTATCGAGCTGGCAACGGGGAAGCAGGCGTACTTCTGCGGAAAACCCAATCCCCTCATGATGCGTACAGGCCTTAATATTCTCGGCTGCCACTCGGGAGAAGCGGTTATGGTGGGAGACCGGATGGATACGGATGTGATCTCCGGTATGGAATGCGGCATGTCTACGGTCCTGGTCCTGTCCGGCGTTTCCACCCGGGAAACCATCGGAACCTTTGCCTACCGCCCCACCATGGTGCTGGACGGGGTGGGGGACATTGCCAGACTGGCCGACAGCCAGAAATAACCGCGGTTCAGGGTATCGGCTTGGCTCGGTAAGCAGAGAAATTGGGATTTGGCGAGCCGATGACGCACCCGCCCTTGCCTCTCCCTATGGGAGAGGTGCCCGCAGGGCGGAGAGGGCCCTCTCAGTCACAGCTTAAGCCGTGACAGCTCCCCCATAGGGGGAGCCAAGGCATTTCTGGGAATTTGTCAAATTCCAATTTACCGCCCTGCTATTTCAAAGCACTGACGCTTTCAAAATGGGGAAAAGATTTGACGCCGGTTTTACATATTCCGCCTTTCGGATTTTACATGGGGGTCGTATGATGACAGCGTAAAGGATGTAAGTCCTGAGTATCAATAGTAAGGAGATAATGAAAATGAAGAGAATACTGTCTATCCTGTTGGGCGTCGCTCTGGTCCTGAGCCTGGCGGCCTGCGCTCAGACGACTGCCCCGGAAACCACCGCGGCACCTACCACCGCGGCCACTACCGCGCCCGCTGCCACCGACGCCCCTGAGACTTCCGCTGCCCCCACGGTGCTTTCCGGCACCGTCTCCACCGACGGCTCCACCTCCATGGAAAAGGTTATCGGCGCTTTGAGCGAGGCCTTTATGGAAGCCAACAGCAAGGTCACCGTCACCTATAACCCCACCGGCTCCGGCACCGGCATTCAGGCAGTGCAGGAGGGACGCTGTGACATCGGCCTGTCCTCCCGGGCACTGAAGGACGAGGAAAAAGCCTCCGGACTCCAGGAAACGGTTCTTGCCTATGACGGAATCGCCATGATTGTGAACCCGGCAAACCCTGTGGAAGACCTGACCCTGGAACAGATCGCTGACATCTATACCGGCAAGATCACCAACTGGTCGGAGCTGGGGGGCAGCGACAGTGAGATCGTCCTTATCGGCCGGGAGGCCGGTTCCGGCACCCGCAGCGGCTTTGAGGAAATTGTGGAGGTCAAGGACCTGTGCCAGTACCGCCAGGAGCTCAGCTCCACCGGTGACGTGATCGCCACTGTGGCCCAGAACCCCGGCGCCATCGGATATGCCTCCCTTGCCTCCGTCAAGGACACCGTGAAAGCGGTCAAGGTCGGCGGCGTTACCCCCAGCGAGGAAACTGTCAAGGACGGTACTTACGCCATCCAGCGGCCCTTCGTGCTGGTGACCAAGGAGGGTGTAACCCTCAGCGAAACGGCCCAGGCCTTCTTCAACTACGCGGTATCGAAGGACGCCAACGCGGTGGTCATTGCCGCCGGTGTGGTTCCTGCAAACTGAGCTTTATCCCAATGTGCCTCGAGACTATCGGGGCACATTTTTCTTGTGCGCAGGACGCAGAGAAATCGGAATTTAGCGCATCGTCAGAACGTGTCATTGCGAACCAGCGCGCACGCTGGTGTGGCAATCTCCATCAAATTCCAGGTAACCCATCGCCATACAGTTTGTCCTATCCTGTCATTTTCCGGGATTTGTTTATAAAATGTGGTACTTCTATCCGGGAGATTGCCACGCCAGGAAAGAGAACTGGCTCGCAATGACGGGAAATTCGATAACTCGCCCAATTCCAATTTTTCTGTTTCCTGCCGCCGAAAGCAGGATTTGTTTATAAGATTGCGGACTTTACATAGATTTTACACTCCACGGATTTCGCATTTTACATTCCGGCGGTATGATAATTACGATAGTATTGTTATCGGGAAAGGAAAGCAGTATGAAACAAAAACGAAACCTCCTGGAAGACGGAGTCCACGGCATTTTCCTGCTGCTGGGTCTGGTAACCGTGGGCTGTGTGCTGCTGATTACCGTATATCTGGTGATCTCCGGCATTCCCGCCATCCGGAAAATCGGACTTCTGGACTTTTTATTTGGGGACACTTGGGCCTCTACGGCAGCCCAGCCCCAGTATGGAATCCTGCCCTTTATGCTCACCAGTATTTACGGTACCGCCGGCGCCATCGTTTTGGGCGTGCCTGTCGGTTTTCTCACCGCCGTGTATCTTGCGAAGCTGGCCCCCAAAAGCGTGAAGGAGATCATGGGTCAGGCGGTATCCATGCTGGCGGGCATCCCCTCCGTTGTCTACGGTCTGGTGGGCATGATGGTGCTGGTGCCGGGCATCCGGAAGCTTTTCCGCGTTCCCGATGGCGCGAGCCTGCTGGCTGCCATTGTGGTGCTGTCCATTATGATCCTGCCCTCCATTATTAAAATGTCCGTAACTGCCCTGGAAGCCGTACCAAAAGAGTATGAGGACGCCTCCCTTGCCCTGGGCGCTACGCCGGAGGAAACCTGGTTCCGGGTGTCCGTCCCGGCGGCAAAAAGCGGCATTGCCGCCGCCGTGGTGCTGGGAGTGGGACGGGCCATCGGAGAGGCTATGGCGGTGATGATGGTGGCGGGCAACGTGGCCAATATGCCGACGTCCCTCTTCCAGTCCGTGAAGTTCCTGACCACCGCTGTGGCGTCGGAAATGTCCTATTCCAGCGGTCTGCAGCGGCAGGCACTGTTTTCCATCGCGCTGGTGCTGTTCCTCTTCATCATGCTTCTGAATGGGTTGCTGAATTTCTTTCTGAAAGGAGACAGGCGCGGATGAAGAAAGAAACCTTATCCGGCAGCCGCCGGCGGTTCCTGTGGGCTGTACGGTGCGGTATGTACGCTGCCGCCGGACTGACGGCCCTTCTGACCCTTTTCCTGGCAGCCTATGTCCTGGTTCGCGGGATCCCCAACCTGAGCTGGAAATTCCTTTCCACGAAGCCCAGCTATTTAAGCGGCAACATTGGAATTCTCCCGGATATTCTGAATACGGTGTACATCGTCATCGATACCCTTGTCATGGTGATTCCTCTGGGCGTGGGTGCGGCTGTGTATCTGACGGAGTACGCTTCCAATAAAAAGGTCGTGGCCGTGATCGAGTACGCTGCGGAGGCCCTCAGCGGTATTCCCTCCATCATCTATGGTCTCGTGGGTATGCTGGTTTTCTCCAATAATATCGGCACCTGCCTGCGGGCGGGGGCGTTGACTCTCACCATCATGAACCTGCCCACCATCCTGCGCAATACCCAGGAGAGCCTGAAAACCGTGCCACAGTCCTACCGGGAGGGCGCTTTCGGCCTGGGGGCAGGGAAGTGGCGGGTGGTGCGTACGGTGGTGCTTCCCGGCTGTGTGGACGGGGTCATTACCGGGTGCATTCTTTCCGTGGGCAGGATTCTGGGCGAGTCCGCCGCCCTGCTGTTCACCGCGGGATTTGCCCATGTTGTGAACGGCTTCGCGAAAGGGCTTTCCAGCGCTGGAGCGACCCTGACCGTTGCTCTGTATGTATACGCCAAGGAGCAGGGAGAATTTGGCGTAGCCTTCGGTATCGCGGCGATCCTGATGGTCCTTGCGCTGCTTATCAATCTGCTGGCAGCCGGGGTGACACGGCATTTTCAAAAAAAGAACGCGGGATAAAAACGAATTGGCAATTGAGGTTTCGCTCCATAACCAATATCCAAAAGGAGAGATTGCATTGAATGAGCCTATCATAACCGTAAAGGGCCTGAATCTCTGGTACGGGCAGACCCAGGCGCTGAAAAACATCAGCATCAACATTCCCGAAAAATCCATCACCGCCCTGATTGGTCCTTCGGGCTGCGGCAAGTCCACCTTCCTCAAAACGCTAAACCGGATGAACGATCTGATTCCCGGGGTGAAGATCACCGGGGACGTGCGCTTCCACGGGGAGGACATCTTCGTCGCGGAGGTCAACGGGCTTCGCAGGCAGGTGGGCATGGTATTCCAGAAGCCCAATCCCTTTCCCATGAGCATTTACGACAACGTTGCCTACGGCCCCCGGACCCACGGCGTTCGAAACAAGGCAAGGCTCGACGAGATCGTGGAAAAGGCCCTGACAGACGCGGCCATCTGGGACGAGGTAAAGGACAGGCTGAAAAAGAATGCCCTGGGCCTGTCCGGCGGACAGCAGCAGCGGCTGTGCATTGCCCGGGCCCTGGCGGTGGAGCCGGAGGTGCTGCTGATGGACGAGCCCACCTCCGCCCTGGACCCCATCTCCACCTCCCGGATCGAGGACCTTGCCATGGAGCTGAAGAAAGACTACACCATCGTCATTGTGACCCACAATATGCAGCAGGCCCTGCGAATCTCCGACCAGACCGCCTTTTTCCTCCTGGGCGACCTTGTGGAATACGGCAGTACGGAGTCGCTGTTCTCCCAGCCGGTGGATAAGCGTACGGAAAACTACATCACGGGAAGATTCGGCTGATATTGCCGGGAATACAGGAAAAGGAGACGGTTATTTTGAGAGACCTTTACCGGGAACAACTCAGCGGGCTCAACCAGGAGCTTATTAAAATGGGGGCCGCCTGCGAGGAAATTATCGCTCTTTCCTCCCGGGCCCTGACGGATTACAGCGCTTCGCTGGCGGAAAAGGTCAGTTCTGTGGGGGCGCTCATCGACGAAAGCGAGCGAACCATTGAAACCACCTGCTTAAAGCTTTTGCTGCGGCAGCAGCCGGTAGCCCGGGACCTGCGGCAGATCAGCGCCGCCATGAAGATGATCACCGATATGGAGCGGATCGGCGACCAGGCGGAGGATATTGTGGACCTGATCCCCAAAATGAAGCGGGGCGGGGAGGAAAACTACCCCCGGATCCGGGAAATGGCAAAGGCCGCCCAGTACATGGTCACGGAGGCGGTGAACGCCTATGTCAAGCAGGATCTGGACCTTGCAAGGCAGGTCATGGACTATGACGATGTGATCGACAATTACTTTAACGAGATCAAAACGGATATTCTGGGCTTTGTTGCGGCGAATCCCAATGAGGGAGAGTTTGCCCTGGATCTTCTCATGATCGACAAGTATTTTGAGCGCATCGGGGACCACTGCACCAATATCGCCGAGTGGGTGGAGTTCTCCGTCACCGGCATTCACAGATCCTGCCAGTAACCCGGTACTTGCATTTTTCGGCGGAAAGGGCTACTATACAGGAAATAGAATTTATGCATATCGGATTTACGCAGCAAGCAGGTAAATTGGAATTTGCCGCATCGTCAGAACGTGTCATTCCGAACCAGCGCGCACGCTGGTGTGGGAATCTCCATCGAATTCCGGGCAGCCTATCGTCATACATACCGCTCTTTTGCACCATTTCCATAGTTTGTTAACGAAAAGTGGTGCTTCTAACCGGGGGATTGCCACGCCAGTTTGCGAACTGGCTCGCAATGACCGGGAATTCGATAAATTCTCAATTTATCGCGCTGACGCATAAAGATAAGCATAAATAAAATTTGCGAATGTCATTGTAAGGAGGCAGGAATATGATCTGGTGTGTGGAGGATGATCCCGGTATCCGGGAGCTTGAGGTATACGCACTGAATTCTACCGGGCTGGAGGCTATGGGCTTCCCCGACGGCAGCAGCTTTTGGGCCGCGCTGCAGCAGAAACAGCCGGAGCTTATCCTGCTGGATGTGATGCTTCCCGGGGAGGACGGTGTGACGCTGCTGAAGCGTCTGAAGGCGGATGAACGGTTTCGCCGGATCCCCGTCATTATGGCAACCGCCAGGGGCACGGAATATGACAAGGTCCAGAGCCTGGACATGGGAGCGGACGACTATATCACCAAGCCCTTCGGCATGATGGAAATGGTCTCCCGGGTAAAGGCGGTGCTGCGTCGGAGTTTACCTGCCCAGACCGCCGCCCTTTTGGAGCTGGACGGTCTTACGCTGGATCCCGGACAGCATACCGTTACCTTGGCGGGGGAGCGGATTACCCTGACCTATAAAGAATATGAGCTGCTGAAGCTGTTCCTGTCCCATCCCGGGACGGCGTTCAGCCGGGAGCAGCTCCTGCATGACATCTGGAATACAGATTACGCTGTAGAGACCCGCACGGTGGATATGCACATCCGTACCCTGCGCCAGAAGCTGGGTGACTGGGGACAGCGGATCGAAACCGTCCGGGGCGTGGGCTATCGTATGGAGGGAAAGCATGACCGGTAAGATTTTTCGTTCCATTCTTGTGATCGCGGCGGTGGTGCTGCTGTGTGCCCTGGTTATTGTCATGGGGGTATTTTACAGCTACGCGGGCAATGTGCAGACTGCCCAGCTGAAAGACGAGCTGAGCCTTGCCGCGGCGGGGACGGAACAGGGCGGACTTCAATATCTGCAGAAGCTGGACGCGAAAAACTTCCGCATAACCTGGATCCAGCCCGACGGCACCGTTCTGTTTGATACCCATGCGGATTCCGTGGGAATGGAAAGCCATCTGGAGCGGGAGGAGATCCGCCAGGCCCTGCGCGTAGGCTTCGGCAGCGCGGTGCGCCAGTCGGATACCCTGCTGGAAAAGCAGATCTATGAAGCGAAGAAGCTTTCTGACGGCAGCGTTCTGCGGATCTCCGTCAGTCAGAAGTCATTGCTGGTGCTGGTGGCGGGAATGCTCCATCCTGCCTGCGTGGTGGCGGCGGCCGCGCTGATCCTGTCGGCGATCCTGGCCCAGCGGACCGCCCGGAAAATTGTGGAGCCTTTGGAAAAGTTGGACCTGGAACACCCCATGGAAAACGACACCTACGAGGAACTGTCGCCTCTGCTGCGGCGCATTCACCAGCAGCACGAGGAAATCAATGCTCAGCTTCGCTCCCTGCGGCAGAAGACCGACGAATTTAACCAGATCACCGCCAATATGAGCGAGGGCCTGGTGCTGCTGGACGGCAGCGGCACAGTGCTGAGCATCAACCCGGCGGCGGAAAAGCTGTTTGGCACGGAAGATAGCTGCATCGGCAGTCCTTTCTGCCAGGTGGACCGGAAGCCGGAAATGACCGGGGCGGTGGAGGCCGCGTTCCGGGCGGGTAACTTTGAGCTGCGGGAAGAAAGGAACGGCCGGGAGTATCAATTTCTTCTGAACCGGATCGTCTCCGGCGCCGATGTGATCGGCCTGATGATCCTGGCCCTGGATATTACGGAGGTGTCCAACGCGGAGCAGACCAGGCGGGAGTTTTCCGCCAATGTGTCCCATGAGCTGAAAACGCCCCTGCAGTCCATTATCGGCAGCGCGGAGCTGCTGGAAAACGGTCTGGTTAAGCCGGAGGATACCCAGCGCTTCATTGGCAATATTCGCCGGGAGGCCTCCCGGCTGGTGCTGCTCATTGAGGATGTGATCCGGCTGAGCCATTTGGACGAGGGGGTGCAGATGCCCAAAGAAGAGGTGGATCTTCTGGACATCGCGGAGGAAGCGGTTCAGTCCCTCCGGCTCCCAGCGGAAGAAAAGCATGTGACGCTCCGGGTGTCCGGAGACCACGCACAGATCCTGGGCGTGCGGGGGCTGCTTTACGAGATCGTGCAGAACCTTTGCAGCAACGCCGTAAAGTACAATGTGGATGGCGGCAGTGTGGATGTATCGGTCCTCAAAAAGGACGGCCATGTGGTGCTGACCGTCGCCGATACCGGTATCGGCATTCCGCCGGAGGACCAGAGCCGGGTGTTCGAGCGGTTCTACCGGGTGGACAAGAGCCACTCCAAGGCCTCCGGCGGAACGGGGCTGGGGCTGTCCATTGTCAAGCACGCGGTTCAGTACCATAACGCGAAGCTGAATCTGGAAAGCATCCCCGGCAAGGGGACCACTGTCACCGTTACCTTTTAAAGCATCTGCCCGCACCCCCAATAGGGTGCGGGCGGATTCTTTTGAATGCTGATTGGCACCCCGGCAGCGCGGGAAATTGGAATTCGTCGGGCCAATACCTTCCCCTGGGGGGGAAAGTGCCCCGCAGGGGCGGATGAGGAATGGCGACATCTTCTGATGTGGTGTTCAGTCAAATAAGAACGTACAACTTTTCAAATTGTACCTTTTTTACGAACTGTATGCAAAATCGGTCTGTTTCGCCGTTCCTCATCAGTCTCGCTGCGCTCGACAGCTTCCCCCCGGGGGAAGCCATGGCGCTTCCGCGCTAGCTCGACAAAATCCAATTTTCCGCACCACAGAACGATACCGAGCGGGTGGTGCTGCACGCAGTGAATCAAAATCCTAATGATTGCCGGTGGCAATCATACCTAAATTAAAAGGGTGAGAACGATTACAGACCACGTTTGTCACGACTTGTCAGCGGCTACTCGCCGCCAAATTCCAATTTCTCTGTCCGCTTCACGCAAGCCGGTACACATCCTTTTCTTTACACAGATTTTACATAGGTTTTGCCTTTTTTCCATGGATTTTACAAAGCCGCCGGGTTACTATACACGGGTAAGATCCAAAAAGGAGAAAACGCAATGACAACCTATATCTTAAATCTGGTTTCTCTGCTGGGCGGGCTTGCCCTGTTTCTGTTTGGCATGGATGTGATGGGAAAAGCTTTGGAGCGTACCGCGGGCGGTAAGCTTCAGACCATTCTTGCCAAAATGAGCGCCAGCGTCCCCCGGGGCTTTCTGCTGGGCCTGGCGGTGACGGCGGTGATCCAGTCTTCCTCCGCGACCACGGTCATGGTGGTGGGCTTCGTAAACTCCGGCATTCTCACTTTGCAGCAGGCGGTGGGGGTCATCATGGGCAGCAACGTGGGCACCACAGTCACAGCCTGGATCCTCTCCCTCAGCGGCCTGGAAGGGGACAGCTTCCTTGTACAGCTGTTTAAGCCCTCCACCCTGGCACCCCTTCTGGGTACTGTGGGGATCATCCTGTATATGTTCACGAATTCCGATAAAAAGAAGAATATCGGTCTGATCCTCCTGGGCTTCATGGCCCTCATGACCGGTATGGAGCTCATGAGCGGGTCCATGAAATTCCTGAAAAACGAAGCCTGGTTTGCTAAGCTCATGGTGTCCTTTTCCAATCCCTTTATCGGCATTGCGGTGGGCGCGGCGCTGACGGCAATCATTCAGTCTTCTTCTGCCTCGGTGGGTATCCTGCAGAGCATGTGCTCCACCGGCGCGGTGTCCTACGGCTGCGCCATCCCTGTGATCCTGGGGCAGAACATCGGAACCTGTGTCACTGCCATTATGGGGTCCATCGGCACCAACAAGAATGCCCGCCGCACCGCTATGGTGCACCTGTACTTCAATCTCACGGGCAGCCTGATTTTTATGGCGCTGTTCTATGGGATTGGATTGGTGCATCCCTGGCGGTTCCTGGCCGATCCCTGCAATGAGATGAGCATTGCGGTGATCCATACCGCCTTCAACGTGGCGGCAACCGCTATGCTGCTGCCCCTGAACCGGTTGCTTGTAAAGCTTGCGACTCTGTCCGTTCCCGATGACGCGCAGCAGGACAAGACAGAGCTGCTGGACGAGCGTTTGCTGGGTACGCCTGCCGTGGCTATCCAGCGTGCCCACGAGATCGCCGTCCGGATGGCGGAGGATTCCGCCGAAGCCATGTCCCTTGCCATGGGCCTGACCCGGCACTTTGACAGTAAGATCCTGGATCAGGTGCTGGCCCTGGAGGACGGAACGGACTGCTATGAGGATGCTCTTGGAACGTATCTTGTAAGGCTTTCCGACATGCGCCTGTCCGTTTCCGATAACCGGATCCTCAATACGCTCCTGTATACCGTCTCGGATGTTGAGCGCATCGCGGACCACGCGGTGAGTGTGGGACGGGCGGCGCTGGAAATGGAGGAAAAAAAGATCCAATTTTCCCAGCAGGCAAAGGCGGAGCTGGAGGTGCTGGAACGGGCGGTCTCGGACATTCTCACCCGTACCGTGGATGCCTACCGGAGCTTTGACCGGAACCTTGCCATGAAGGTGGAGCCTCAGGAGCAGGTGGTGGACGCCCTTGTCCGGGAGGTCAAGTCCCGGCATGTCCGCCGGCTTCGGGACGGCCTTTGCAGCGTGGAGTATGGCTTCGTGCTGGAGGATCTTCTCACAGCCATTGAACGTTCGGCGGACCACTGCTCCAACGTGGCGGTGGAAATCCTCCAGGTCACCGAGGGGAAGCTGGAAGCCCACGAGTATTTAAACTCCCTGAAAGCCGGAGAGCTGCGGGAAAGCGCCGCCTTTTCCGAGCGCTTTGCCCGGTATAAGGCCCAGTACGCGTTCCCGGAAGAAAAGAGCGAATAAAAGGACCCCCTGTCATTGCGTTTTCCCGCAATGACAGGGGGTTATAAATAGGGAAAATGGATTCATTCCTATCGGCTCAGCTCTGCAAATTGGTGTTTGTAGGGCTGTTTGGGCAGTGGCGAGCGGTGTCGATGCGTTACACGGCAAGGGCTCCCCTGTGCAAGGGGAGCTGTCAGCGAAGCTGACTGAGGG
>JAEDNR010000057.1 GCA_016302405.1 Oscillospiraceae bacterium
ATGGAGATTCCCACTGAAGCCGGCGCGCTGGTTCTTAAATGACAATGTTGTTCGACACCCTGGCTTCCCTCTGCAAATTCCAAATTTGCGTACCACAGAACGATACCGAGCGGGTCAGGGTGGGAGCGATTACAGACCACGCTCGTCACGACTTGGCCGCCCGCCCTGCGGGCAAATTCCAATTTGTCGCACTGCTGAGGAAAGCCATTAGCAAATAATGAATGGTGAATATTTATGTTGTCGCTGTGCGGCGACTGTGAATTGTCAATGCCAATTGAATAAAATACCGCCTGCCTCAATTGAGGCAGGCGGTGACTTTATGGGGTGTTACAGACTTTCGAGGCGCTCGTATTTGCCCCGGGGAAGATGGCGGTAAATGAGGCTTACAATGGCGTTTCCGAGGAACGCGAACAGGATACCGGCGAAGAAGGAGAAGATCACGTCGGTGGGGTAGTGGACGTAAAGGTACAGCCGGGAAAAGGCAATCAGGCAGGCCAGAATGGTGGCGGGGATGCCCATACGCTTGTCGTGGATCAGCAGGACCACACAGGCCTCAAAGGAAGCAATGGTATGTCCGGAGGGGAAGGAGTAGTCGTGCTGAGCGGAAATGAGCAAATTGATGTGGTTTCCCAGGGTTTCCTGCAGGTCATAGGGGCGGATCCGGGCCACCAGGGGTTTCAGTGTGACATTGCACACCAGAACACCCAGGATGAGGGCCGCTCCCATGGAGAAGCCCACCTTCCGGTATTTGGGGAAGAACAGGAGCACCACCGCAACGGCAATCCAGAAAATGCCGCCGTCGCCGAACAGGGTAATAATGGGCATGGTTTTATCCAGAAATCCGCATTGCAGATGGGCCTGGATCCATTCCAGAATGGGAAGATCAAAGGAAACTGCCAGGGAGGCAAGGAGCTGTCTTACAGCTTCCAGCATCAGGACTCTCCTCCTTCCGAAGCGGCGGCTGCCGCATCTTCAATATAGGTGTACAGGGTCATGGGCTCCAGGATGGTGCCGGAGGCCAGGGTCACAAGACCGGTTTCGTCAGGGGTGAATACCACAGTCAGCTGCTGGCGGCCGTTGGCGTCCCGGTCCTTCCGGACCCAGGACAGGCGCTTGCCCTCGGGCACGGAGACCACGGGGGTAAGCAGTTCCTCGGTTTCGGTGTCATAGAAGGCGGAGCTCAGCTGGGTGTCGCCGTCCATGAAGGTCAGCCGCACCTGGCCCACCGGGATCTGGATGGAACCGGCGATCATGTCGTAGATCATCCATTTGTCGTTCTTCTGGGTGAAGAACAGGGTGTAGTCAATGGGGAACTCCTTGACGGTACCGTCGGGACGGGTGGCAGTCATGGTCATGGCGACCCGGACGGAGAACAGATTATCGGAATACCGCACGTACTCGGAGACTTCCTCGTTCATAAACTTCTGGCTGGAGCCGGATTTGGTCCAGCTGCGGTCCGCTGCCATGATATTCTTGTAGGCATCCCCCGCCGGGTCAAAGTAGGTGGCAACGGTGGCCCGGTTGCCGATGTTCAGCAGGAATTTGCCGTAGGCCTCCATTGCTTCAATGGACCGCTGACGCAGCTCGTCGGAGATGGTATTGGCCTCGGTCTGCTCGATAAACATGCCGGATTCCTCGTCGTAGCGGACCTCCATGGGATTTCCTGCCTGGTCATTCACGGTGACCGTGGGGCGGGCTATGAGGCCGTCGATCTGCTGGATGCAGGTCTTGACGCCGGTGGTGCCGATGGGCAGGTACTGGTCGGCCTTGGTAGTGGCGATCTGAATGGTAAAGCTGTCATCCAGGGGCGCGCCGTTGACATAGGCGGTGTGACCATCCATTTTCTGGATTCTGTAGCCCTCGGCCCGGTCAAAGAACAGCTCCACGCTGCCCAGATTCCAGTCGGGAATATCGGTCACATGCTCCGTCGCGCCGGACAGGGTGAAGGAGGCGATCTTCTCGTCACCCAGCTTGACAATATACTTTTTGTCACCGGAGGTGCCGGCAGAGGTCTCGGAGTAGGTCAGCGTCTGGCCGGCGGTTTTCTCCTGCATGTAGGCGACATAGGCGTCCACACCCTCATAGGGGGTATCCTGGATTCCGGCGGATTTGTAAAGGGCGGCCCAGTCGGGGTTTCCGAAGAGCTGGTCGAAAACCTCCTGGCTCTTGACAGTGGGCTGCGCGGCCTCAAAGTCCACGAGCCACCCCTGGAGCCACTTGGTAGCCAGCCAGGTGCCGGCGCAGAAGACAAAAATAAGCAGGAAATACAGGGTGTAGAAGATGATGCCGCCTACCCGGGGCCCGCGGCGCTGGGGAATCTCCCGCTGCTGGGCTGTCCGCTGAGTCTGGGCGGTTCGCTGGGTCTGGGCAGAACGCTGGGGGGCAGTCTGCCGGGATACCGGCTGCTGGGCGGCGGTCCGGGTGTTCTTTACAGGGGAAGGCTCCCGGTAGACGGGTGTGCCCTCCCGCTTATCCGATTGAAATTTTCCACGGTACATCGTCTTCACCTCTTATTCGGGCCGGACCATCCAGAAGTCCGGCATCTTTCTGGGCTCTGCCTGGAGCAGAGAGTAGCTGTTGATCATCTGAACCTCGCCGGGCTGCCCGTATCTGCCGTAGGTATCTCGGTACATCATGACGGAGGAGGAGCCGCCGTCCATGTTGCAGGCGTTCACGGCACCGTATTCCACCATAATATCGATGCAGTCGCGGTAGGTGCCGCCCACGGAGCCAGGCTGCCGTCCGTCGATGCACAGGAAGATCACTGCGCCGTCGGCTCGCTGACCGATGGCGGTACGGGGGTTAAAGCCGGAGTTGCTGTTGTAGGCCACATCGTTGACTTCGCCGTTCATGATGAGCACGGGGCCGAACTCACAGCCGTCCCGGATGCCCAGCTCGTTGGCCTGCTCCACGGTCATATTCTTGGCGACGATCAGAACGTCGTCCTGATTGAAGCCGGCGAAGCCGGACTCCTGCAGGTATTCCCGGTAGCTGTTGGAGCGGAACGCACCCTGGGCATAGACGATGCCGCTGGGCACGCTGCCGACTTCGGGGCCGGCGGTGCCGTTATCCAGGAACGCGCCGGCATTGATGGCGGCAATGGCGCCCTCGGTCTCGATCTGCTGATTGATCCGGGTGCCGGGAATGCTGGTGGACCACTTCTCGGTGGACATGGCCATGTACACCCGGGACGGATCCCGCACGATCATGATATGGGCGTTGAAGGTCTTGCCGCCGTAGGATTCAATGCGGATGCCGTCGGGATAGTTGGCCCACTCGTCGCCGCCGGTGGACAGGGTGTCGCCCCGGTTGATGACCACCTGAGAGCTGTCCGACACGTCATCGGTAAGCTCCGTGCCCTGGTCGGCCCGGATCTGCTCCACCAGCTCGTCCCCCAGGAACAGTCCCGGAATCCATTTGGTGGCGCTGGGCTCCAGCAGGGACATGGTGAGCACATCCCGGGCGGCAGGGGAGGGACCGTTGAAGATGGTGTACATAATCGCCACCAGGGAGCCAATCACCAGGAAAATCAGGGTAAACAGCAGCAGGAAGAACCGGCGGACCAGTCTGCCGAGAAGACCGCCCTTCTTTTTCTTCTTCTGGGACTTCACCGTAACATTGTTCTGAGCCTCCCGGCTGCTGCGGGCGGGCTGATTCTGATTTTTTTCACGCATACTTAGTTACCTCGCGGATTCAGATTTTTGCGGTGCAAAGACCCAGCGCTGCTGGATCGTGTAGCTTACGAAGTACAGGACCACCATCACGACCACATACCACAGTGTCCGGATGCCGCCTGCCCGGTCGCTGATGCGGAAGAGGGTGTACAGGCCCTGGGTCAGAAGAATCTGGGCACCCATCTGGGGGATTGCCAGGGCATAGTAGCGTACCATCGCCCGGCGGGTGTCAACCTGGGTACGGAACACCACGTTCTTGTTCAGGAAGAAGTTCACCAGGGAGGAAATGACCCTGGCGGTGACGCCCGCGGCGGCGGTGAGGGCAAAGCCCCCGACAGCCCCCGACAGCAGCAGGGAAAGCAGCCAGTAGCTCACCGTGTCCACCCCGGCGCAGACCAGGGAGCTGAGGGTGTAGCGGAAGAAGTGGGCGAGGATCAGCTTGTAGATCCGCCAGGAGTCCCGGAGCCAATGGAAATGGGAACTCTTGTTTTCCTCTATGTAGACGGTGCGGATCTTCACCTCGTCAAAGGGGATTCCGTCGGTCTTCATAGCCAAGAGCATATTGGTCTCGTACTCAAACCGGTCTCCGTACACCTGGGTGAACGCTTCCACTGCGCTGCGGGGGATGGCCCGCAGACCCGTCTGGGTATCGGAAAGGGTTATGCCGCAGAACAGCTTGAACACCAGGGAGGTGGTGCGGTTGCCGAACCGGCTTCTGGGGGGCACATCCGGCAGGGAAAAATCCCGGCAGCCCAGGGTCACGCGGCCGGTCTCCAGCATGTGAATAGCGCAGGCCCGGGTATCTTCCGGGTGGTGCTGGTTGTCCCCGTCCACGGTGACAACCCCCAGCCCCTGAGGACGGTTGGCAAGGAACCAGGAAAAAGCGGTTTTCAGGGCGGCGCCTTTGCCCCGGTTTACCTCGTGGGTCAGCAGGGTAATCTCCGGATGAGCCGCTGCCGCATCGGTAAAGTAGTGCAGCTTCTCTTCCCGGCTGCCGTCATTGACAAGGATAATATCCTGAAAGCCATATTCCAGGAGCCCGTCAATCACAGCGGTGAGCTTTTCGTCCGGGTCCAGGGAGGGCAGTACAACAGAAACTTTGGATAAATCGTCCATTTTTCTTCCTCTTTTGTGGTTGTTTTATAAATATGATAGCTTGGTCACAATAGTATATCACATATCTTTCACTTTGCAAAGACTTTTTGCAAATAATTAAAAGAAACCTAAGCTTTCTGCCGGAAGAATTCAGGTCCCTCAATAGTATTCCGCGTTTTTCTGGAAAAAAACCGCTTTTATATACCATAAATGGAAAAGCGCGGAAGAACAGGAAAAAAACGGAATCAGGCGATCGGCGGTTAGTAAGCTGATCGCGAAATTGGAATTTGTCGGAGAACTCGGTATCGATTCTCTTCGTAGGGGACGGGTCTCCCGTCCCTTTGCATAGCAGCCTATTTACCGCTTCGCCCCACCCTTTTGGGAGATTTTTCCGCTTGCTGCGGGAGGCGAAACGCCTCCCCTACGCCCTTACAAATTGGAATTTATCGAATTCCCGGTCATTGCGATAAAGTAGCGCACACTGGCGTGGCAATCCCCCGGATAGACGTACCACTTTTCGTGAATGAATCCCGGGAAACGGCAGATTAGAACAGACTGTATGACGATGGGCCGCCTGGAATTCGATGGAGATTCCCACACCAGTCTGCGGACTGGTTCGGAATGACAGTGTTGTTCGATGCCCAGTCTTTCCTCCACAAATTCCGATTTGTAGCGCCACAGAACGATACCGAGCGGGTCAGGGTGAAAACGATTACAGACCACGCCCGTCACGACTTGGCCGCCCGCCCTGCGGGCAAATTCCAATTTGTCAGTGTTCTCACGAAAGTCGATAACCATAAACCGGGAATATAACAGCTGCGTCTTTTTCGGGCGCTATCTCTTAATTTTCTCTTATTTCTTTCGTGCCGCCCGGAGAAACGGTTGTTTTTGGCGGGAAACTGTGGTAAAATGCAGGAAACAATTCCGGGAGGGAAAAAGAATGAATATGCCTCGTTTGGGCAGGCTCTTGCTCAGACTTTTGCCCTGGCTGTGCTGCGGTGTTCTTGCCTGCGCCGCGTTTGTGTTCAAATTTGTGCTGCCGGGTTATAGCTTTTCCGCGCTGGTATGCTGCGGCATCATTGCGGTGATTCTCTTCTACACGCTGGTGCCCCGGCTGGGTGCCCGCTTGCCCCGGTTCACAAGGTTTACGGTGGGTATTGTCACGGCGCTACTCATTCTGGGCACTGCGGCGGCGGCCATTACTGAAGCCGTGATCATCAAGGCAAGCTTTGGAAACCCGGGGGAGGAAGCGGATTACCTGGTAGTGCTGGGTGCCAAGGTCCGTGCCGATGGACCCTCTGTGTCATTGTGGGACCGGATCTACGGGGCCTATGACTACCTTTCCACCCATCCGAACACTATCGCCGTGGTGTCCGGCGGCCAGGGCCCGGATGAGCACATGACCGAGGCCCAGAGCATGTTTGACGAGCTCACGGCCATGGGCATCGACCCGGACCGGGTCTGGATGGAGGACAAGGCCACTTCCACCAAGGAGAACATTCTGTTCTCGCTGGACCTGATCGAAGAAAAAACCGGCGTCCGTCCGGATAAGCTGTGGGTTGTGTCCAGCGAGTACCACCTGTGCCGGGCGGGGATGATGACCCGGGACTGCGGCGTGGAATTTGCTGGTGTTCCCGCCAGGACCAGCCGGTTTTCCCAGAAGGTAAACCACTTCCTGCGGGAAATCGCCGGGGTGTGGCATTACCTGGTTCTGGGCTCCTGATACATACCGGACTGGCAGCAGGGGATGGAAAAATTGGAATTTGTCGGGCCGACGGGCGCGGTATCGAACTCCCGGTCATTGCGAACCAGTGACCGACGTCACTGGTGTGGCAATCTCCCGGATAGAAGCACCATTTCTCATGGATGAATTTCGGGAAATGGCAGGTAAGAACGCCTGTATGACGATGGGCTGCCTGGAATTCGATGGAGATTCCCACACCAGCGTGCGCGCTGGTTCGGAATGACAGTGTTGTCCGGGGCGTGCGCTCACCTCTACAAATTCCAATTTATCTCTTTCTGAACGAACCTCATAAACAGAATAATCTATTATAGTCGGAGGAATCACAATGCTTGACCATTCTTACGCGGATTATGCCTGGGAGCAGACGGCGGCGCTTTTGGCCATCGACTCTCCTTCGGGCTATACGGACAAGGCGGCTGCCTGGGTGCGGGATGCTTTCCAGGCCCTGGGCTTCCCGGCGGAGCTGACCGTCAAGGGCGGCGTTCTGGCGGACCTGGGCGGCAGGGAAGGAGAGGGGCTTCTGCTGGAAGCCCACGCCGACACCCTGGGGGCCATGGTTGCCCAGGTAAAGGGAAACGGGCGGCTCCGGCTGACCTCCCTGGGCGGCATGAACGCCAACAATGCAGAGGCGGAAAACGTCCGGGTCTACACCCGGGAAGGGACATGCTATGAGGGCACGCTGCAGCTTTGCAACGCCTCCATCCATGTAAACGGCAGCTATTCTGACGTAAAGCGTGGCTTTGATACCGTGGAGGTGGTGCTGGACGAGGATGTGAAGTCCGGGTCAGACACCGGGAAGCTGGGCATTCAGACCGGGGATATTGTGTGCTTTGACCCCCGGACCCGGCGCACCGCCTCCGGCTATCTCAAGAGCCGTTTTCTGGACGACAAGCTGTCCGTGGGGATCCTGCTGGGCTTTGCCAAGTATCTGAAAGACCACGCCGTCACCCTGCCCCGGCACACCTATGTCCATGTGACGGTATACGAGGAAGTGGGCCACGGCGGCTCCGCCTCGGTGCCCGCCGGGGTGACCGAGGCCATTTCCGTGGATATGGGCTGCGTGGGTGAGGGCCTGAGCTGCACTGAGCGGCAGGTGTCCATCTGCGCCAAGGATTCCGGCGGACCCTACAGCTATGCGGTTGTGGGGAAACTCATCCAGGCGGCAAAGGACACAGGCGCGGATTACGCGGTGGATGTGTACCCCCACTACGGCTCCGATGTGGAGGCTACCCTGCGGGCGGGGGCGGACCTGCGCCACGGCCTTATCGGCGCGGGGGTCTACGCCAGCCACGGCTACGAGCGCAGCCACATTGACGGCGTGTACAATACGCTGAAGGTCCTGTGCGGCTACCTGGGGGTCAATTGACAATTATCCTGTTATATAACGAAACTGCCTGCCTCAAAAAGAGACAGGCAGTTTTGCTATGGGGTTTTCCCCATGGCGGCACGGCGCAGAACGGTGAGAAAGAGATTGCCCCAGGTCAGGCGGTCCACATTGGATGCTGCTATCAGAGGAATGGTTTTGAGGACCTGGTCTCCGGCCTTCACCGTCAGGGAGCCCAGGGCCTGGCCCTTGGCTACCGGCGCTTTTACGGAAGGCTCGGAAGCTACTTCGTAAGAAATCAGGTTTTTCTGCCCCTTGTCGATGAGCATACTGTCCCCACCCGCCAGGGTCAGGGGAACGGAGTCCGCCGCTCCCAGAGTCACCGGCACCCGCAGGTCCTCTTCCAGGCCGGGGCTTACCAGGGAGAAATTGGCGAAGCCGTAGTCCAGCATGGACTTGCAGGCAGCGGCCCGTTTCTGGGAGGTCTCGCAGCCCATGACCACCGCGATGAGCTCCAAACCCTCCCGCTCCGCTGTGGCGGACAGGCAGTAGCCCGCCCCGGAGGTGTAGCCGGTTTTCAGCCCCGTGGCCCCGTTGTAAAACCGGATCAGCTTGTTGGTATTGGACAGGCCGAAAGCACCGTTTCGGACGGTGTCCATCCAGATGGAGGTGAACTTTTTGATGCCCGGATGCTTTACAAGCAGCTCCCGGGACATAAGGGCAATGTCGTAGGCGCTGGTGCGGTGCTGGGCGGCGTCCTCCCCGTCGTCCAGACCGGTGCAGTTGACAAAATGGGTGTCGTTCATCCCCAGCTCCCCAGCCCGGCGGTTCATCTGCTCCACGAAAGCCCCCTCACTTCCCGCCAGGTGCTCCGCCATGGCGCAGGCGCAGTCGTTGGCAGAGGACACGGCAATGGACTTGAGCATATCCCTTGCCGTCATGGTCTCACCCACCTTCAGGTAGATCTGACTGCCGCCCTTGGCGGCGGCGGCCTCCGAGGCGGTAATGGTGTCATCCAGGGAAAGCTTCCCGGAATCCACCGCCTCCATAATGAGCAGCATGGTCATGACCTTGGTAACGCTGGCGGGGGCCAGCTTGTCGTGGGGATTACTTTCATACAGCACCGTTCCCGTAGCTGCGTCCATGAGAACGGCGCTCTTTCCCGCTACCTCCAGCCCTGCTGCCCGGGCAGGATGGGGCAGCAGCGGGAGCGTAAGCAGCAGCGCCAGAAGAATACCGGTTGCCCGTTTCATATCGGATCTCCCCTCCAACTGTGGTTTACTTCCAGTGTATGTCCCTGCGGCGCAAAAATGCCAGGGCAGATCCTCCGGAAAGAAACCGTAAGGCCGGTCTTGACCTGGGGTGGATTTCTGTTATAATATATTTGGAGAAAATTTGCCGATCTTTTCGCTATACTGGAGGAGAGAAAATGAGAGGAATTCCGTCCCTGATCACAGACATCCGCAAGAAGGTCTTTACCGAGGTGGCCAGAATGGCCTACACCGACGGCGACTATACCAAGGCGGAGGATCTGCCCTATGTGATCGTCCCCGGCGACCAGCCTCTGCACCGGGAATCCATTTTCCTGGAGCGGGCCATTGCCGGTGAGCGGGTGCGCCTTGCCATGGGCCTGTCCGTCCGTTCCGTCCAGACCCGGAGCCTGATCACCGAGGGTATGGACCACGCTGCCATTGCCCAGCAGTACTATGAGCCGCCGCTCATTAATATCATTCCCTATGCCTGCCATGCCTGCCCCACGAACCAGTACCGTGTGACGGAGAGCTGCCAGAACTGTCTGGCTGCCTCCTGCCAGAAGGTCTGCCCCCGGGACGCCGTCAGCTTTGTCAACGGCAAGTCCCGCATCGATACGGGCAAGTGCATCAAGTGCGGCAAGTGCGCTGCCGCCTGCTCCTACCACGCCATTATCCACATTGAGCGGCCCTGTCAGGCGGCCTGCGGTATGGATGCCATCGGCATGGACGAGAACGGCAAGGCCGTTATCAACCAGGACAAGTGCGTTTCCTGCGGTCAGTGCCTGGTAAGCTGTCCCTTCGGCGCCATTGTGGACAAGGGCCAGATCTATCAGGTGGTCCGCTCCATTGTGGAGGGCAACCAGGTCATTGCCATTGTGGCCCCTGCCTTTATCGGCCAGTTCGGCAAATACTCCACACCGGAAAAGTTTACCGCCGCCATGAAGCGGCTGGGCTTTGACCGGGTGGTGGAGGTGGCCGTGGGCGCGGATATGTGCACCATCGAGGAAGCCAAGGACTTCCTGGAAAAGGTTCCCGCGCAGCAGAACTTTATGGCAACCTCCTGCTGCCCTGCCTGGCACTCCATGGTCCATAAGCTGTTCCCTGCCCAGAGCAAGAACATCTCCATGACCCTGACTCCCATGGTGTTCACCGCCCGGCTGATGAAGAAGCAGTTCCCCGGCTGCAAGGTGGTCTTTGTGGGCCCCTGCGCCGCCAAGAAGCTGGAAGCCATCCGGGAAAATATTCGCTCCGATGTGGACTTCGTGCTGACCTTTGAGGAGCTGCAGGGCATGTTCGAGGCCAAGGAAGTTGACTTTGCCACCATCGAAGCAGGCGAGCCCATGAACGAGGGCACCGCTGCCGGACGGGGCTTCGCGGTATCCGGCGGTGTTGCCGGCGCGGTGGAGAAGCTCATTCATGAGACGAATCCCGACCTGGAGGTCAAGACCGCCCGGGCCGAGGGTCTGCGGGAGTGCCGGAAGCTCATGACTATGGCAAAGGCGGGTAAGTATAACGGCTACCTCCTGGAGGGCATGGCCTGCCCCGGCGGCTGTGTGGCCGGCGCTGGCACCATCCTGCCGGTGGACCTGGCAGCCAAGGTGGTTGGCCGCTATCAGAGCGAAGCCAAGTCGGCATCTCCCCTGGAAAGCCCCTACCGGGACGAGGGCGAGAAGCTGGATTAAGACAGAACAGGTTATTGGCTTACGTAAGCACACCGGGAAATTGGAATTTGTCGGGCTGACGGGTGCGGTATCGAACTCCCGGTCATTGCGAGCCAGTGCGCACACTGGCGTGGCAATCCCCCGAATAGACGTACCACTTCTCATGGATGAATTCCGGAAAACGGCAGGATAGAACGGACTGTATGACGATATGCAGCCCGAAATTCGATGGAGATTCCCACACCAGTCTGCGGACTGGTTCGGAATGACAGTGTTGTTCGGGGCGTGCGCTCACCTCTACAAATTCCAATTTTGCGATCAGCTTATAAAAGATAACCTTAAAACAGAATTCCCCCGGGCCGGAGCCGGTCCGGGGGTCACAATAACATGGAGGAGGTCAGTATGGGCCGTGCAGGCGGCGGTGGCAGAAGCGGCGGAGGCATGCGCAGCTCCGGCGGCGGTGGAATGCGCCATTCCGGCGGGCATTCCGGCGGCGGGAGCCGGAGCAGCTTTTCCGGCGGAAGCCGGGGACACAGTTCGGCAGGCAGCTTTGGGGGCCGGTCTTCCGGGAGCCATTCTTCCGGCTTTTCCGGAAATGGCTTTTCGAACAGCTGGAGAGGCCCGGAGCCCTTTGGGCCACGCCCCGTGCGTCCCATAAATGTAAATCCTGTCCATACACCCCGGCGTTCTGGCTGCGGAAGCGGCTGCGGTGGCGGGTGCCTGGGGAGCATTTTGCTCCTGGTGGTCGTGCTGATCATCTGGTCGGTGGTAGTGTCAAGCTGCACCGTTTCGGGAAAAACATCCTCCGGTGGAAGCTCCGCCGAAATACAGACCTCCACCATTCGCCGGGAGCGGCTGAACAGCAGTTCCCTCGTGAACGTGGGCTGGTATACGGACAACCTGGACTGGATTCGGGACCCGGATAAGCTGGAAAAGGGCCTTGCTTATTTCTACAAACGGACCGGTGTCAGCCCCTACCTGTACCTGACGGAGGATGCGGAGGGAGTGCTTGACCCCACGGCAGCTCAGCTGGACGCCTTTGCCGGGGAGCTCTACGACACGCTTTTCCGGGATGAAGCCCACTTCCTGGTGGTTTTCCAGGAGCATAACGGGGTCTATAATACCCGGTATGTCTGCGGCCTGGAAGCTCGGGCGGTTATGGACGATGAAGCCTGCGAGATCCTCCTGGACTATCTGGATGCCTACTACTTCGACGACTATGACGACGAGGAATATTTTTCCAAGGCCTTTACCGACGCGGCCGACCGGATCATGGATACAAAGGTTCCGGTCAGCGTCTATGTAACGGGCACTGCGGTGGTGATCGGCATTGGGGTTCTGGTGTGGCTGGTATGGAAGAAGCTCCACGCCTACAAGGAGGAAAAGGGAGGAAACGGAACACCCTCCGGACAGGAAAGTTCTCCGGACCTGACATCGGAGCTGCTGGAAAACGCCGATGCCCAGACCCGGTTTTCTGAAAACGAAGAATAGATAACAGGGGCAGCCGCCGGCTGCCCCTGTTCATTATCCTTTTTCGTTGAGAATATCCGCAAGGGTGATTCCCTCGAAGAAATCGTCGATCAGCTTGTCCAGCTTATCCCACATGGGCTTTGTCTGGCAGCACTCGGATCTTGCACAGGCGGCGGCGCCCTGGCTGGTACAGGACACGGCGGCAAGGCTCCCCTCCGTCAGCTTCAGGATGCTGCCAATGGTGTAGCACTCCGGCTTCCGGTTCAAACGGTAGCCGCCGCCCTTGCCGTGGACCGCGTCCACAAAACCCGCCTTGGAAAGCGTGGTCAT
>JAEDNR010000058.1 GCA_016302405.1 Oscillospiraceae bacterium
TCGGGTCAAAATCTCTCGCCGAATCTCCTTGCCCCATTATGCGGTGCTGCCCTAAATTAAAAGGGCGCTAACGATTACAGATCAGGTTAGTCACGACTTGGGTCCGGGCCCTGCCCGGTTATCTGCCCCGCCAGGTCTGGGGGGAGAACAGGACCAGCAGGGGGAAGATCTCCAACCGGCCCAGGAGCATATCAAAAATCAGCACCAGCTTGCTCAGCACGCTGAACCCACTGAAATTGCAGGTGGGGCCCACCGCCTCCAGGCCGGGGCCGATGTTATTGAAGCAGCACAGAATGGCGGAGAAATTGGTGCCGGTGGAAAAGCCGTCCAGGGACACCACCATGAAGCTGATAAAGAGGATGATCACATAGGCCGCCAGATACGCGTTGGTGTTGGCAAGAACCTTTTCGTCCACCACCTGATCGTTGTTCCGGACCAGCAGAACCTTGCGGGGGTGAAGCATCTGACTGATATTCCGCCGGGTGCTTTTCAGCAGCAGCAGGAGCCTTGCCACCTTGATGCCGCCGCCGGTGGAACCGGCGCAGGCGCCCACCACCATGAGGCAAAGCAGGATCGTCTTGGAAAAGCTGGGCCACAGGTCAAAGTCCGTGGTGGCAAAGCCTGTGGTGGTGATAATGCTGCTGACCTGGAACGCGGCGTGGCGGAGGGTTTCCCCGAACCCCGCGTAAAGCCCCCGGATGTTCCAGGCAATGAGGGCGACGCTCCCCAGAACGATGCCCAGGTACAGCCGCAGCTCCTCGTCCCTGAAAACGCTCTTAAACTGGCCGATCAGCAGCAGATAGTAGCAGCTGAAATTGATGCCGAAGAGCAGCATGAACACGGTAGTCACATTCTGCAGATAGGGGCTGCACCCGGCCAGGGAATCGGAGCGGATGGAGAAGCCGCCGGTGCCCGCGGTGCCGAAGGCGGTGCAAACGGCCTCAAAGGCGGACATGCCCCCAAAAAGCAGGAAGATAATATTGAGCACCGTAAGGGCAACGTAGATCATGTACAGGATGGCGGCGGTTTTCCGCATCCTGGGCACCAGCTTGCCCACGCTGGGGCCGGGGCTTTCCGCCCGGAGCAGGTGCATGGTAAAGCCCGTGCCCCCGCTGGGGACAATAGCCAGCAGGAACACCAGAACGCCCATACCGCCCACCCAGTGGCTGAAGCTGCGCCAGTAGAGGAGCCCTTTGGACATAGCCTCCACCTGGGATAAAATGGAGGCGCCGGTGGTGGTAAAGCCGGAGACGATCTCAAAGAAAGCGTCGATAAAGTGGGGAATCTCCCGGGAGACCCAAAAGGGCAGGCACCCCACAAGGCTCAGAACGATCCAGCTCATGGCTACGCAGACCATACCCTCCGTAGCATGGAACGCGCTGGGCGCGCCCTTGCAGATAGGAAAGAGCAGCAGGCACAGCCCGGCAATGAGGGCAAGGGTGCACGCGAAGCCCGTGACCGCTGCCGTTTCCCCCAGGTACAGGCTGATCAGCAGCGGCGGCAGGAGGAAAAGACCCTCCAGAAATAGGATCTGGGCGAGGAACCGCCCCATCATTTTATAGTTCATAGCGTGCCCCGATCAAGCAAAAATGTCATTCAGCTGCCGCAGCGCGGCCCGGCCGTTGGTGACCACCACCACGGTATCCCCGGTGCGGAAGAAGGAATCACCGTTGGCGATTTCCGTTTTCGCGCCGTGGGCAATGCTCACCACCAGAACGTTGGGCTTGAGTTTGATCTGCTTCAGTGGCGTATCCCGGAACCGGGTCCGGTCATCTACCAGGAACTCCATGGCCTCGGCCTGGCCGTCGGCGATGGTATGCACGGAGAGCGCCGCGCCGGTCTGGTTCTGCATGGCCCGGACATAGCGGACGATGGTGGTGCTGCACAGCTCCTTGGGGCAGACGAGGCTGCCCAGGTACAGGCTGTCGATGATGCTCCGGTTGTCGGCGTGGCCCAGCTTGGTGATTACCTGGGGTACACCCCGGGAAATGGCAAAGAGGGAGACGATCATATTCAGTTCATCCAGCCCGGTGAGGGTGACGAGGGCGTCGCAGCTGCTCAGCCCCTCGCTTTCCAGCAGCTCCTGGTCGCTGGCGTTGCCGTTTATGACGGTTACGCCGGGAAGCTTGGCGCTGAGCTCCCGGCACCGCTCCGGGTCGCTTTCGATGATCTTGACCTGAATGCCTGCCCGGCTCAGCTTGCTGGCCAGGTAGTAGCTCACCCGGCCGCCGCCGCACAGAAAGATGTTGCGGGTCCGGCGGGTCAGCAGGCCCAGATTTTTGAGCAATGTGGTCAGGTTCCCGGACAGAGCGGTGACAAACAGCCGGTCTCCCTCCCGGAGGACAAAATCGCCGCCGGGGGCGGAGGCGGTGCCGTCCCGGAGTACGGCGCACACCAGCACCTGGCACTTGACGATGGCGCGCAGATCGGAAAGCCTGACGTTGCACAGCTTGCTGCCCTGCTCCACCCGCAGCTCTACGATCTCCGTACGGCCCTTAGCAAAGGTGTCCCGGCGGAGAAAGCCGGGATATTTGAGAAGCCGTTCAATTTCCGTGGCGGCCTGGTTTTCGGGGTTAATCACCATGGACAGACCGAAGACATCCCGCATATTATAAATCTGCTCGGTGTATTCCGGGTTGCGGATCCGGGCGATGGTGTGAAGCCGGGGGTTCATAGCGTGGGCCGTGGTGCAGCACAGCAGATTAATTTCGTCCTTGCTGGTGGCGGCGATGAGAAGATCCGCGTCCCTGACCTTGGCCTGGGCCAGAACGGACATGGAGGCGCAGTTGCCCTCCACCGAGAACACATCGTAGCGTTCCACGCTTTCCGCCAGCACCTGGCTGTTGGAATCGATCAGGGTAATGTCGTGGCCCTCCGCGGAGAGCTGCCGGGTCAGGGTGGACCCTACCTTGCCGTCGCCTGCGATAATGATATTCATACAGACCCTCACAGTGCCGCCCCGTCTCTAGGGCACAAAATATACTGTATTATAACGCCCTTTTACAGAAAAAGCAATAGAAGAAACAACATTCGGGGAGCGGTTCGGCTGAAGATATAAGATATGAGATATGAGATAAAGTGCTTATCGGGTTTGCTCAGGAAAACGACAAATCGGAAATTTGGCGGAGAACTCGGTATCGATTCTCTTCGTAGGGGACGGGTTTCCCGTCCCTTTGCATAGCGGCCTATTTACCGCTTCGCCCAACCCTTTTGGGAGATTTTCCCGCCTGCTGCGGGAGGCGAAACGCCTCCCCTACGCCCCTACAAATTCCCAATTTGCCGCGCTGCTGAGTTAAGCCGACAGGCACAGGCTGCTGCTGTCCGTTTGCCACATTTACCTAGTTTTTTAGGGAAAAATAAGGAATTTCCGGCAATCTGTAATCTTGTATTCCGGTCCGATCCGTGGTAATATATGCTTTATCACGGAAAAGTGTTTCCCGGGCACGGACACCCGGGAAGACGAACCAAATGAAAGGAAGAGGATGACCATGTCACGGGTTTATAATTTTTCTGCCGGTCCTGCTGTGCTGCCGGAGGCTGTGCTGCGGGAAGCTGCCGCCGAAATGCTGGACTACCGGGGAACCGGTATGTCTGTTATGGAGATGAGTCATCGGTCCAAGACGTATCAGAATATCATCGACACTGCCGAGGCGGATCTGCGCAAGCTCATGGGAATTCCGGATAACTATAAGGTGCTGTTCCTGCAGGGCGGCGCAAGCCAGCAGTTTGCCATGATCCCCATGAACCTGATGAAGACCGGGGCGGCGGACTACATCGTCACCGGCCAGTGGGCCAAGAAGGCCTGGCAGGAGGGAAAGCTCTATGGACGGGCGGAGGCTATCGCTTCCTCCGCAGATAAGACCTTCAGCTATATCCCCGACTGCTCCGACCTGCCGGTTCACGACGACGCCTCCTATGTCTATATCTGCGAGAACAATACCATCTACGGCACCAAGTTCCACACCCTGCCCAATACCAAGGGAAAGCCCCTGGTTGCCGACGTGTCCTCCTGCTTCCTGTCGGAGCCGGTGGATGTGAGCAAATACGCCATGCTTTACGGCGGCGCCCAGAAGAATGTGGGCCCCGCCGGTGTGGTGATCGCGGTGATCCGGGAGGATTTCATTACCGAGGATGTGTACCCCGGCACCCCCACCATGCTCCGCTACAAGACCCACGCCGACAACGGCTCCATGTACAATACCCCGCCTGCTTACGGCATCTACATCTGCGGCAAGGTGTTCAAGTGGCTCTTAGACCAGGGGGGCCTTGAGGAAATGGGCCGCAGAAACCGGGAAAAGGCGGCGGTGCTCTACGATTTCCTGGATGCCAGCCGGATGTTCCGGGGCACCGTGGTGGCAAAGGACCGCTCCCTCATGAACGTGCCCTTCGTCACGGACAGTGACGAACTGAACAAGAAGTTTATCGCTGAGGCGGAGGAAGCCGGCTTTGTGAACCTGAAAGGCCACCGCAGCGTGGGCGGTATGCGGGCCAGCATTTACAACGCCATGCCCATGGAGGGCGTAGTCAAGCTGGTGGAATTTATGGACGGCTTCGAAAAGCGAAACGGATAAGGAGGCAGCTATGTACCATATCCATTACCTGAACAAGATTTCCCCCAAAGGAACAGAGCTGTGGGGGGAGGACTATACCCTCACCGATGATGTGGCCCAGGCGGAGGGCATCCTGGTGCGCAGCGCCGCCATGCATGACATGGACCTTCCGGAAGGGCTGCTGGCGGTGGCAAGAGCCGGTGCCGGTGTGAACAATATCCCCCTGGATAAATGCGCGGAACAGGGTGTCGTGGTATTCAATACTCCCGGTGCCAACGCCCGGAGCGTGATGGAGCTGACCCTGTGCGGCCTGCTCCTTGCCAGCCGGGACGTCACCGGCGGCATCGAATGGGTAAAGTCCATCACCGGTACGGAAAACATCGCGAAGCAGGTGGAAAAGGGTAAGTCCCGGTTTGCCGGTCATGAGATTCTGGGCCGGAAGCTGGGCGTCATCGGCCTGGGCGCTGTGGGCGGCCCCCTGGCCAACGCGGCAAGAAGCCTGGGCATGGATGTCTACGGCTGCGACCCCTTTATTTCCATCGACGCCGCCTGGCATTTGGACAGCCAGATTCACCGGGTCCGCACCCGGGAGGAAATTTTCGGAACCTGCGACGTGATTTCCCTGCACACCCCCTTGCTGGATGACACCCGGGGCATGATCAACCGGGAGACCATCGGCAAAATGAAGGACGGGGTGGTGATCCTGAACTTTGCCAGAGACCTTCTGGTGGACGACGAGGCCATGGCCGAGGCCCTGGCCAGCGGCAAGGTGTCCCGGTATGTTACCGATTTCCCCAATGACCGGACTGCCTCCATGCCCGGCTGCATTGCCATCCCCCACCTGGGTGCCTCCACCGAGGAATCCGAGGACAACTGCGCCAAAATGGCGGTGCGGGAAATGATGGACTACCTGGAAAACGGCAATATCAGCCATTCCGTGAACTTCCCGGACTGCGATATGGGCGTGTGCACCGCCGCCGGACGGATCACCATTCTCCACGGGAACATCCCCAACTCCCTGAGCCGGTTCACCTCCGCCGTGGCTTCCGAAGGCGTGAATATCGCGGGGCTGATGAATAAGTCCCGGGGCAAGTACGCCTACACCATGCTGGACCTGGACCACCGCCCCTCCGACGCTGCGGTGGAGAGCCTGCGGAGCATGGAGGGCGTCCTCCGGGTGCGGGTGATTAAATAACCCGTCCCCAGGGCGGGGAGACCGTATAGGCGGCTGCACTCTTAAGGCAACACCGCACAATGGGCACTGCGGGCTTCGGCGGATCTTTTGCCCCAATCGTGCAGTATGAAAAATGGGAAATACATCCAGTATTCCCGCATTTTTCATACTTTCGCTTGTGCCAAAATCTCGCGCCGAATCTCCTTGCCCCATTATGCGGTGTTGCCTTAAATTACGCGTCATTCCGAACCAGAGCGCACTACTGACCTGGGAATCCCCATCGTCATTGTGACTGCGTTCTTCTAAAGATGGAGATTGCCACACCAGTTTGAGAACTGGTTCGCAATGACCGGGAATTCGATTGTGCGTGCAGCAGCGCGGTATTGGATCCAAAACAAAAAAATCCCCCGCTTACGGCCGAAAAGGCCTGTTAAGCGGGGGAATCGTTTTCCTCAAATACGGTTTTACATCTCCCGGTCCAGGTGGATGACGGTAACATAATCCTTTCCCTGCTCCCGGAGATTCTTTTCCATTACCTGCTGGACCTCTCCGGAGGACAGGGCCATATCGTAGGGCACTGTCAGGTCAAAGACCAGCTTTGTCTGCTTCGCGCCCCGGACCATCCGGAAATCGTGGATGGTGAGCCTGGGATCCACCTGCCGGACCCAGTTTTCCGTCAGGCCCCGCATTTCGCTCCACTCCGCGTCGTCGGTCATTACGGGGTCATAGTGGATCACCAGGTGGACATTGAGCTGCTCTATGGCGTCCTGCTCAATATCGTCGATAATATCGTGGCAGACCATGGGGTCCTCCTGGGCGCTGAGCTCCGCGTGGACGGAGGCAAAGCACTGGCCGGGGCCGTAGTCGTGGACCAGCAGGTCATGGATTCCCAGGATTTTTTCATGGGACAGGACAAGGTTTGAAAGGTTTTCCACCAGATTGGGGTCGGCCCGGCCTCCCAGTAGGGGAGAGATGGTGTCCCGGGCAATGCCGATGCCGGACCAGAGGATAAAGCACGCTACGGCAAGGCCCACAAAGCCGTCCACATTCACATGGAGCAGACTGCTCACCACATAGCCCGCGAGAACGCCGGAGGTGGCAATGACATCGTTGCGGCTGTCGGCGGAGGAGGCGGCCAGGGTGATGGAGCGGATGCGCTTTCCCAGGGAGCGGTAGAAAACGCACATCCACAGCTTGACGCACAGGGAGGCGATCAGTACCCCCAGGGCAACGGGGGTTGCCTCGATGGGCTCCGGGTGGAGGATCTTCTGGAAGGAGGACTTTGCCAATTCCAGACCGATGACCAGAATCAGGGCCGCCACCACCAGTCCGGACAGGTACTCATACCGGGCGTGGCCGTAGGGATGCTCCCGGTCGGCGGGCCGCTGGGCAAGCTGGAAGCCGGCCAGGGTCACAACGGAGGAACCGGCGTCGGACAGGTTGTTGACGGCGTCGGCAACAATGGAGATGGACCCGGACAGAAGCCCGGCAAGTAGCTTACCAAGGAAGAGGAAAACATTGCACAAAACCCCCGTGATCCCGGCCATTTTCCCGATGGCAGTATGGACAGCCGGGTTTTCCGGATTCTGATAGTCTTTTACAAACAGGCGAAGCAATAGCGCGGTCATGGCGCTTCCCTCCCGGAATGAATTTCAGCAGCCGACGGGCAATCTGCCCGCCGGCTGCATAGTGTTTTTTCATTATAGCATCGCTTCTCCGGAAAAGTAAGAACTTTTTGTGAATTCTGGAAAGAATACCCGGAGGGCGTACAAATTGGAATTTGGCGGGCCGTCAGAGCAGGTCATTCCGAACCAGTTATCAAACTGGTGTGGGAATCTCCATCGACTTTCGGGCTATTTATCGTCATCCATTCGTAGGGGACGGGTTTCCCGTCCCCCGGAATTCAGAGACTTGTATGGGGCGGGACGGGAAACCCGTCCCCTACGATGCTTTTACGGTTGGTCCGACAAATTCCAATTTATCAGGCGGCTGAGTAAAACCGATAAGCACAATTCCAATTTATCTGGTTCCTCTGTCCGGCAGGAAATCTTGGGCAACACCGCACAATTGCGTCAGCGGATCTCAGCGGATCTTTTGCACCATTTCTGCAGTTTCAAAAACGGGAAATACATACAGTATTCCCCCGTTTTTGAAACTTTGAACTGGCACAAAATCTCTCGCTGAGCTTCCTTGCCGAATTATGCGGTGTAGCCCTTGTTTTTTATCGATGAATTTTGAAAAGCGGTGCGGCTACCCGCTTGTACAGGAGCATGGTGAGCAGGGAGACAAGGCCGCCCTTTACAAGGTTCAGGGGGGCTACGCACAGCAGTACAAAGGTGCCCACGCCTTTGACACCTCCGTGAATCTTTGTGCCCATACCGATGATCGTTTCCAGGGGCATGCCGTAGAGCTGGGCAAACTTGGGAAGCAGATATACCGCGTTGAAGGCGGTGCCGAAGATGGTCATGCAAAGGGTGCCCAGGAGCAGCCCAAGCAGGGCACTGTGCTTGCTCTTATGGATGTGGTACCAGATGGCGGCGGGGAGGACGAAGCTGCAGCCTACCACGAAGTTGGCCAGGTCTCCTACAAAGGCCGTGGAGGTGCTCTTGAGAAGGAGCTTCAGCAGAATCTTGATGCCCTCGCAGACAACCGCGGCGCTGGGCCCCAGGAAGAAGCCACAGAGCATGACGGGCACCTCGGAGAAGTCCAGCTTGTAAAAGCCGGGGGCCAGGAAGGGCAGAGGAAAGTCCAGGATATGGAGTACCACAGCGATGGCAGCGCAGATGCTGATGATGCTGATCCGCCGGGCAGGACTTACCTTCCGGGTCTCGGGGAGAAAGCGCTCGGCAAGCTTTGCAAGCAGAGCGATACCTATGATGATGGCAAGGCAGGTCAGGACAAAGCCCACGTTCTCTTTCAGTTGGGAAATGAGTTCTTGCATAGTGTAGTCACCTCACGAAAAAATCCGCCCCGGGATAGACCCAGGGCGGGAAAAAACGCAGTATGGCGGGGATCCCACGGACCCCTGCAAAAATGCTGCGGATCTTCTTCCATCCAGACTGTACTGTCGGTACCGGAGTCGCACCGGTTCGGCGCTTGCGCGTTCGCGGACTGGGGATGAAAACCATCCGTCACCGCCGGTGGGGAATTGCACCCCGCCCTGAAGATTCCTGTTCAGTTGCATTCAGGATAACATCTCCGGGGCCGCTTGTCAAGAACGGATTTTTATGGTAGGATACAGGCAAGCAAATTGGGAATTTGTCGGACCAACCGTAAAAGCATTGTAGGGGACGGGTTTCCCGTCCCGCCCCAAACAAGTCTCTGGATTCCGGGGGACGGGAAACCCGTCCCCTACGAATGGATGACGATAAATAGCCCGAAAGTCGATGGAGATTCCCACACCAGGAAAGAGAACTGGTTCGGAATGACAGTGTTGTTCGATGCCCGGTCTTTCCTCGCCAAATTCCAATTTTTACGTCTGACCGTATAGCCTTTTGGTTATTATGGTGTCGCCGTGCCGGTGGTCTGGCTGGTGTCGGGCAGGGTGGCCTGGGTTGTGGGGACGGTGACCTGGGGCAGGGTGGCCTGGGTGGCGGGGGTGGTGGCCTCCGGCATTTTGAAGCCCCGGATCTGCCCCTTGGCGGCGGTGTCCGTCACGTCGCCGCCGATGATCTGATTCTTGTACACCAGCAATGTCGCGTATACCGGCTCCGTTGCGCCGGGGTAATTGTTGATCTTGTAGACATAACGCATGACCTTCTTCCCGGCGTACTGGGTCAGGTCGTAGCCCTGGCCTTTCTGTAGTGTGTTGTACCGCTCAAAGACCTCGCTTTGCTCCTTGGGGATGCGCACCTGGCTGGATTCCGTGGGGGAGGTGGTCACATCCCAGCCGAAGTCCCGGAGAAATTGCACCCGGGCATCGTTGGAGGACATGGGCGCGGCGGTCTGGGCGGCGTCATCCTTTCCCCCCAGCAGCAATATGAGTGACAGGATCAGGGCTGCGGCCCCTGCCAGGAGCAGCAGTATTTTTTTCATATCGACCTTTGCGGTCATAACCATCATAGCATATCCCTCCCAAATGACATTGACACCACATATGTATGTCCTGCCGGGACGGGATAGAACGGAGGAAGTATGGAACGGTTGGACAAATTCCTTTGCGGCAGCGGAGCGGGCACCCGGAGCCAGGTGAAAGAGCTCCTGAAAGCGGGCCGGGTCACCGTGGACGGGAAAACGGAGCGGGATCCGGGACGGAAGGTAGACCCGGCGGCTCAGGAAATCTGCCTGGACGGCGGGGCTCTGGGGGCAAAGCGGCGGATGGTGGTGATGCTCAACAAGCCGGCGGGCTTTGTCACCGCCACCGAGGACCGGCAGGAAAAGACGGTGATGGAGCTGCTGCCGGAAAACCTGCGGCATATGGATTTAAAGCCTGTGGGCCGCCTGGACAAGGAAACCGAGGGACTGCTGCTTTTTACCAATGACGGGGCGCTGCTGCACCGGCTGATCGCTCCCAAAAAGCGGGTGGAAAAGGAATATTATGCCCGGCACGAAGGACAGGCAGCGCCGGAGGATGTGGCTGCCTTTGAAAAGGGACTGACCCTGGCTGACGGGACGGTGTGCCTGCCGGCGGTGCTCATGCCCCTGGGCCCGGGGGAGAGCCTGGTGACCGTGGTGGAGGGAAAGTACCACCAGGTTCGCAGGATGCTGGCCTCCCGGGGAATGCGCGTTACCTACCTGGAGCGCCGCCGGGAGGGCGGGCTTACTCTGGGGGCGCTTCCCCGGGGCACGGTCCGGGAACTGACAGACGAGGAACTGGGGGAGCTGGAAGACGGTTTCCAGTGATGAGATATAAGATATAAGATATGAGATGCGGTGCCGCTTCACGGAAATTGAAATATGGGGCTGTTATACGTTAAACGGTGCGCGACCTGACGCGAAACGCGCACCATCGAATTCCCGGTCATTGCGAACCAGTCCTCTTAAGTGGTGTGGCAATCTCCATCTTTAGGGCAACACCGCATAATTCGGCAAGGAAGCTCAGCGAGAGATTTTGTGCCAGTTCAAAGTTTCAAAAACGGGGGAATACTGTATGTATTTCCCGTTTTTGAAACTGCAGAAATGGTGCAAAAGATCCGCTGAGATCCGCTGACGCAATTGTGCGGTGTTGCCTTAGGAGAACGCGGTCTCAATGACGAGGGAGATTCCCAGGTCAGTAGTGCGCTGCTTTCTCGGAGTGACACAAATTAGGTGAATACAGCCGCTTATACGGCCTCCCCGGTAACTGCCCACTGTCAACTGACATGCGCGGGCAAAATGCTGGAAACAATGGAACGCGCTGCCTGACCTGGGGAAAACAATTCGGGAATATACCTAAAAAACATGTGTTTTTTTGCAATAAAATGTCAAAAGGCACTTGCAATGTGCGCAAAAGCTGTGTATAATAATGATGTCTTTTTATGAAAAGTGCTTTTATGCAGAATACTAAGGGGGGCTCTGCCATGTCCAACAGTGTTTTCCAGAGCGTTATTGTCCAGCTGAAAGAGATTTCCGGCCGCACCTTCGGCGTAATGGATACGGAAGGAAGCGTCATTTCCTGCACAGATATGTCCCTGATCGGGGAGCGGTGGCAGGACGCGGCCCTGAAGGTTGGCAATTCCGGGGAAAGCGTTGTCACATTCAATCAGAAATGCTTCAAAGCCATTGTCGGCAGTTCCAATTATTTTGAGTATGCCGTGTTCTGTACCGGCGAGGACGAGAACGCCAGAACCTTCTGTGCCATGGCCTATATCGCCCTGAACGATGCCCGTATCTTCTATGAAGAGAAGCATGACCGGGGAACCTTTGTCAAGAATATTATCATGGACAACATCCTGCCCGGGGACATCTATATCCGGGCAAAGGAGCTGCACTTCTCCACCGATGCCCCCAGGGCGGTGTTCCTGGTCCGGCAGGTGGGGCACAGCGATGTTGCCACCGTGGATGTGCTGGCGGGCATGTTCCCGGACAAAATGCAGGATTTCGTCCTGAGCATCAATGAAAGCGACGTGGCCATCGTCAAGCAGGTGGCCCCCGGCACCACCAGCGAGGAGCTGGAAAAGGTGGCCGCGGGGGTGGAGGCCACGCTGAAAAACGAGCTGCGGCTGAAAACCGTCATCGGCATCGGCACCGTGTCCGAGCATCTGCGGGAACTGGCCGACTCCTATAAGGAGGCCCAGACCGCAATTGAGGTGGGCAAGGTCTTCGACACGGAGAAGACCATCATGCACTATGAAAACCTGGGTATCGGGCGGCTTATTTACCAGCTTCCCACTACCCTGTGTGAGATTTTCCTGAGCGAGGTGTTCAAGAAGAACTCCATTGATTCTCTGGACCAGGAGACGCTGTTCACCATCAACAAGTTCTTCGAGAACAACCTGAACGTCTCCGAGACATCCCGGAAGCTGTTCGTCCACCGCAATACCCTGGTCTACCGGCTGGAGAAGATCAAGAAGATCACCGGCCTGGACCTGCGCCAGTTCGACCACGCCATCGTCTTCAAGGTGGCGCTTATGGTCCGCAAGTACCTGAGCTCCCGGGAAAACCGGGGCTGAGCCTGAGAAGCATATCCGCAGCCGGAAAACCCGGCTGCGGTTTTTGTTGGGAGAAAAAGATCCCGGTCAGCAGCGGAAATTGGTTTACCATAATCGTTAACAAGAAACGCTTTTCGGATGAATCAGCGAAACGACAAATTGGGAATTTGTCGGGCAGTTAAGGTGCGCGGGCGGTTAGACGCCTTGCCCCCCGC
>JAEDNR010000059.1 GCA_016302405.1 Oscillospiraceae bacterium
CAGTGTGCGCACTGGTGCCACCCCCCTCGTAAACGCGGGGGGCAAGGCGTCTAACTGCCCGCGCACCTTAACTGCCCGCCAAATTCCAGTTTCACGATCAGCTTATGAAATCCGACAATCAAAATTGTCAATTCTTAAAAAACGGCGCGGTTCCCGGTTTTGGGAACCGCGCCTTGAAACGCGTTTGGAAAAGTCTTAATACTGGGTGGGCTGAATATGCCAGATTTCCTCGGCGTACTGCCGGATGGTCCGGTCGGAGGAAAACTTGGAGGCGGAAGCCACATTTTCCAGGCACTTCCGGCCGAAGGCCAGACGGTCGCCATACTCCTTGTTCGCCCGGAGCTTGGCGTCCATATAGCTTTCGTAGTCCAGCAGGACGAAGTAATGGTCGGGCTTGTGCCAGGAAGCGCCGTCCAGCAGGGCATGGAACAGCTCCTTCTGGTCGTCGTCGGTGGGCACGGTGCCGTCAACCAAGGTATCAATGGCACGGCGCAGGTGGGCGTTGCTCTCGTAGATATCCCGGGCCCGGTAGCTGTCCCGGCAAGCGTTGATCTCCTGGACGGTATGGCCGAAGATGTATTCGTTCTCCTTGCCGGCCTCCTGGGCGATCTCCACGTTGGCGCCGTCCAGGGTGCCCAGGGTCACAGCGCCGTTGAGCATCAGCTTCATGTTGCCGGTGCCGGAGGCTTCTGTGCCCGCGGGAGAGATCTGCTCGGAAATATCCGCGGCGGGAATGATATGCTCGGCGTAGGAGCAGTTGTAGTTCTGAACGAAGACCACCTTCAGCTTATCGCTGACCGCGGGATCGTTGTTCACCATCCGGGCAATCCGGTTGATGTAGCGGATGATGGCCTTGGCCCGGGCGTAGCCGGGGGCGGACTTGGCGCCGAAGATAAACGCAGTAGGCCGGAAGTCGGGAAGCTCCCCGTTTTTCAGCCGGAAGTAAATATCCACAATGGACAGGGCGTTCATCAGCTGCCGCTTGTACTCATGGAGCCGTTTTACCTGGACATCGAAAATGAAGTCCGGGTTCAGCTTCACATCCTCGTGCTGGGCAATGATCTTGCACAGCTGCTCCTTCTTGGCCCGCTTCACGGTGTTGAACTGGTAGACCATGGTATCATCGATCATGGGCTTCAGCCGGGACAGCTGGTCCAGGTCCTTCAGGAACTCACCGCCGATGCGGTACTTGATGAGCTGAGTCAACTCGGGATTGCACAGGCCCAGCCACCGCCGGGGCGTGACACCGTTGGTCTTGTTCTGGAACCGCTGGGGGAACATGTGGTACCAGTCTTTGAACAGATCGTCCTTCAGGATCTGGGAATGGATCTCCGCCACGCCGTTGACGTAGGAGCCGACGTACACGGAAAGGTTCGCCATGTGGGCGGTGTTGTCCCGGACGATGAACAGGCCCGGGTTCTCCCGCTTCAGCTTCTCGTCAATGCGGCAGATGATGTCCACGATCTCGGGCACCACACTGCGCAGCAGGTCCAGGTTCCACTTCTCCAGAGCCTCGCTCATGACGGTGTGGTTGGTGTAGGAGAAGGTTCTCTGGGCAATGGAGAAGCTCTGGTCAAAGTCCATGCCCTCCTGCATCAGCAGGCGGATCAGCTCGGGAATGGACATGGCCGGATGGGTGTCGTTGAGCTGAACGGCATAGTAATCGGCAAAATGGCTCAGGTCGGTGCCGTGGGCCACCTTATAGGTCCGCAGCATATCCTGCAGGGAGGCAGAGGACAGCACATACTGCTGCTTGATGCGCAGGCGCTTGCCCTCCCAGGTGGAGTCGTTGGGGTACAGCACCCGGGTAATGTCCTCGGCCTTGTTCTTCTGGGCCAGGGCCCGGAGGTAGTCCTGGTCGTTGAAGGCGTTGAAATCCAGCTCCTCCTCGGCCTCGCACTGCCACAGCCGCAGGGTGTTGATATTATTGGTGCCGTAGCCGATGACGGGCACATCGTAGGGCACGGCCAGCACGGTGTGGTCGGGGAACTTCACCTTTACGGTGTGGTTGTAGCGGCGGTAGGACCAGGGATCACCGAACTTGGACCAGTCGTCGGCGTTCTCCTTCTGGCTGCCGTTTTCGTCAAAGCTCTGCTTGAAGAGGCCGAACTTGTAGCGCAGGCCGTAGCCGGACAGGGGGAGGTTGCAGGAAGCGGCGGAGTCCAGGAAGCAGGCAGCAAGACGCCCAAGGCCGCCGTTGCCCAGAGCGGCATCCTCAATGTCCTCCAGCACCGCCAGGTCCACGCCCCGCTCGGCAAACAGCTTCCTCATATCCTCCAGGATGCCCAGGTTGTACAGGTTGGAGTACACCAGCCTGCCGATCAGGTACTCGGCGGAGATGTAGTAGGCCTTCCGCTGGTGCATACGGGTCCGCTTGCTGAAATTCCAGTTATCGGAAATGGCCATCATCACCGCTTCACCCAGGGCCTCATGAAGCTCCTGGGGCGTAGCCTCCTGCAATGAGACGTCGTAGGTGTATTTCAGCTGGGCCTCCGTCCATTTCAGGATGTTCAGACAATTATAGCTCATATTGATCTCCTTGTTTTCATTTTACCGCATAAATACGATTGGGAAATGATATATGGACACTCCCCTGCGGCGGGAAGAGCGGTTTTCAGTTCGATGCAGGTGTTCCGGTTTCGTCAGCGCTGACGGCAGTCTTTGCCGTTCTGGCGCCCTGGCTGCCCAGCCGGGCATACAGCTCGGTCAGGGTCCGGATCTTCTGCGCCAGCGACTTTCCCATCATACCATCTTTTGCCCGCCATGTCCAGTTCGAATCGGACAAAGTTCCAGGAAAATTCATTCTGGCTTCCGCTCCCAGGTTCAGATAGTCCTGCATGGGGATGACGCACAGGTCGGACACCGAGGACATGGCCGTGCGAATAACGCCCCACACTTCCCCCTCCGCTTCCGTCAGGTGCATGTAGCTGCCGGCATACTCCCGCATCTCGGGGGTACCGGTTTCCAGCCACTGCCGGGTGGTCATGTTGTCATGGGTGCCGGAATAGCACACGGTATTCTTAATGTAGGTGTGGGGCAGGTAGTCAGACGGCTCCCGGGAATCGAAGGCAAACTGCAGCACCTTCATGCCGGGATAGCCGGAGGCGTCCCGCAGCTCCAGCACATCGTCGGTGAGGAAGCCCAGATCCTCGGCAATCAGGGACAGCTGGGGAAGCGCCTGCTTCAGCGTCCGCATAAAGTCCATGCCCGGGCCCTTGACCCAGTGCCCGCCCCGGGCATTGGCAGCCCCGTAGGGCACGGCCCAGTAAGCTTCAAAGCCCCGGAAATGGTCCAGACGGACCGTATCGTACCATTTTCCGGCAGCGGCAAGGCGGCGGATCCACCAGCGGTAGCCGTCCCGGCGCATCTCGTCCCAACGGTACAGGGGATTGCCCCAGAGCTGGCCGTCGGCAGTGAATGCATCCGGGGGGACACCCGCCACATCCACCGGCTGCAGGGCTTCATCCAGCTGGAACAGCTCCGGGCTGGACCAGACCTCCACCGAATCCAGGGGGACATAGATGGGCACATCTCCGATGAACCGGATGCCCTTTCCCGCGGCGTAGGTCCGCAGGGCGGTCCACTGGGTGAAGAACAGGTACTGGACAAAGGCATAGAAGTCGCAGTCATCCCGGAATTCCCGGCGGGCAGACTCCATAGCGGATTCTTCCCGGAATTTGTATGCTTTATCCCAGGAATACCAGGGTTTTCCACCAAAATGGTCCTTCAGGGCCATGAACAGGGTAAAGTCGGGCAGCCAGTCGGCATTCGCCGCCCGGAAATTATCAAAGTCCGCGCCGCCCCGGAACCGGGCATAGGCAAGCCGCAGTACCTTCAGCCGGCTGTTGTACAGCAGGCCAAAGTCCGCCTTATCCTCCCGGCTGCACCAGGTAATATTTCTGAGTTCTTCCGTCTGAAGCAGGCCCTTCTCCACCAGGGAGTCCAGGTCAATGAGATAATGGTTCCCGGCAAAGGTGGAACAGGACTGGTAGGGAGAGTCCCCATAGCCAGTGGGTGTCAGAGGGAGGATCTGCCAATAGCTCTGCCCCGCTTCCTCCAGGAAGTCAACAAAAGCATAGGCATTTTTGCCCATGGTACCAACGCCGTAGGGGCCGGGCAGGCTGGTGATGTGCATCAGGATGCCGCTGGTTCTCATATCTTGTTCGCCTCTTTCTCAAGAAAGAATTTTCGTTCCGAAGGGGTTCGCCGTGTTTTCGCCGGAACGGCATTTTCCGGATTCTGGAAACGTTTCCAGATACAAACACCTCATAGAATACCGCCTTATTTGGATTTTGTCAAGTGTATTCGGTAGGAAAACAGAAATTTTCTGACCGGGTACATTTCCGGCTCTTACAGGGGGCGCACGGTGGAAGATATACAGCTGGGAAAGATATAAGATATGAGATATAAGATATGAATATAGGATAATGTGCTTATCGGGTTAACGCAGCTAAACGACAAATTGGAATTTGGCGGACCGTCAGAACGTGTCATTACAAATCCGATTATCAGTCATTGCGAGCCAGTGCGCACACTGGCGTGGCAATCCCCCGGATAGAAGTACCCCTTTTCGTGGATGAATTCTGGAAAACAGCAGGATAGAACGGTCTGTATGACGATAAGTAGCCCGAAATTCGATGGAGATTCCCACACCAGTGTGCGCACTGGTTCGGAATGACAATGTTGTTCGATGCCCGGTCTTTCCTCTGCAAATTCCCGATTTAACGGGCTATGGTGGGTTATGGCCCTGGTGCGCATACCGCTCCCGGTGCGTACACTTTGGAAATAAAATTGAAATTTAGAAATCCATTTCTTTCAATTTTATAAATTATCGTTTTCTTTTTCCTTTATTTTTATTTGTATATGCATTTTTAAATTGTATGAATTGCAAAATATGTGTGAAAAAATAGATGTGATATTTGTTTTCTATGCGCAATTGACTGTACCCTCCGCCGGTGCTAAAATGGGCAATATTATTTCTGGGGGCGTTTTTATGGAGACACTGGATTTTGGCAGTCTGAGCTTTGCCTACACCAAAACCGACTACCGGTATGTTACAAACTACGCAGATGGGCGCTGGGACGCGGGCGGTCTGAGCCGGGATGCCGATATTACCCTCAACGAAAGCGCCTGCGTTCTGCACTACTGCCAGGCCTGCTTTGAGGGCATGAAGGCCTACCGCACAAAAGACGGCCGGGTGGTCTGCTTCCGCCCGGAGCTGAACGAGGCCCGGATGGCGGACTCCTGCCGCCGGATGGTCATGCCTGTGCTGCCGGAGGGACGGTTCCTGGAGGCGGTCCGGCAGACCGTCAGGGCTAACCTTTCCTATCTTCCTCCCTACGGCACCGGGGCCAGCCTGTATCTGCGGCCCATTATGTTCGGCACCACGCCGCTGCTGGGTGTGAAGCCCGCGAAGGAATTCCAGTTCCGGCTCTTTGCCTCCCCGGTGGGGCCCTATTTTGGGGGCAGTGTCCGGGCTCTGAAGCTCCGGATCTGCGACTTTGACCGGGCGGCGCCCCGGGGCACCGGGCATATCAAGGCGGGGCTCAACTACGCCATGAGCCTGTACGCCATCACCGACGCCCATGAGAACGGCTACGACGAGAACGTGTATCTGGACCCCGCCACCAGAACCTGCATTGAGGAAACCGGGGGTGCGAACATGCTCTTTGTGTCGAAGCAGGGGCATCTGGTGGTTCCCGCGTCCTCCTCCATCCTCCCCTCCATCACCCGCCGCTCTCTGATCCAGGTGGCAAAGGACTATCTGAATCTTTCCGTGGAGGAACGCCCGGTGAAGCTTGCGGAGATTGGGGACTTTGCCGAGTGCGGCCTGTGCGGTACTGCGGCGGTGATCTCTCCCGTGGGCTCCATCGACGACCACGGGAAGATCTATTCCTTTGAAGGCTTCGGCCCCGTGATCCGGAAGCTCCGCCAGACCCTCACCGGCATTCAGATGGGCGATATCCCCGCCCCGGAAGGGTGGCTCATGGAGATCGATTAACCGCCGCTTCTCCTCCTGACGTACAAACCCCCGTGGGCATGCCCACGGGGGTTTTCATAGGTTTCAGCGGCTTCGCCGAATTGTCAACGCGAATCAAGGACTGAAGTATTGAGAAAGCACCTGAAATTGGAATTTAGCGGCGAGTTTTGTACGAGGGCGGGTAGATGCCTTGCCCCCTCACAAGTGCGGGGGCAAGGACGCGTACCGCATCGACACCGCGCACCATCGAATTCCAGGCAGCCTATCGTCATCCATCCGTAGGGGCGGTCATTGACCGCCCGCAAAAATATGACGAATTCCAGAATAAAGTCCCGTTAAAAGGCACCTTTTCGCTGAGAGAAATGTGAATATGGAGAATTTCTCTGCCGGGCGCTCAATGAGCGCCCCTACTGTGTATGACGTTCTGGATTCTGGTAATCGAGGCAGATTCCCACACCAGTTTGAGAACTGGTTCTTAAATGACCTGTTCTGACGATGCGACAAATTCCAATTTGTATGTGGAAATCAGCCCTTCAGGAAGGTGCCCAGGATGCTCCGGCCCAGAGACGCGCCCAGGTTGCCGCCCAAACGCTTGCCGAAAGAACCGCCCACGCTGCCGCCCAGGCTCTTGCCCACTTCCCGGCCCACGGTGCCCATAACGGAATTGCCCACGCTCTTAATGCTGGACTTGATTGCTTTCTCCTTCTTCGCCTGCTCCCGCTCCGCCGCCTTGGCTGCCTTTTCCGCTGCCTTGGCCGCTGCCTTTTCCTCGGCGATTCTCTGCTTCTCCGCTTCCTTGGCGGCGGCTTCCTCCTGCTGCTGCTTTTCCCGCTCCAGGGCCAGCCGCTCATTCTGCCTTGCCAGGAACTCGAAGGCTGAATCCCGGTCATACATTTCCTTGTACCGCAGGTACAGGTTATTGGCAAGGTATTCTTTCTTCTTTTCCTCGTCGGAGATAGCTCCCATCATGCTCTGGGGCGGCAGGATCCGGCACCGCTGCACGACGCTGGGGATGCCCTTCTCGTCCAGCACGGAGACCAGCGCCTCCCCGGTGCCCAGCTCCATCAGCACCTGCTTGGTGTCAAAGGCGGGGTTTGCCCGGAAGGACTGGGCCGCCGCCTTCACTGCCTTTTCCTCGGCGGGGGTGTAGGCACGAAGGGCATGCTGGATCTTATTGCCCAACTGGGCCAGCACGTCGTCGGGAATGTCCCTGGGGTTCTGGGTGATGAAATAGACGCCCACGCCCTTGGAGCGGATCAGCTTGACCACCTGCTCGATCTTTTCCAGCAGCACCTTGGAAATGCCCTTAAAGAGCAGATGGGCCTCGTCGAAGAAGAACACCATCCGGGGCTTTGCCGGGTCGCCGATCTCCGGCAGGGTCTCAAAGAGCTCGGAGAGCATCCACAGCAGGAAGGTGGAGTACAGGGACGGATCGTTCATCAGACTGCGGCAGTCCAGGATGTTAATATTGCCCTTGCCGCCCTCGGTCGCGAACCAGTCGGCAATATTGAGAGCCGGCTCCCCGAAGAACTGCTCGCCGCCCTTGCTCTCCAGGGCCACAACACCCCGGAGGATGGCATTGATACTGGCCTTGGCAATGTTGCCGTACTGGGCAGAATAGGCCGCGTTGTTTTCCGCCACATACTGGAGCATGGACTTCAGGTCCTTGGTGTCGATAAGCAGCAGGTTTTCGTCATCGGCAATCTTGAATACCACGGTGAGAATATCCGACTGGGTGGCGTTCAGCCCCAGAAGTTTTGCCAGCAGCAGGGGGCCCATTTCGGAAACCGTGGTCCGTACCGGAATGCCCATCTGGCCGTAGACATCCCAGAATACGCTGGGATAGGCCTGATACCGGAAGCCGCAGTCAGCCAGGCCGAAGCGCTGAATTCGGCTTCGCATATCCTCGCTGTCCACACCGGGGCGGCACATACCGGACAGGTCGCCCTTTACATCCGCCAGGAACACCGGCACGCCGGCATCGCTGAAGGATTCCGCCAGGACTTTCAGAGTGATGGTCTTGCCCGTACCAGTGGCGCCGGCGATCAGGCCGTGACGGTTGGCCATTTTCGGCAGAATGCTGACCTTTTCCCCGTCGGCATCGCCGATCCAGATTTTCTGATCGTAAAACATAGTTTTTCCTCCAGTTGCATTTTTATGGACATAAGCTGTTGTGCTTATCGGATTGACCCAGCAGCGCGGAAAAGTGGAATTTGTCGGGAAGTTAAGGTGCGCGGGTGGGTAGACGCCTTGCCCCCCTCACAAGTGCGGGGGGCGAGGGCGGCTGCACAGCCAGCCTTACAAATTCCCAATTTATCTGATTGCTGAATAAGACCGATATGCAAATAATCTGTTTTCATTATAGCGGCAGTTCCGGGGAAAATCAATATTTTTCCTATCCAAAACATCTGCCCCCAAAGTTCATGGACTTTGGGGGCAAATGGGATTTTCCGTTACTCCTGGGCAAGCGTGTACTGGATGGACGAAACCACGCCGCTTTCCAGCAGGATCATCAGCCGCTGGCCGTCCCGGTCCAGGGCGCAGGCATCGCCGGAGAAGCTTCCGTAGGCCTTTTCCACCGCTGCCCGGTCGGCACCGATATATACGCCCTCGGCTGTCGTGATGCTGTCATCGGCAAACCAGACGGCGGCGATCCGGTCCCCCTCGGGGGCAGGGTTGGTCTGGATATAGAGGCTTCCGTAATAGTAGGTTTTGTCCAGGCCCTGGAACGCGCAGCTGGTCTGCTCGGTGTAGCTGGTGGGCTCTCCCAGAGCGGCAAGCACCGGCTCCATGGGCGTTCCCAGGGTGATATCGGTCCCCCGGAAGGGGATGGTAAACCCTGCAGCTTCCTCCCGGACAGGCTCGCTGGCCTGCTCCGTCCCGGCAGGCTGAGTTTGCTGGGTCTGGCTCTGGGTGGGGGTCTCAGTTACCACCGGCTGCTTTCCCGCCGCGCAGCCGGTAAGGGCCAGAGCGGCAAGAAAAACCACGAAAATCTTTTTCATAATGCTTCCTCCTTATCAGGCAAAGGGTAGTACTATTTCAGTCGTTCCTATATTTCTTTCAGAAAATGATCGTTTAGCGCACTAACAGCGAACAATCGAATTCCCGGTCATTGCGAACCAGCGCGCACGCTGGTGTGGCAATCCCCATCGAAAGAAGAAAGTGGTCTCAATGACGAGGGAGATTCCCACACCAGTCTGAGGACTGGTTCGGAATGACACGCAAATTGGAACGCAGCCCGCTGTACGGCGTAGATTGCCACGAGTCAATGGGTGCTCCGCTAAATGATCATTTATCAGATATTTCCCGGCGGCGGTTAACCGTTTGCGTCCCGCTCCGCTTCCAGGGCTTGCTTTTCATCGGAATACCGCTGGCTCTTTTCCGCCCAAAGGCTACTTAGCGCCGGGTCGGAGCGCCGGTCGGGAAGGCCGCAGTCCCGGGAGAGAATCCCGCCAAAATAGTCACTGAGCTTCTCCGCGCCGTATACGTTCAGGTGGAGGCCCGTATCGTAGGTGTCGGCTTCCCAGTCGATGCCCACTTCCGCCTGAACATCCAGAAAGTTAAAATACTTCAGGCCCTTTTCCTCCGCGTAAGCTTCCACCTGCGCATCCCACTGGTCCCACCAGATGGGATACAGGGTGGGAGCCTTTACAAGAATCAGCTGAATTTCCTTTTCCCGGCACAGTGCTTCCATTTTATTTAAATAGTACCAGCTGTTTTCCCCCAGGGTGTAGTCCGCCAGGGGCGGCTCCACATGCTCTGCCGTGACGGGCTTCACCCCCACCTGCATGAGATAGCCGTTGTGGGAAACGGGCTCCTTTCCAAAAAGGTACTGAAAATCTTCCTGCTCCAGTTCGCTCCACCGCTCGTGGTAGCGAAGCAGGGGGAACACATAGGACCAGAAAGCGTTCCGGTCCTTTTCTTCCTCCGTCATGGAGGCCCGGATGGCGGACACCTTGGAAGGCGACCAGCGCATGCCGTCCAGGGTCATGCGGTTGTAGGCCTCCCGCCGGGAAGCGGGCCCCGCGCTTTTGGGGGTGTCGTACTTCATGGAAAGGACGTTGAACACCACCGCCTTGGGGGTCTCATAGCGCAGTGCGTCCTCCAAAAGGTAATACGACTGCCAGATCATCTGCTGGGGGCTTCCCCGGATGGCGGAGGTTATCCCGTAGTTTTCCCAGAGGGTGATGGGGGAAAAATTCTCGTATACCTCACAGTCCCCCACAAAGAGCACATCGTTTCCCCCGGCAAAATCATAATACTCCGCCGTCAGGGAGCCGTCCCGGCTCACACCGGTATATTTGGGGATCACCAGAGCCTGGACAAAAATCAGCGCGGCCAGTCCCAGGAGCAGGGCGGCGCACAAAGAAACATTCCATTTTTTCACGGCGCGCCTCCTAGAACTGGTTGTAGATAAAGCTTGAGGCATTGTAGCCGGTACCGTATTTCCCCAGGAGCAGCACGGCAAGCAGCAGGATAAAGAGCAGGCTGTAGCGCACCCAGGGGTTCTTTCCCCAGAGCATTTCCCGGACGCTGCCCCGCTTTTCCTGATACAGGCTCACGGCAAAGAGCAGGACAATTCCCACTGCCAGGATTCCAAAGTCCAGGGCCGTCAGCCCCAGGGTGAGCAGGGTCCCGTCGGTGAGGATGGCGAAATTGGGGTGCAGCACCATTCGTGCCAGCCCCGCAAAGTAGTCCCCCACGCGGGGGAACAAATCGCAGGCCCGGATGAAGTTCATCAGCAGGAACATCCGCAGGATCTCAAACCAGCCGTACCAGGCCTTGTCCTTCCAGTGAAAGCGCCCGTGAAACCTTTCATACAGGGGGGACAGTTCCTCGGAGCCCACAATGAAGAGGCAGTTCAGCATACCCCAGAGGATAAAATTGGGGGTCAGGCCGTGCCAGATGCCGGTGACCAGCCAGGTGGCAACGGATGCCACATACACAGGAAGCCGCTTTCCGAAATTGCCGAACCGGGCCCGGGCGGCTTTACTCAGCCGGAGCATGGGGGCGCTGACGGAAATGGGATAGAAGATGTAGTCCTTCATCCACTCTCCCAGGGAGATGTGCCACCGCCGCCAGTATTCGGCAATATTCTTGGAGAAGTAGGGCCGGAGGAAATTTTCCCGCAGGGGGATCCCCAGGCACTGGGACATGCCGATGGTGATATCGATGCCGCCGGTAAAGTCACCGTAAATCCGTAGGGCGTAGGAAAGGGTCAGCAAGAAGAAGCCCGTGCCGCCCAGCTCGGTGATGCGGAGGGCAGCAACCATTGGGGCGATCCGGTCGGCAATGACCAGCTTTTTAAAGTAGCCCCACAGCATCCGCTGCAAACCAAAGGACCACTGCTTGCCGTCAAAATCGTGGGGCTTCCAGAGGTTCTCCCCCAGCTGGGCGTAGGAATTGATGGGGCCCTGAATGAGATAGGGAAAATAGGTGGTAAACAGGGCGAACCGAAAGAAGTTCCGCTGGGCCTTTGCCTTGCCCCGGTACACATCGATGCAGTAGCCCATGGACTGAAACAGGTAAAAGGACATGCCCAGGGGCAATCCCAGGCTGAGAAAGGAGAGGCATGTCCCCTTCGCCGCCGCTGCCGCGCCGGGAAGCAGCAGCACCTTGCAGAAAAAGAGCATGGAAAAATTCAGCACCAGGCATACCGTCAGGGTGATCCGGTTGCGGCGCTTTACCCCGGCCCGGAAGCTTTTCTTTTCCTCCCGGGTAAGGCTCTTGTTTTCCGCCAGATGCCGTTCCTGGTCTTTCAGCCGGCTGTCCATGCGGCAGACGGCTATGTAGGCGCTCACCACCGTCACCAGCAGGAAGACGGCATACCGCGCGTCCGCCGCCAGATAGAAAACGACGCTGAAGACAAGCAGCAGCGGCCACTGGCAGCGCCTGGGCAGCAGAAAGTAGGCGGCGGACAGCACCGCGAAAAAGAGGACAAAGGGGAATGAAATAAATGACATGACGAACCTCGCAGTAAAAACAGCAGCGCCCCGCCGGGCAAACAGATTTTATTCCTCTTCCAGGCGGCAGATCAGGTCGTACAGGCTTTCCGCGGAGTTGAAGTTCTCGGGCACCAGTTCCTCGGCGGGGATGGCGACGCCGTAGGCATCGTTGATTTCCGCCACCAGGGTAACGATGTCAAAGGAATCCAGAATCTTCCCGTCCACCAGACGGTCCTCGGTCTCAAAATCCACATCCGGGTGGAGCTCTGTAAGAATGTTCAGCAGTTCTTCCATGGTGATGACTCCTTTTTAAAAATAAGGTATCCGTTTCATGCTTATCGGGTTCATTCATCGATAAATTGGAATTTGCCCGCAGGGCGGGCGGCCAAGTCGTGACGAGCGTGGTCTGTAATCGCTCCCAACCTGACCCGCTCGGTATCGTTCTGTGGTTCGGCAAATTGGAATTTGTAGAGCTGTTTGTTGAATGGTGTGCGGGTGGATGCGGTAC
>JAEDNR010000005.1 GCA_016302405.1 Oscillospiraceae bacterium
AACCTCAACTGGCTGCAGCCGTTTCTCATTAGTTTTTTGTAGCCAGTGCCTTTAGACACTGGCTACCTTGCTGAGGGACTTTTTTAACAGCCCCTTCGTTTATTAAAAATATAGACTGTGAGTTTATCGGCTTTTGTCCGCTAAACGACAAATAGGAATTTGGCGGACCAACCGTAAAAGCATCGTAGGGGACGGGTTTCCCGTCCCGCCCCAAACAAGTCTCTGGATTCCGGGGGACGGGAAACCCGTCCCCTACGAAAGGATGACGATAAATAGTCCGAAATTCGATACCGTGCGGGAAATGCGTACTCCCCCCGGTACCAGTCTGCGGACTGGTACCACCCCCCTCGTAAACGCGGGGGGCAAGGCGTCTAACCGCCCGCGCACCTTAACTGCCCACCAAATTCCAATTTGTCGGGCAGCTGAGTAAACCCGATATGCACATTGTCTTATATCTCGTATCTTATATCTTATATCTCTTACGGGGCTTCCTCCGGTCCGTCCCCTTAACAATACTGTTAAAAATCCCCCGGTGCGCACTGCGCACCGGGGGAAGCACTATTGGGATATATTACTTGCCCTGGGAGGAGGAGCGGAGGGTTACATCGTGATAGCCGCCCTCGACGATAGAGACGGAGGACACCAGGGTCAGCTTGGCGTTTGCCTGCAGGTCAGGGATATTGGTCACGCCGCAGTTGCACATGGTGGACTTGACCTTGTACAAAGAGCCTTCCACGTTCTCGTGGAGGGGACCGGCGTAGGTGACATAGGAGTCCACGCCTTCTTCAAAGCTCAGCTTAGAGGAACCGCCCAGGTCATAGCGCTGCCAGTTCCGGGCACGGTTGGAGCCCTCGCCCCAATACTCCTTCATATACACGCCGTTGACCATGATCCGGGGGGTGGGGCTCTCGTCGAACCGGGCAAAGTACCGGCCCAGCATCAAAAAGTCCGCGCCCATGGCCAGAGCCAGGGTCATATGGTAATCATGGACGATACCGCCGTCGGAGCACACCGGAACATAGATGCCGGTCTCCTTGAAGTATTCGTCCCGGGCCGCCGCCACATCGATGAGGGCGGTTGCCTGGCCTCTGCCGATGCCCTTGGTCTCCCGGGTGATGCAGATGGAGCCACCGCCGATGCCCACCTTGACAAAGTCCGCGCCGGCCTTTGCCAGGAACAGGAAGCCGTCTTTATCCACCACGTTGCCCGCGCCCACCTTGACGGTGTCGCCGTAGTGCTCCCGGATCCAGGCGATGGTCTTTTCCTGCCAGCAGGTAAAGCCCTCGGAGGAGTCGATGACCAGCACGTCCGCGCCGGCAGCCAGCAGGGCGGGTACCCGCTGGGCATAGTCCCGGGTATTGATGCCAGCGCCCACGAGATACCGCTTCTTCTCGTCCAGCAGCTCCAGGGGGTTGGCCTTATGGGAGGCGTAGTCTTTACGGAAGACAAAGTACATGAGGCGATCGTTTTCGTCTACAATGGGCAGGCTGTTCATCTTATGGGCCCAGATGATGTCATTGGCCTCTTTCAGGGTGGTTTCCGCGGGAGCGGTGATCAGCTTCTCCCGGGGGGTCATAAAGTCCCGCACTCTGTCGGTGGGCTCCATACGGGATACACGGTAGTCCCGGCTGGTGACGATGCCCAGGAGCTTGCCATTAGCGGTGCCGTCGTCGGTGATGGCCACGGTGGAGAAGCCGTTTCTCGCTTTCAGCGCCAGCACGTCCGCCAGAGTGGCGTCCGGGGTCAGGTTGGAGGCGGAGGTGACGAAGCCTGCCTTGTGGTTCTTCACCTTGGCAACCATGGCCGCCTGGCTTTCAATGGACTGGGAACCGTAAATGAAGCTGATGCCGCCCTCCTTCGCCAGGGCGATGGCCAGAGTGTCGTTGGACACGGACTGCATAACCGCGGAGGTCAGGGGCACGTTCAGGGAAATGGCGGGTTCCTCAAAACCCTTGCGGTATTTCACCAGGGGCGTCCGGAGACTGACCCGGTCGGGAATACAGTCCTCCGAGGTATAGCCGGGGACGAGCAGATATTCGCTGAAGGTGTGGCTGGGTTCGGGATAGTAATACGCCATTTGTCAGGTTCCTCCTTAATATATTGATATTCTGAATTGACATGATTAGCGGGCTCTTATACGATGGAGATTCCCACGCTCCGACTTCCAGGTCATTGCGAACCAGTTCTCAAACTGGTGTGGCAATCTCCATCTTTAGGAGAACGCAGTCACAATGACGTTGGAGATTCCCACGAAAGTAGTGCGCACTGGCCCGGAATGACCCCTTACTTATTTTGCAGCCGGTTATACGGGCTCCCCCCGCCACCAGTTTGAGAACCGGTGGCACTTTAATTAAGGTATGATTGCCCCCGGCAATCATTAGGATTTTGATTCACTGCGTGCAGCACCACCCTCACAAGTGCGGGGGGGCAAGGGCGGCTTCGCCGCCAACTTCTTCACTCTTTTATAGATTCTCTCCGTCGCCACGGTCCAGGATGGGCCGGACCTCCCTGCCGCTGTTGGAGACATGCTTGAAGTTGCCCACCACCTCGTTCACCGGATTCATCATGGCAAAGGTGTGGGGGTACCTGCGCAGAATGGCGCACAGCTGGGCCGCCTGGGGCCGGTTCACCACGCACACCAGAATATGGGTAGCGAGCCCTGAGTACATGCCTGTGGCGGGGACCATGGTGGCGCTGTGGCCAAGGCCGGTGATGATCTCCCGGGCAATCTCCTCGGGCTGGTCGGTGACGATCTCAAAGCGCATCGCGCTGCGTCCGGTCCGCATAAAGTGGTCGCCCACGGTGGTGGAGGTGAAGCTGTACAGGATGCACATGAGCACCGGCTCCATCTGATAGCCGTAGACGAAGTAGCTGCACACTGCCACCGCCGTATTCATCATAAAGATCATGCCGAACATGCTCGTCTCGGGGTGGTTCTTGTGAATGATGGCGGAAATAAAGTCCGCGCCGCCGGTGAAGGCGCTGGCTTTCAGAAGCAGGGAGTAGCAGAAGCCCATGATAATGCCCGCGGTGAGGGGCCCGATGATCCGGCTGGTGCCGTTGGCGGTGTCGTAGGCAAAGGCAGAAAGGTCCACATGGTCCAGAAGCAGCAGCCCTAAGGAAAAGGTCACCACATACAGCATGCTCCTTACAGCCAGGGACTTGCTGACTGTAAAATAGACCCAGAGTGCCAACGGGATATTGATCAGCAGGCTGAGATAGCCCACGCTGACCCCGGTGACATACTGGATCATCGTACAGATACCGTTCACGCCGGAGGGCGCGAACTGATTGGGGAACACGAAAAGCTCATAGCTTACCGCCGCCGCCAGCGCGATGGCAACAATGGCAAGGTATGTCCAGATCTTTTTCAGCAGAATCATAGCCGCTCCCGTTTTTCCTCCCCCGGCAGGCAAAAATTACCGCTTACGGAGGTTATTGATTTTGTATTATAGCATACCTTTTCCGTCGGGTCAAGTCGGCGAAAAGAAAATTGTGGGTTGCATTTCCGCGCCAAACAGGCTATGATAGAAACATCCTGAAATAACGAAAGCTGACAGTAAGGAGCTGAAAAACATGAAACTCTACGGCGCGCTGGAGGCCGGCGGAACCAAAATGGTCTGTGCCATCGGCGACGAAAACGGCAATATCCTGGAGCGGATCAGCATCCCCACCCGCACCCCGGCGGAAACCATGGGGCCCATGATCGATTTCTTCCGGGGCAAGGGAATCCGTGCCCTGGGCATCGGCTGCTTCGGCCCGGTGGACCTGAAAAAAGGAAGCCGGACCTACGGCTATATCACCTCCACCCCGAAGCTGGCCTGGCAGAACTACCCCATTGTGGCGGAGTTTGAAAAAGCACTGGGTGTTCCCGTGGGCTTTGACACCGATGTGAACGCCGCCGCCCTGGGAGAAGCTACCTGGGGCTGCACCCGGGATGTGGAAAACAGCATCTACATCACCGTGGGCACCGGCGTGGGCGTGGGCGTCATCATTGGCGGCAAGCCCTACCACGGTATGCTGCACCCGGAGGGCGGACACATCCTCCTGGCCCGCCACCCGGATGATCCCATGGTGGGAAGCGGCTGTCCCTTCCACGAAAATTGTCTGGAGGGTCTTGCGGCAGGCCCCTCCCTGGAAAAGCGCTGGGGCATCAAGGGCGCGGAGCTTACCGGGCGGAAAGAGGTGTGGCAGCTGGAGGCCTACTACATCGGCCAGGCTCTGGCAGACTACATCCTTATTCTCTCCCCGGAGCGGATCGTGCTGGGCGGCGGCGTCACCCACCAGGAGGGTCTGCTGGCGCTCATCCGGCAGGAGACGGCAAAGCAGCTTGCCGGGTACATCCGGACGGCAGCCATCGATCATTTGGATTCCTACATCGTGGGCGTCAGCCTCAATGACAACCAGGGCGTCATGGGCGCGGTGAAGCTGGCCATGGACGCGGAAAAGGAGACGGAAAAATGAAAAAGATTCTGCACCTAAAACCCATCTTTCAGGAAAAGCTCTGGGGCGGTGAACGCCTTTCCACGGTTTTCGGCTACCCCATCCCCAGCGACCACACCGGCGAGTGCTGGGCCATCAGCGGCCATCCCGGCGGGGACTGCACCGTGGAAAACCCCGAGTTCGGCGGGAAGACTCTGGGGCAGCTATGGACCGAGCAGCCGGAGCTCTTTGGAAACCTCCCCGGCAGCATCTATCCCCTGCTCATTAAGATCATCGACGCCCGGGACGACCTGAGCATCCAGGTCCACCCCGACGACGCCTACGCCAAGGTCCACGAAAACGGCAGCCTGGGCAAGACCGAGTGCTGGTATGTTCTGGACTGCGACCCCGGCGCCACCATCATCATCGGCCACAACGCTTCTTCCAGAGAAGAGATGGCCAAAATGGTGGAGGAGGGCCGGTGGAGCGAGCTGCTGCGCCAGGTGCCCATCCATAAGGGGGACTTCTTCCAGATCAATCCCGGATGCCTGCATGCCATCAAGGGCGGCACCCTGATCCTGGAGACCCAGCAGTCCAGCGACGTAACCTACCGCTTCTACGACTATGACCGGCTGGACCATGGCAAGAAGCGGCAGCTGCACATCGCCCAGAGCCTGGATGTGACCACCGCTCCCTTTGTCCCGTCGGAGCCGGATCGGACTGTGGCCCAGGTTGGAGCCGCAGCCATCACCCACCTGGTCACCTGCCCCTATTACAGTGTGTACCACGGTGTGCTGGACGGAAAAGCCGAAATGGATTTCACCGCCCCCTTTGTGAACCTGAGCATTCTGGACGGAGCGGGCACGCTGGACGGCAAGCCTGTGAAAAAGGGCGACCACATGGTCCTCACCGCGAACTACGGCAGGGCAGTGCTGGAAGGAAAAATGGAGTTTATTTACTCCCATATCTGATTGCAGTCAGAATTTATCCCCGGCGGAATCCTCCGCCGGGGACTTTTTTAAAACTGCCGCGAAGCGGCACCTTATCTTATGGCAACACCGCACAATTCGGCAAGAGCCGGTGGCGTGGGATTTTTCCTCAGCCGAAAGTTTGGAAAACAGAGGAATACTTGGTGTATTTCCTGTTTTCCAAACTGCGCGGATGGGGGAAAAGACCCGCCATCCGGCCGCAGACGATTTGTGCGGTGTTGCCTTATATCTTATATCTCATATCTTGTATCTTAAAAAGCGCTCCCGGGGCCGGGAGCGCTTTTTATGCAGGCATAATTTACTTTTTCGCTTTCAGCAGGGGGGCGCCCTGGGCAATCTCGCCCTGGGCAAGCACCTGGATGTCGGCAAAGTCGTCGGCATTGGTCACCACCACGGCGGTGGTCACGGGATGCCCGGCGGCCTTGATGGCCTCCATGGAGAAGGTCATGAGCTTCTGGCCCAGCTTGACGGCGTCGCCCTCCTTGACAAGGCAGGTAAAGCCCTCGCCGTTCATGGCCACCGTATCCATGCCCACATGGATCAGCAGCTCAAGCCCATCCTTGCTGGTGACGCCCACAGCGTGCTTGGTGTCGATGACCTGGGTAACGGTGCCGTTGAAGGGGGCGCAGACGGTTTCCTCAGCGGGCTCCAGGCCGCAGCCCTTGCCCAGAATGCCCTCGCTGAACACCGGATCGGGGATCTGCTCCATAGCGATGGCGCTGCCGCCGAAGGGGGCGTAGACGGTGAGCGGCTCGGCAGCCTGCTTGTTCTTATTGCCGCCGAACTTTCCCAGAATGGACGCGGCAAACTCCTTGTAACCCATAGGTTTTACCTCCTGTTTTCATTGATTGAGATCAAAAGCTTCGCGTTTTACGCGGTGATCTTCCTATGCTGCAACGATTATACCACGAATCAAAGGAGACTGTAAAGCGGTATTTTACAAAAACTGCCTTGTTTCCATTGGCTCTTACCAGCTTCTTCATGATTGCGCTTACCGGGTTATCCAGGAATGCGGCAGAGCTGTACGGACTTCCCCGTTTATCTTATATCTTATCATATCTCTTTCAAAAATACAGCTCCTGGGCGACGTTGCCGTGGACATAGAGGCAGACGGCTTTGCGCATCAGGCTTTCCGTGACCCCGAAGCGCTCCGCCAGCTCCCACAGCTCGGTACACCCGGAGGCCACCGCGTCGTCCAGCTGGTCCACCGGGATGAGCTTGCGGATGGCCCACTTGTCCGCCCGGTTCTCGTGGCGCTGCCGGCAGTCCACCGCGGTGTACACACTGTAGAAGCTCCCGGTGAGGCAGTGGCCCAGCTCGTGGCCCAGATGGACCCGCTCCTGGGCGCCGCCGTCAACTACACTCTCGTCCATGCCGATGTACTGGGCGCCGTCGGGCAGCTGCACCGACATGGAACCGTTCTCCGCCATGGGATACCGGAGGACCGCTATATTCTGTTTACAGGCAAGCTGGTACAGCTCAGGTATCCCTATCATGGTTACTCCTTCCGCTTCTTCGCGGCCTCCCGCTCCTTGACAAAGGCCGCAAAGGAAAGCACCTCGTTCATCATTTCGTCGGTAATATCCCCGGAGCCGCCGAAAAGGGCAAACTTCAGGTCGCTGTCGCTGACCTGGGAGGGTTGGGACTCCTCCTCCCCCAGAAGCTCCGAAACGCTGATGCCAAAATACCGGGTCAGCTTCTCGATCACGTTCCCCGTGGGACGGGCATCCGGAGAACGCTTCCACTTCGTCACCGTGGACTTGCTCAGGCCGGCGTCAATCGCCGCCCTGGAGGGGCTCACTCCCCTCGATTCACACAGCATCACAAAACGGTCATAGAACATAGTACACCTTTCCCTTACCACGAAAGTTAACTATTTTCTACTTTTCCCCTTGACAAGTTGAAAAAAATGTGGTATAATTGGGGTACGGTTGAAACAAGTGCACAGCCGTGGCCTATATTTCGAGATGGGATCCGATGAGTGGAACCGGAGGATCCCACCTCGGGTTCCATTATACCATAGCGGTTTCTAAATTTCAACCATTAATTCCGAACTATTTAAGAAAGTTTACTTTTTTGCGTCTCTGGTTCGGGATGGATCTGTAAAAATCAGAATAGCACAATTTATGTCCCATATTGGGGACTTTTGAAGCAGAATAGGAGGTTTCTGAAATGAAACAGGAAACGTGGATGGAGGCCCAGGCGCGGGAGCTGGAATGGGATGGGTTTCAGGCGGCACGGCCCAGGTGCATGGACTGCGGGGAGCCGATCCTGGCGGCCAAGTGCCTGCCCATGGAGGAGGGCGGCAGCGCGGGCTACCTTTGCCCCCGGTGCGTCCGGGAGCGGATGGTGAATACGGAGGATTGCGGGTAACGGGAGAGCGAATTCCCGGTCATTGCGAACCGGCGCGCACGCCGGCGCGGCAATCTCCATCTTTAGGGGGATGCAGTCTCAATGACGAGGGAGATTCCCACACCAGGAAAGAGAACTGGTTCGGAATGACACCTTAATTGATCTGCAGCCGGTTGTACGGGCTCCCCCCGTCACCAGTGTGCGCACTGGTGACACTTTAATTAAGGTATGATTGCCCCCGGCAATCATTAGGATTTTGATTCACTGCGTGCAGCACCACCCTCATAAATGCGGGGGGCGAGGGCGCGAACCGCGTCCACCCGCGCACCATAAACGATACCGAGTGGGGCAGGCGTAGAACGATTACACAAATAAAGCCCACGGCTTGCCTGCGGCGCTGCCGCCGATACCGAGCGGGGCAGGGAAAGAACGACTACACATATTTTGTGCACGACTTAAAAAGGGGGATGCCATGGACAAACGGAAGACGAAAAAGCGGGCGGAGGGGGTGGCGGAGGGGCTGCTTGCCGCCCTGGAACGGGCGGTTGGGGAGCTGGACGCGGTGACGGTGACCCGAAAGGAAAAGGTGAAAACCGATGACGGTGAAATTCAAACCGAGTATGAGCAGCTGCTCCCCGGAGAAGCGGGGCTCATCGACCGGGGCGGCTTAAAGCAGCTCACCGGGGTCTTAAAGGACATGCGGGAAATTCTGGGCTTGCAGACGGAGCTGGAGCGGCAGGAGCAGCTAGCAAGGCTTAAAAAGCTGGAACGGGAGCTAAGCCAGGAGGAAACGGCCCTGGCGGTCTCCTGGGAGGATGGGATCGATGGCTACGCCCAGTAAGCTCACCATGCCCCGTCCCAACCCCAAGCAGGCCCGGGCCCTGGCGGAAACACACCGCTATGTGGGCTACGGCGGCGCCCGGGGCGGCGGGAAAAGCTGGTTCGTCCGGTGGAAGGCGGTGCTCCTGTGCCTGCGCTACCCCGGCATCAAGATCCTCATCACCCGCAGGACCTACAAGGAGCTTTTCAACAACCACATTGCCCCCCTCACCGCCATCCTGGCTGGGCTTGCCCGGTACAACAAGACCGAAAAGCTGTTCACTTTCCCGAACGGCAGCACCATCGCGTTCGGCTATTGCAGCAGCAGTGCCGATCTGGGCCAGTACCAGGGCGCGGAGTACGACGTGTGGTTTGCCGACGAGGCGGGACAGTTTCAGGAAAGCTGGCTGACCCAGATCGACGCCTGCGTCCGGGGCGTGAACGACTTTCCCAAGCGCACCTACTACACCCTGAACCCCGGCGGCCCCAGCCACGGCTACTTCAAGCGGCTGTTCATCGACCGGCGGTTTCAGCCGGACGAGCACCCGGAGGACTACGCCTTTATCCAGGCAAAGGTCAGCGACAACACCGCCCTGCAGAAAAGCCAGCCGGAATACCTGCGCTCCCTGGAAAAACTGCCGCCCAAGCTGCGCAAGGCCTGGCTGGAGGGCAGCTGGGATGTGTTCGACGGCCAGTTCTTTGAGGAATTCCGGGACGACCCCGCCCACTACCGGGACCGGCGGTTCACCCATGTCATTGAGCCTTTCGAAATTCCCGAGGGGTGGAAAATTTACCGCAGCTTCGACTGGGGCTACAACCGGCCCTTTTCCTGCGGCTGGTGGGCTGTGGATTACGACGGGGTGGCCTACCGGATTCTGGAGCTGTACGGCTGCACCGGAACCCCCAACGAGGGTGTCAAGTGGACGCCGGAGCAGGTGTTCCGGAAGATTCACCGCATTGAAACCGAGCACCGGTGGCTTGCGGGAAAGCGGATCACCGGGATCGCCGACCCCGCCATCTGGGACGGGGAGACGGGGGAGAGCATCGCGGACACCGCGGCCCGGCACCAGGTCTACTTCTCTCCCGGGGACAACAAGCGGCTCCCCGGGTGGATGCAGCTGCACTATCGATTCCAGTTTGACGACAACGGACTTCCCATGCTGTATGTCTTTTCAAACTGCGCCGCCTTCATCCGCACCCTGCCCACCCTGCAGTACGACCCCCAGAGCCCGGAGGATCTGGACACCGAGGGGGAGGATCACGCGGCGGACGAGGCGAGGTACTTCTGCATGGCCCGGCCCATCCGGCCAAGGCTCCCCGCTTCGGCACCGGGCGGCGGACTGGCAGTGCTGGATATCCAGGAGCTGCCGCCCAGGGTGGCGATGGAACGGATGGAAGTAAGGGAGGTGTAGGACGGACCGCACGCTGTCGGATTCCTGCCCTATTCACGAATGCAAATCCAGTGGGACTGGAAACCCGTCCCCTACGAATGGATGATAATAACAGATGGTTTTTCTTGTAGGGGCGCTCAGTGAGCGCCCGGCAGAGAAACTCTGAATATTCAAATTTCTATCGGTGAAAAGGTGAAATTTATCGTTGATTTAATATGAAAATCATCATATTTTGCGGGCGGTCAATGACCGCCCCTACAAGATGAGACGATACCGAGCGGTACACTAAGGCAGAATGATTCCGGAATTCGATGGAGATTCCCGGGCCGGCAGTCCCCTGCTTTCCCGGAATGACACCGCTATGATTCATTCTGCATTATGCAATCAAAAGGAGGTCCTATATGGCAGAAAAGGAAGAAAAAAAGCCGCCCATCGGGGCGGAGCAGGTACGCATGGCCATGCAAACCCTGAACCGCTACCGGGAGGGCAAGGCAAATCTGGAACGGCGGATCCTGGAGGGGGAACGCTGGTATCGGATGCGCCACTGGGAATCCATGCGCAAGGGACAGCCGTCCTCCGTAGAGCCCGCCTCCGGCTGGCTCTTCAACGCCATCGCCGCCAAGCACGCCGACGCCATGGACAGCTTCCCCACCCCCAACATCCTGCCCCGGGAGGAAGGCGACCGGGCTGAGGCGAAAATGCTCTCCGCCATCCTCCCGGCAGAGCTGGAGCAGTGCGGCTTTGAACAGGTTTACGCCGACGTGTGGGACTACAAGCTGAAAACCGGCACCGGGGTCTACGGCGTCTTCTGGGACCCGGAGGCCCTCCGGGGGATGGGGGACATTGCCATCCGGAAGGTGGATCTTCTGAACCTGTTCTGGGAAAGCGGCATCACCGACATCCAGCACAGCCGGAATGTGTTTCATGTGGAGCTGCAAAGCAACGATGTGCTCGTTGACCGCTACCCGGAGCTGGAGGGAAAGCTGGGAGGAAATGCCCTCACGGTCAGCACCTACCAGTATGACGACGCCGCCGACACCAGCGGCAAGTCCGCCGTGGTGGACTGGTACTACAAGCGCCGCCAGGGGAATCGTACGGTACTCCACTACTGCAAGTTCGTGGGGGACACGGTGCTCTTTGCCACGGAAAACGAGCCGGAATACGCCCAGCTCGGCTGGTACGACCACGGCAAATACCCCTTCCTCTTCGATCCCCTTTTCCGCATGGAGGGCTCCCCCTGCGGCTTCGGCTACATCGATGTGGGCAAGAGCGCCCAGGAGTACATTGACCGGGGCAACCAGGCCATCTTACAGAACCTGCTGGCAAACACCCGGCCCCGGTACTTCATCCGCAGCGACGGAGCGGTAAACGAGGAGGAGTACGGCGACTACACCCGGGACTTTATCCATGTGGACGGGAATCTGGGCCAGGACAGCGTGCTGCCCATCAGCGGCAAGCCCCTGAGCAGCATCTATGTGGAGGTCATTAACCGGAAGATCGACGAACTGAAGGAGGTCACCGGCAACCGGGACGTATCCACCGGCGGCACGGTGTCCGGCGTCACCGCCGCTGCCGCCATCGCCGCCATGCAGGAGGCGGGCGGCAAGCTCAGCCGGGACCACATCCGGGCCAGCTACCGGGTCTTCAGCAGCTTGTGCGAAATGATGATCGAGCTGATCCGCCAGTTCTACACCCTGCCCAGGGCCTTCCGCATTCTGGGGCAGCAGGGGGCGGAGGAATTTGTCCGGTACAGTAACGCCGGGCTTCTTCCCCAGAGCCAGGGGGTGGACTTCGGGGTGGATCTGGGCACCCGGGTTCCCCTCTTTGACATCCAGATCAGCGCCCAGAAGCAGAACCCCTACAGCAAAATGAGCCAGAACGAGATGGCCATGAGCTTCTACACCGCGGGATTCTTTGATCCCCGGCGGGCAGAGGAAGCGCTGGCGTGCCTGGACATGATGGACTTTGAGCGCAAGGATATGGTGACAAGAAAAATCGCCGAAAACGCCCGGGCCTACCGCCAGACTGCTATGGAGGCCGTCCAGGCGGCCACCCCCATGCCCCAGGAGCCGGCAGCCACAACGCAGGCCCGGGCCAAGGCTGCCCAGACGGGGGAGGTGTAGCGTTGATTACCGTGACCCTGAACCGAAAGGCGGAGACCCTGTCCCTGTGCGTCACAGGCCACGCCGGGTTTGCGTCCATGGGGCAGGACATTGTCTGCGCGGCGGCGTCCATTCTGGTGTACACCGCGGCGGAGCTGGCTCTGGACATGGAGCGCCGGGGTCAGCTGCGGCGGGCGCCTGTGCTGCATCTAAAGCCCGGGGACGCACAGATCCGCTTCACCCCGGACGCGGCAGGGCGGCAGCGGGCCGAAACCGGGCTGGAAACGGTGGGCTACGGCTTTTCCCTGCTGGCAAGAAAATATCCCCGGTGCATCCGGTTGGCGTGAAGACAGTTACCAATGCAGCCGCAAATACGATGGAGATTGCCACGCCAGTGACGTCGGTCACTGGCTCGCAATGACCGGATAAATTGGAAAGGAGTTTTTTATGGAGCTTATAAATTTTTCTCTGGCGCTTTTCGGGGAGGCGGAGACTCCGGCAGCGGAAGAAAGCGCACCGGATCCCGGCGCGGAATTTGACCGGCTGATTGCGGGAGACTACCGGGAGCAGTACGAGGCAAAGACAAGGCCCCTCCAGGAAAGCGCGGACAAATACGCCGCCCTGGCCCCGGTACTGGCGGAGCTGGAAAAGCGGTTCGGGCTCTCTTCCGGGGATACGGCGGGACTTCAGGAGGCCCTTGCCAGGGAGGCCCGGGACCGGGAAACGGAGAAAGCAAGCCGGGAACAGGAACAGCAACAGTGGCAGGCCCAGCAGCACAGCCGGGCTCAGGCCATCCGGGAGCAGTGGGAGGCCCAGGCGGAGCAGGCCAAACAGGTCTACCCGGGGCTGGATCTGCGCTCTGAGCTGCGGGACCCCCGGTTCCAGTCCCTTCTCTGCGCCAATGTGGATGTGGCCACCGCCTATCAGGTGGTGCATCTGAACGAAATTCTTCCCGCCGCCATGGCCTACACCGCCAAGGCGGTGGAGGGGAAGCTGGCGGGGGCTCTCACCGCATCCTCCGGAAGGCCCGGAGAAAATGGCGCGGGGGGTCAGGGTGCCGCTGCCCCCAAGCTGGACGCCTCCAAAATGGGCAGGGCGGAGTTTCAGGCCCTGTGCCGGAGAATCGCCGGGGGCGAAAAGATCAGCTTCGGCTGAGCCCGCAGGGCGGGCAGCCAAGTCGTGACGAACATGGTCTATTCTCGTTCCCACCCTTTTAATTTAGGTATGATTGCCACCGGCAATCATTAGGATTTTGATTCACTGCGTGCAGCACCACCCGCTCGGTATCGTTCTATGGTGCGCGGGTGGATGCGGTACGCGTCAAGGGCTCCCTTGTGTAAAGGGAGCTGTCACCAGTCCGCAGACTGGTGACTGAGGGATTGTGCAGTGAAATGTTCCGGCTTTGATGGCAAACAGGCGAAATGGGATAAGAATAATGCTGTCCGTTCTGACGATGGGCACAGTCAAAGAAAATTTATTACAACCCCTCAGTCAGCTTCGCTGACAGCTCCCCTTACACAGGGGAGCCCTTGGTGCGTACGGCGTCGGGCCGCACAAAACGCCAAATCACCATAACAACGGATGAAATGCCCGGCAGCACCGCGGGCCGCCGGGTTTTCAGGTAGGAAGCCTTTACATCAGCGTTTTGCATCAGAAAGGAGAAATGCTATGGAAAATTTCATTTTTGACCTTCAGCTTCTGGCGGATACCAACACCAACGTGACCACGGACGAAGGACTATCCGTGGAAAACCGGGCCTTCTATGACCGGGCGCTCATCGAGGAGGCAGGCCCCAATCTGGTCCATGCCCAGTTCGGCCAGAAACGCCCCATCCCCAAGAACGGCGGCAAGCAGATCCAGTTCCGCAAGTACGCCAGCCTCCCCAAGGCCATGACCCCCCTGACCGAGGGCGTCACCCCCAATGGCCGGAAAATGACCGCCACCGCCGTCACCGCCACCGTCAGCCAGTACGGCGACTACGTGTGCCTGTCCGATGTGCTGGATCTCACCGCCATCGACAACAACATTCTGGAGGCCACCAAGGCCGTGGGCCGTCAGGCGGGCCTGACCCTGGACACCATCACCCGGAATGTGCTCCAGTCCGGCACCAACGTGTACTACTGCCCCAAGGTTGCCGCCGACGGCACCCTCACCCCCGTCACCGACCGTTCCGGCCTGGACGCAAGCTGCACCCTGACCGTGGATGTGGTCAAAAAGGTGGCCGCCCTGATGAAGGCCGCCAACGCCCCCAAGATTAACGGCGACTATGTAGCCATCATCCACCCCTATGTTGCCTACGACCTGATGTCCGACCCCCGGTGGGAGGAAATGCACAAGTACTGCACCCCCGAGAACCAGTACGCCGGAGAGATCGGCCGGGTGGCCGGTGTCCGGTTCATCGAGACCAGCGAGGCAGCGGTGTACGCCGGCGCGGAGGATGGCTGCCCCGATGATCTGGCGGTGTTCGGGTGCCTGTTCCTGGCGGACGGGGCCTACGGCGTCACCGATGTGGAGGGCGGGGGCCTGACCACCATCATCAAGCAGCTGGGCTCCGGCGGCACCGCCGACCCCCTGGACCAGCGGAGCACCGTGGGCTGGAAGGCCCTGCAGACCGCCGAGATCCTGATGGAGCCTTACCTCTACCGGGTAGAGTGCTGCTCCGCCTTCTCTCCCTACGCGGAGTCCAACTAAGCAGTAGGGCAATTGGGAGGGTGGGAGGGTTTTTGGGGGGCAGCCACATATACCGGCTCCCCCCTGCTACTTCTTCACTATTCACTATTCACTCTTCACTATTCACTAGCCCCCCGCTACCACTCTGGACTGGTTCGGAATGACCGGTTCTGACGGCCCATAAAATTGGAATTTGTAGAGCTGTTTGTTGAATGGTGTGCGGGAGGAAAATGGGGCACGGCAAAGGCTCCCTTGTGTAAAGGGTGGTGCTGCACGCAGTGAATCAAAATTGTAATGATTGCCGGGGGCAATCATACCTTAATGAAACTGGCCCGGAGGGCCTGAGGGATTGTGCAGTAAAATGTTTTAATATTGACAACAAATCGGCGAAAAGGGGTCACAAAGGATACTGTCCGTTCTGACGATGTTCATTAGTCAATGATGTGAGACCGTGAAAATGCGAAAGAGTTTCAAGATTAGGAAGGCGGTTTTGCTGACGGAGGGAGGGCGAAGCCCGACCGGAGTCAGCAAAACCGGGCGGTCTCCAACTCCTGCCGCTTCTGAATCGGCGCTTTCCAGCCAAGAACGGCCATGGGAATGCGGTTGGCTCGCCGTAAGTAGCGTTTCATTTGGATCTGGAGGTCCTCATAAGAATAGAACTTCAGGTGATTATAGAACCGCTCCTGGTCGTTCCTGTGGCTGCGTTCTACTTTGCCGTTGTGCCAGGGTGTCTTGGGACGGATCGTCTTGTGGGTGATATGCAGCTTGCTGCAAAGCACATCCAACGGATGTATTCGCTTTGTCTTTTGCGTATGGGTAAATTCTCCCCCGTTGTCCGTCTGGATCACGTCAGGTGCATAGCCGAAGTAGATGATCGCTCTCTGCACGAAATCCACTGTGCTGTAACTGCTATTCTCCTTATAGGCGTAGATAAATCGCTCCCTGGTGGCTTCTTCTATCATGGTATATTGGTAGAATTTCTCACCGTCTGTGCCCACATAACAGGCCGCCGGCACATATTTCACATCCATTTGCCACTTTTTGCCCAATTCCGTTGGCGTATCATAGTGCCCCAAATGCTTGGATTTTTTCTTTGTGGATTCCACTTTCTTCCGGTACCCGAGCCGGACAAACACACGGTACAGAGAACCAGGGTGTCTGCTGTAAGCTTTCTCTTGGCGCAGTTTGCCGTATAACTCGCAAATACTGATATTGGGGTTGCGACGGTGGTAGTTCCGTATCCAGCTTAATTCTTCGTTCGTGTGAGCGTTGGGATGCTGACTGTGGGGGCGGTGTGACTTGGGCATAAGGGATTCCTTCGTGCCGTCATACAGCTTGTTCCAGCGCATGAGAGATGCCTTTGAGATGTGATACCGGCGGAGTACAAAGTCAATATCCTTTGTCTGGCGGTATAGCTTCACGGCGCCTTCCTTTGTACTCACCGTATGAGGCAAATAACGCTTGTTGTTTTTCTTTTTCTGTGCTACAATATCCATGGCGATTGAGTCCTTTCATTAGTTTGGGTGTGGTAGCTTTATTCTAATGAACTCAATCGCCTTTTTCTATACTCTTGGTCTCACATCAATTGTAACACTACACAAAGGATACTGTCCGTTCTGACGATGGGTAGATAGGGAAGTCCACCGTTACAACCCCTCAGTCAGCTTCGCTGACAGCTCCCCTTACACAGGGGAGCCTTAGCGCATACCGCATCGAACCGCATACCACAGTCCAAACACCCCAACAAATTCCCAATTTGTAGGGCAGCTGCGCTAACCCGATAATCACTTCAAATAATAAGGAGGATTCTATTATGGAAAACGAAAAAATGGTACTTATCAAGCTGCCTCTAACCCGGCGGCAGAAGGACGATGTATTCGTAGGCATCAACGGCAGGACCTTCCTCATCCAGCGGGGGGTGGAGGTCAGCGTTCCCTGGAACGTGGCAAAGGTCCTGGAACGCAAGGAAAAGGTCCTGTCCCGGGCCATGGCCTATGAGGACGCTGCCGCCGCGCCCCTGGAGGCTCTGGAAGCCCGGGGCTGAAATCTTGGAAAGGGTGAACATTGATGACCATCCAGGAAGCCATCGCCAGAATCGATGAACAAAAGCCCAACACCGTTCCGGCTGCAAGCAAGCTCCGGTGGCTGGGGGAGCTGGACTGGGAGATTTACCGGGATGTGCTGCTGACCCACGAGGGGAATGTGCCGGAGTTTACCGGGTATCCGCAGGACATGTCCCAGGAAGACCGGAAAACCACCGTACTGCTGGCACCCGCCCCCTATGACAGCATGTACCTGTACTGCCTGGAAAGCCATATCGACTACGAAAACGGGGAGACCGGCAGGTTCAACAATTCCAACGCCATGTTCCAAGCGGCCTTTGACGCCTACCGGAACTGGTATAACCGCACCCACAGGCCCCTTGCCCGGGCTGTGCGGTTTTATTAGGGGGTGGGAGCATGCGCTTTCCCTCCCTAACGGTGCTTCCCACCAGCCGGTCCGTCATCGAGGCCTGGATGGGCTACAACCGGAATCCGCGCATCGGAGACGGGGAACTATTTGACATGGAAAACCTCAGCTCCGACCGCTTCCCCGTCCTGGCCCCCCGAAAGCCCCGGGGCGTATACGCCGCCCCCGCAGGCTGCACCGGGCTGATTGCCAAGGATACCCTGTGCTACACCGACGGCAACTGCTTTGTGATGGACGGCTATCGGCTGGACATGGGTCTGGATAGCCGGGAGAAGTCCCTGGTCTCCATGGGGGCCTACGTGATCATCCTGCCGGACAAGAAGTATGTGAACACCGCCGACCTGACGGACTGGGGCAATATCGAGGTAAGCTTTGTAAGCACCCAAACGGTAAGCTTTACCCTGTGCACCCTGGACGGGGCCCCGGTTTCCCCGGATTATTCCCAGCCGGAGACCCCGGAAAGCCCGGCAGACGGCGCGCTTTGGCTGGACACAGGGAGCGCCCCCGCCGCCCTGCGGCAGTGGAGCGAAAGTACCGGGCTGTGGGCTGCCGTCCCCACCACCTATGTCAAAATCACCTCAGCCAATCTGGGGAAGGCCTTTGAAGTCGGGGACGGGGTCAGCATCTCCGGTCTGACAGGGACGCTCCTGGACGCCGAAACCGGGGTGGAAATCCAGAATCCCGGCCTCGGGGAGCTGGAAGGCTCTTTCGTCATCCAGGCCAGGGGGGATGACTACATTGTGGTCATCGGGCTGCTGGAAAGCCCCGCCGCCATTAATAGTCCCGTCACCGTGGAGCGGCGGATGCCCAATATGGACTTCGTCATTGAAAGCGAAAACCGGCTCTGGGGCTGCCGGTACGGCCTGTCCGCCGGGGGCCAGGTGGTGAACGAAATCTACGCGAGTAAGCTGGGGGACTTCAAAAACTGGAACTGCTTTCAGGGTGTGTCCACCGACAGCTACGTCGTCAGTCTCGGCACCGACGGGGCCTTTACCGGGGCAGTAAACCACCTGGGCTTCCCCCTCTTTTTCAAAGAAAACTGCATCCACAAGGTCTACGGCAGCTACCCCGCCGCCTACCAGACGCAGACCGTGAACTGCCGGGGGGTCCAGCGGGGCAGCGAAAAAAGCCTTGCCGCCGTGGGAGAGGTGCTCTACTACAAGTCTTCTTCCGGAGTGTGCGCCTATGACGGAAGCCTGCCCAGAGAGGTCTCCGCCCCTCTGGGAGACACCCCGTACCACAGCGCCACCGCCGGGGGCCTGGGAAACAAATACTACATCTCCATGGCGGATCCCCAGGGGGTTTACCACCTTTTTGTCTTCGATACCGCCCGGGGGCTTTGGCACCGGGAGGACAACACCCGGGCAGGGCTATGGTGCCGGGCAAGAAACGAGCTGTACTTCCTGGACTGCGCCGACGGGAAGATCAAAACCGTGCTGGGTACCGGGGAAAAAGCGGAGGAAACGGTCAACTGGATGGCTCAGACCGGTTGTCTGGGACTAAGCAGTCCGGACAGCAAGTATATTTCCCGGCTGAACCTCCGGCTGCGCATGGACCCAGGGGCAAAGCTTACCGTGTACATTGACTACGACAGCGAGGATCGCTGGACGCCGGTCTGTACATTGGAATGCGGCACCCTGCGAAGCTTCACCGTCCCGGTGCGCCTGCGGCGGTGCGGTCACTTCCGGCTGCGGCTGGAGGGTCGGGGAGATGTGCAGCTGTATTCCATCGTAAAGACCCTGGAGAACGGCAGCGACACCTTCCATTCCCTGGGTCAGGCGCTGGGAGGTGAAAAAGCATGAACATTCCCCTTCCTCAGCAGCTGAGCGGAAGCGAACGGGAGCAGCTGGAGGGGATGAAAACCTACCTGTACCAGCTTGCTCAGGATCTCCAATTCGCCCTGGGCGCTGTGGAAAAGCAGATCATCACCGTGCAGGACACCGCCGCCAACGCGGAGCGGACCTTGCGAAGCGTCAGCGAAAGCCAGACGCCCAAGGCCCAGTTTTCCGGTCTGAAAGCCCTCATTATCAAGTCGGCGGACATTGTGAACGCCTATTACGAGGAAATCAACCGGAGGCTTTCGGGGCTGTATGTGGCGCAATCCGATTTCGGCACCTACCGCCAGGAGACCCAGCAGGAGATAACGGAAAACGCCCAGGGGATCACCCGGGCCTTTTCCGATATGCAGGCCATCGGGGATACCCTTGCCCAGGTCCAGGCCGCGGTGACCCAGGTAAACGCCTGGATCAAGACGGGAAAGCTGGGAGAAGACGAAAACTCCGTGCCCATCTACGGCGTGGAAATCGGCCAGCAGACGGAGGAAGACGGCCTGGTGGTATTCCGCAAGTTTGCCCGGCTTCTTTCCGACCGGCTCAGCTTCTTTGACCAAAACGGGGTGGAGGTCAGCTTCATCGGCGACGAAACCATGCACATCACCCGGGCAGAGATTTCCTCCCTCACCGCCGGGAACGCTTCGGCGGAGCAATTCCGGATGGGGGAGTACCTTTGGTTCACCGGCGCGGACGGGCACCTGACCCTTTCGTAGGAAAGAGGTAACGATTCCGTCCCGGCCGGGAAACGGCAGATAAAGGATCGTTTAGCGGCTTCGCCGAATTGACAATTGACAATTGACAGTTGACAATTATTGTGTCCCTACGGGACATTTTTGAAATAATTTAGACGCTTTTGCCCGGATTATTTATTAAAATCATCCCGAAGGGATTCCTTAATTGTCAATTTTCCATTGTCAATTGTCAATTAAACGATCATTTACCGCAAGAAATTCGCAGGACAACGAAATCGTTACGAAAGGAGAAGATATGGCATATACCTATAAAAAATACGCGGAGTCCGAGGAAGTCAAAAAGGCCCAGGAGGCCCTTGCCCGGCAGGAAAGCGCGAAGCCCGCAGCCTACCAGTCCCAGTGGCAGAGCCAGCTGGAGAGCACCCTGGAGCAGATTCTGAACCGGAAAACCTTCCAGTACGATATGAACGCGGACGCCCTGTACAACCAGTACCGGGACCAGTATATCCGGCAGGGGAAGCTTGCCATGGAGGACACCATGGGTGTTTCCGCCGCCCTCACCGGCGGCTACGGCAGTAGCTACGCCCAGCAGGTGGGCCAGCAGACCTACCAGGGGTATCTCGCCGGTCTCAATGACAAGCTTCCGGAGCTGTACCGCCTGGCACTGAGCAAATACCAGCAGGAGGGCGAGGATCTTCTTGGCCGTTACGATCTGCTGTCCAAACAGGAAAGCACCGACTACGGCAGGTTCCAGGACGCCTACACGGCCTGGCAGACCGAGCGGAACTACCTGGCAGACCGGTACGACACCGAGCGGGAAACAGATTATGACCGGTACACCGGTGACCGGGCCTTTGATTTTGACATCTGGGCGGACGCGGCCAAGCGGGCGAGTGCTCAGGCGGAAGCCCTCCTTGCCGTGGGTGTCCGGCCCAGTGACCAGCTCCTGCAGCAAGCGGATCTGGCATCGGAGTATGTAAACGGGATCCTGGCGAGTCTTGCCGCCGGAGCCGCCGCCCAGTTGGGAAGCAGTACCGGCGGGAAAGCCCCGGCCAAGAAGGAAGCCAGTAAGACCCTGGCGGAGCAATACGCTCAGCTGAAAGCCGCCGGCGCGCCTCAGCGGGAGCTGGACAAGCTGCTGAATAACGCCATCGGCACCACCGTGGCCGGACAGTACATTTCCACCAGAGTCGCGACCCAGATCCGGGACAGCCGCGGCTGACAGGTCAAAAATACCGACGGTGAGGGCCACTGCAAAGGATGCTTCTCCGTTTCCCTATGAAAGGAGGTTTTTCCATGGCAACAGGCGTATCCGGGGTGGCAGCATTTAGCACGGCAGGTAAAACCCTTCGGGTATACTATAAACAAACCTTTACCCCGGGGGTGGCGAAGTCCACCATCACCATTTCCAAGGTGACACTGCAATCCGACATTGTCTACGGCGGCACTTTCTTCTTTGATGGCAGGATCATCGTAAACGGGAATACGGTGTTTTCCAGCTCCATCGCAGGCTCTGACGGCGGTGTCTCTGTGGACTGTGACGAAAGTCTCATAAGCAATTTTTACAACGGAACTGTTACCGTAAACCACTACGCCGCAACCACCATTTCCATCCAGTTGAAAGCAAACACCCAGGGCGTTCCTTTCTTCTATAACGCCTACTCGGACGGCTTCTCTATTTCCCCAGGGTCCCGGAGCATTACTCTGGCAGCCATTCCCATGGCGTCCGCCATTTCCGCCGGGGCTGTCACCCTGGGAAGTAAAATGACCGTTTCCCTGACCAAGGCAGCCGCCGGCATGACGGATACCGTCACCTGGAAATGCGGAACCCAGTCCGGCACTATTGTCAAAAACAGCACCGGGACCTCCTTTACCTGGACGCCGCCGGTGTCCCTGGCAAGTCAGGCGCCCAACGGTACCTCCGTCAGCATCACCCTCACCACCGCCACAAAAAACGGGGATACCGCCGCCGGCTCCAGCTCCGTCACGGTTTCCTGTCCCATTCCCGCCAGTGTGAAACCAACGGCATCCATTGCGGTCAGCGATGAAATGGGGTATCTGGCCGCTTTGGGAAGCTATGTCCGCAGCCAGTCAAAGGTTCGGGTCGTAACCGAGGCGGCGGGAATCTACGGCTCTGCCATCACCGGGATTTCCGTCACCTGCGGCACCCTCACCGGCTCCGGAGAAAACCTTCTGTTTGCCCTTCCCAATGCCGGTACGGTTACCGTCAGCGTAGCGGTGACGGACAGCCGGGGCAGGACCGCCGCCGCGGAGGCCCAGATCTATGTGGCGGATTACAACCCGCCGGTGCCGGTCATTACGGCTCTGTACCGCTGCGACGCTTCCGGGACCGCGGCACCGGACGGAGCCTGGGCAAAAGCGGAGCTTGGCTGCGCCGTTACCTCCCTGGGCGGGCAGAATACCGCCGCCTGTGTCCTTAAATACCGGGTCCGGGGTACGGAAAGCTGGACGGAAAAAGCCGTCACGGTTCCGGGGAGTACGGTATTCCCTGCCGACACGGGCAGCGACTACCATGTAAGTCTCTGCGCGTCGGACAGCTTCACAACGGTCACCAGCGGGACCTCCCAGCTTCCCGCCGCCTTTGCCCTGCTGGACTTTGACAGAAAGGACAAGGCGCTGGGCATCGGCCAGCGGGCAGGCACCGCCGGGACCCTTTCCGTGGGGCTGCCTGTCAGAATGGGCGGGAACCGGATCACGGATCTGGGGACGCCTACAGCAAATACGGACGCCGCCACCAAAGGCTACTCCGATATTGCGGCCTATCCGGTTGGCGCCATCTATATCTCCGCCGACAGTACCTCCCCGGCCAGCCTTTTCGGCGGGACGTGGGCAATGATCACAAACAGATTTTTGCTGGCTGCCGGCGACCTATACGAGGGTGGTACCACAGGCGGCGAGGCGGCGCATACCCTGACCGTTAATGAAGTGCCCAGTCACAGCCATGAAGTCAACACCGGATGCGGAAGCCCAGCCGCCGGCGGAGGAATCGTTCTGCGTGGATGGAGCGGCGATTCTTATAAACGTTTTTCTTTATTCGATACTGGCGGCGGAGCAGCCCACAACAATATGCCGCCGTATTTCGCGGTTTACATGTGGCAGCGTGTTGCGTAAGGAGGGACAAATATGCGTATTTTGGATCTGAACGGAATGGAACTGGAAAATCCTGATCTGTCCCTGGGCTATCTGACGGAGGAAGAAATATTGATTTCCCACCATGAAGCGGTGGAGGCGGTTGCCGAGCAGTGGCATTATGAAACCGCGGCAGTCTACGAAAACGGCGGCAGGGATGTGAAAAAGGTCATTGATATTCCCGGTGTGGAAGCGCGGGATGCCTGGGACGAGTATGATACAGTTCAGCGGTATATCCCGTACACGGACGAAGAACTGGAAGCGATGAACGCCCCCAGTCCCCAGGACGATATGGACGCAATGCTTGTAGACCACGAGCTGCGGCTGACGATGCTGGAGCTTGGAATCTAAAAAAGGAGGATAAATTATGCTGTACAGAACTCTGAAAAGAATGATCGAGCGGGGAAACACCTATGGGATGGCGGAAAAGCTGGATATTTTCTTTGCCGCGGACAAGCTGACCGAGGCGGAATACCAGGAGCTTACCGCCATGCTGGAGAAGTAAGCCATGGATACCAGGCAAATCCAGGCGCTGCTTGTATACCTGGGCTATGACCCGGGGGAAGTGGACGGGCTGCCCGGGAAGAACACCCGCCGGGCGGTATTGGCATTTCAGGCGCAGGAGGGACTTACCGCTGACGGCAGCCCCGGCCCTCTGACCCAGGCGGCGTTGCTGGAAGCCGTTGCATGCGGCAGGTGCAGGCAGGCACAGGCCTCCGGCGCGCAGACTGTGCCGGAATGGTGGGCGGACATCCGGTATTTTAAGCGGACAGATTCCGGGATTGCCTGCCCCTGCGGGCGGTGCGGCGGGTTCCCGGTGGAGCCGACCGAGCGGCTCATGCGATTGGCTGACCGGGTGCGGGAGGCTGCGGGCGCGCCGATGCGCCCATCCAGTACAGTCCGGTGTCAGGCACACAACGACGAGCTGTCCGGCTCCGTTCCCAATTCCCGGCATTTAAGCGGCAAGGCTATGGACTTCTGCATCCGGGGCTGTGGAGCCGACAGGACCCTGGCCCTCGTCAGGCAGCAGCCGGAGGTTCGCTATGCCTACGCAATCGATAATCGCTACGTCCATATGGACGTGGAGTAACAAAGGAGGAATATGGCTGCCGGCATAACGCAGCAAAGCGACAAATGAGAATTTGTCGGGGTGTTTGGACTGTGGTATGCGGTTCGATGCGGTATGCGCTAAGGCTCCCCTGTGTAAGGGGAGCTGTCAGCGAAGCTGACTGAGGGGTTGTAACGGTGGACTTCCCTATCTACCCATCGTCAGAACGGACAGTGTCCTTTGTGACCCCTTTTCGCCGATTTGTTGTCAATATTAAAACATTTTACTGCACAATCCCTCAGGCCCTCCGGGCCAGCTCCCTTTACACAAGGGAGCCTTTGCCGTGCCCCATTTTCCACCCGCTCACCATTCAACAAACAGCCCGCCAAATTCCAATTTATCACTTTGCCGCTGAAAGCCGACAGTCTGAAGGAGGAAAAAGAAAATGAACGAAAACCTTATGACCATCAAAACCGCCATAGTGGCGGGCTGCACCGCCCTGGGGGCGTTTCTGGGCTGGAAAGGGGTCATGCTGATCGCCTGGGTGGCAGTCATGGCCCTTGACTATCTCACCGGGACTCTCGCCGCCTGCAAAGCAGGCGTCTGGAGCAGTGAGACGGCCCGGGAGGGCCTGTGGCACAAGGGCGGCATGATCGCGGTGGTGATCGTCGCGGCCCTGGCCGACTGGATCATGGTCCTTATCGCGGCTTACATCCCCATCGGTATTCAGTGGCCCGGGATCATCCTGCCCCTGGTCCTTGCCTGGTACATCATCACAGAATTGGGGTCCATCCTGGAAAACGCCGTTAAAATGGGGGCAAAGGTGCCGGACTGGCTGATAAAGCTCCTGAAAGCCAGCGCCCATATTGTGGAGGCCGCCGGGCAGCAGGGGCCGGAGGGCGGAACCGGCAAGTGACAGCGTCCCGCGCCTGCCCCAGTGTGCACACCCTCAACTTTCCGGTCATTGCGAACCAGTCCGAAGACTGGTGTGGCAATCTCCATCTTTAGGAGAACACGGTCACAATGACGATGGGAATTCCCACGGAAGCCGGCGCACTGGTTCTGAAATGACGCAAAGAAGAAAATGCAGTCTCTTATACGTTCTTCCCGTTTATCTTAAATCTTATATTTCATATCTTGTATCTTATTTCGTACTCCCCCCTCACTAGTGCAGGGGGCAAGGACGCGTACCGCATCGGCCGCGCCCCATAAAAATTATCCCTGCCGGTAAAGTCCCGGCAGGGATGTTTTATTTTGTTGTGGTTGTCTGGGACTTGCCCTGGATGCGCTCCTCAATCCGGGTCAGGGCGTACTGCATTTTGGCATAGGCATCTTCCGTGATCCTGTCCACAAAGTTTCCTTCATAGGCACTCATTGCCTCCCGGATCCGCAGCACCCGCCGGGCGCCCTCCTGGCGGATGGCGATGCACTCGGTATCCGTCGCCGTGTAGATGGGCACATAGGAAAAGCCCGTGACCTGGGTCACGCCGCTGTCGGCGTACTTCGTGATCTCCACATCCAGAATGATGGAATAGTTGGTGCCGTCATGGGCCGCGTCACTCAGAAAGTCTCCCAGGGAGTAGGCAACCAGCGTGCCCGCCGACTGGTCAAAGGTGATCTTCTGGAGCAGATGGGGATGGGTGCCCAGAATCACATCCACGCCCATTTTCTGCATCAGGCTGATGATCTTTTCCTGGGAGGCCGTAATGTTTTCACTGTTTTCACTGCCCCAGTGGAGCATGGCAACGACCAGATCCGGCTTCTCCTCCGCCACATTGTCCAGAATGGTGGTTATCTTCTTGGTATCCACCGTCTTATAGGTGGAGTCGTAGTCTTCGTACAGCAGGTTCACGCAGTTCTCGTTTCCCGCCGGCAGGCCCATGCCCCCCAGGCCCTTGGTAAAGGCCACAAAGGCCACCCGGATGCCCTGGATATTGCAGATGGTATAGCCCTTGGCCGAACGGTAGTCCTGGTCATTGGCATAGGCCCCCATGGGCTCGATGCCGGCGGACCGGAGCTGCTGCAGGGTCTGGTTCAGGCCGATGATGCCGTTATTGACAGTGTAGGAGTTGGCAAGCTGGACAAGGTCCACCCCGGCGTTACGCAGAGCGGCAGCAAGCTCCCGGGGCGCGGAGGCGGAAATGGTTCCGTAGGGCTCGCCGCAGATATTGCCCTCCAGGTTGAGCACTGTCACATCGCCGCAGGACAGCTCCGCCGCCACGTCCATAATGGCATCGGTAAAATCGTAGCCGTTCACCGACAGGCCGGACTGCACAATGGCGTTGGTCACGTTCAGGTCCCCCGCCGCCCGCAGGTGAATGACGGTATTGGTGGGGGTATTGCGGGATTCCATGGCGGCTTCTGTCTGGGCCTGGATGGTAGGGGCGGTGGTCTCCGGGACCGCGCTTAATTCCGCGCTGACGTTGGCTCTGGCCTGAGACGCTCCCCGGGCAATGGAGAAAATCGCGAAGCCGCACAGGGCCAGCACCACGCAGGCGGCGATCAGCGTCAGCTTCAAACGCCTGCGCTCTTTTTCCTGCTGCTTTCGCTGGGCCTCCCGCCGTTCACGGCGTCTGTTCATTTCTTCCGGATTCAGCGCCATGACGGGCCTCCTTTAACGCATTTTTGTTGGAAATTACCGGGTATCCGATGGGAACGGCAAGGCGTACCCATCGGCAGTATTTATTATTATACCTTATTTTCTCCAAAAGTACAAGGGGGAGAATTTTTAAGTTACGCGGCAGCGAGGCAAATTGGAATACAGGTTATCTTTAATAAGTTGATTGTGAAATTGGAATTTGTCGGGGTGTTTGGACTGTGGTATGCGGTTCGATGCGGTATGCGCTAAGGCTCCCCTGTGTAAGGGGAGCTGTCAGCGAAGCTGACTGAGGGGTTGTAACGGTGGACTTCCCTATCTACCCATCGTCAGAACGGACAGTGTCCTTTGTGACCCCTTTTCGCCGATTTGTTGTCAATATTAAAACATTTTACTGCACAATCCCTCAGGCCCTCCGGGCCAGCTCCCTTTACACAAGGGAGCCTTTGCCGTGCCCCATTTTCCACCCGCTCACCATTCATCAAACAGCCCTACAAATTCCCAATTTGTCGGTGCACTTTCGCCGATATGCGTGGTTTAATACTCTTCCAGCACCGCCCGGAAAACCGGCAGGCTCCGGCAGATGGTATCGTAGCTTACCGCATAGCACAGCCGGAAATATCCCGGACAGCCGAAGCCGTCCCCGGGAACCACCAGCAGGTCATGCTTCTTTGCCCGCTCCGAGAAAGCCGCCGCGTCGCCGCCGGGGGCCTTTACAAACAGGTAAAACGCCCCGTCGGGCCGGGCGGTTTCATAGCCCATTTCCGTCAGGCCCTCATACAGCTTCCGGCGGTTCCGGTCGTAGGCGTCAAGATCCGGACGCAAACCTACGCACCGGGTGATGACCTTCTGCCACAGACTGGGGGCGCAGACATGGCCCATGCTCCGGGCCGCCCCGGCAATGGCAGCGTAGAGCTCCCGGTGGTCTTCCGCCTGCCGGGGCACATACACATAGCCGATCCGCTCGCCGGGCAGGGACAGGGACTTGGAATAGGAGTAGCACACCACCGTATTGGGGTAAATGAGGGGCAGGAAAGGCACCTCCGCCCCGTAGGTCAGCTCCCGGTAGGGCTCGTCGGAGATAATATAGATGGGATGGCCGTACTCCCGGGACTTTCGTTCCAGCAGCTTCCCCAGGGCGGTGAGGGTCTGCCGGGTGTACACCACCCCGGAGGGGTTATTGGGGGAATTCACCAGCACCGCCTGGGCGGCGGGGGAGAGCATAGCTTCCAGAGCATCCAGCCGGATCTGAAAATCCGGCACATCCGCCGGGATGGGGCGGAAAATCAGCCCCGCCTCCCGGGCAAAGGGCAGATACTCCGGAAAATAGGGGGCCTGGACCAGAAGCTCCCCGCCCGGCACCGCGAGAGCCCGGAAAACGGCAGTCAGCTCCGGCGCCGCGCCGCAGCCAAGGAAGAAGTCCTCAGGGACAGTGGAAGCACCGTATCGTTCATTCAGGTCCCGGGAAATCGCCGCCCGGGCTTCCAGGTCCCCAACGGCGGAGGTGTAGCCGTGGACCAGCAGGGGGTTCGTGTCCGCAAGAATCTCCCGCACCGCTTCATTTACCTGGGGCGGAGCGGGGATGGAGGGGTTACCCAGGGAAAAGTCGAAGACATTCTCCGGGCCGACAACAGCCGCCCGGGCCCGCCCGTATTCAAACAGGTCCCGGATGCAGGAACGGTTGGCCCCCAGGGCGTAAGCGGATGCGTTGTACATACGATCAGATCCTTTTCTTTCCGGGCAGCGCCCGGTTCTGTAATTATCAATTCGGATATTGGCTTTCGTAAACACACCGGCAAATTGGAATTTGTCGGGCCGTTAGAACGTGTCATTCCGAACCAGCGCGCACGCTGGTGTGGGAATCTCCATCGAATTCCGTGCGGCCTATCGTCATACAGATTGTCCTTTTTGGGCCGTTTCTCGGAATTTATCCACGAGAAGTGGTACGTCTAACCGGGGGATTGCCACACCAGTCTGCGGACTGGTTCGCAATGACCGGGAATTCGATAAATTCTAATTTGTCAGTGTGCTTACTAAAGCCGATAACCTGTATTGGAATTTGTAAGGGCGTAGGGGAGGCGTTTCGCCTCCCGCAGCAAGCGGGAAAATCTCCCAAAAGGGTTGGGCGAAGCGGTAAATAGGCTGCTATGCAAAGGGACGGGAAACCCGTCCCCTACGAAGAGAATCGATACCGAGTTCTCCGACAAATTTCCAATTTCTCAGTGTACCTACGATAACCTGAATTGTCAATTCCTATAAAGCGGCGCGGTGGGCTGGAAGCTCTGGGGGCGGTAGGTGACGGAGCGGATGCCAGGGGTGGGGGCACCGTACCGGGGATTATAGCCGAACAGGTTGACATAATTCAGCAAATCCTGCCGCTCCGCCTCCATGGCCTCCATCAGCCGGGCTGCGGCCAGAGCATCGTCCTGGGCCTGGTGGGAGTTGCACACCCCGGAAAGGCCGTAGCCCTCGATGGCGTTTGAAAGCCGGTGGGGGTAGGGCCGCCGGTCCCGGTAGACCGTCAGAAGATCCAGCTTGTCCTTTCCCGCCAGGCAGGAGGCATCAGCATGGAAGGCCAGCAGATAGTATAAAAAGGTCAGGTCAAACTGGGCGTTGTAGGCCGCCAGCAGGTCACTTTCCCGGATCAACGCGGCAATTTCCGCGCAGGCCTCCGCCTTGGGGATGCCCCGGGCGGCAATGTCCGCGTCGGTTATGCCGGTAAGCCGGACGATCTCCGGCGGCACAGTCCGCCCCGGGGTCAGGGAAATGAGGGTGTCAAAACTCCCGGTGATTGTCATTCCCTCCGGGGTCAGCTCCGCCGTCACCGAGGAAAACTGAATAATCTCGTTGGTTTTGGGGTGAATCCCCGTGGTCTCCGTGTCGAAAACCAGTATTTTCGGGTATTTTTCAAATATCTCTTTCATAAATACCTATGTTCCTGTTATTGGGGCAAATTGGAATTTGGCGGACTAACCGTAAAAGCATCGTAGGGGACGGGTTTCCCGTCCCGCCCCATACAAGTCTCTGAATTCCGGGGGACGGGAAACCCGTCCCCTACGAATGGATGACGATAAATAGCCCGAAAGTCGATGGAGATTCCTACACCAGTTTGAGAACTGGTTCGGAATGACCTGTTCTGACGGCCCGACAAATTCCAATTTACCGCTTCGTCAATTCTATTTTTCCGCCAATGCCATGGCCCGCTGGATTTTGGAGCGGGGCTCTTCCCGGAGGGAAAATTCTGCCGCCAGGCCGCGGCCGAAGTCCATGAGCACTTCGTCGGGGCCTGCTTTCAGCTCCGCCTCCGCTTCGGTAAAGGGGAGCGTCCTCCCCCCGCCGGTGAACTCCCCCCGGTCCAGGGCCAGCTCCACCTGCCCGCCGGGTACATCGATAATCCGGGCCAGCCGGGTAAACCGGGCACCGCAGACCTCCTCCAAGCCCTCCCGGGCAAGTTCTTCCAGCTCCGCCGGGGCTCCCTGTTCCAAAAGCGCCGGGATGGCGGACACAATATCGCCGCTTTCCGTTTCGTACTCCCCCCGGCTGCCGTCGCTCAGGCGGGTTTTCAGGGTGCAGATGGGCCGCCCGTTTTCCAGCCGGAGCCGGAGGGTCCACCTCCTCCCCCGGAACGCCTGATGCGGGGTATCAAAATACCGGGTGTGCATGGTGATGGGGGTCAGGGGGGCGTATTTTTCCTCCATAGCATCCAGGGTTTCGCTGGATGCCGCGAATTTCAGTTCCAGTTCTCTGCCCATGGGGAACCCTCACAGGCCCAGCCGTTTGGAAACGGCATCGTAATTGGAACAGTAGGTCAGCACCGTCTCCCGGGTGATCTTCTTCTGGGCGTAGAGCTTCATTAAGAACGCGTCCATGGTGCACATGCCCTGGGCCGCGCCGGAGGCGATGGCGGCGTCCAGCTGGTGGGTCTTGCTCTCCCGGATCAGATTCCTTATGGCAAGGTTCATGTACATGATTTCAAAGGCGGGGATGGGGTTACCGTCCACGTCGGGAATGAGCTGCTGGCTGATCACCGCCTGGAGCACCATAGAAAGCTGTAGCCGCACCTGGCGCTGCTGCTCCGGGGGGAAGGCGTCAATGATCCGGTCGATGGTGTTGGCCGCTCCGGTGGTATGCAGGCTGGCAAAGAGCAGCTGCCCGGTCTCGGCGGCGGTCATGGCAACCTCCATGGTCTCCTTGTCCCGCATCTCGCCCAGGAGGATCACATCCGGGCTTTCCCGCAGGGCACTGCGCAGGGCCGCCACATAGCTGGGGCAGTCGGTATGGATCTCCCGCTGGCTGACGATGCACTTATCATGCTTGTGAATATACTCCACCGGGTCCTCCAGGGTGAGGATATGCCCGGTGCGGGTCTCATTAATCTGCCGGAGCATACATGCCAGGGTGGTGGATTTACCCGACCCGGCGGGGCCCGTGACCAGCACGATGCCCTTTTTCAGCCCGGCGGCTTTCATGACCTCCGGGGGGATATGGTTTTCCTCCGCGGAGGGCAGGCCGAACCGGATCACCCGGACCACCGCGGCAAGACTGCCCCGCTGGCGGAACAGGTTCACCCGAAACCTGCCGACGCCGCTTACGGAAAAGGAAAAATCGTCGTCGGTCACACTTCCCAGGCACAGCGGTTCCCGCCCGGCGATGGCGTAAATCTCCCGGGCAAAGGCCTGGGTGCGCTGGGGGGTGAGGATCCCCGTTTCGGAAAGCCGGAGCTGATTGCCCTTAATCTTAAAGGTCAGGGGCAGGCCCGCAACGGCAAAAATGTCCGACGCCCCCTGCTCTATGGCAAGGCGCAGAATCTGCTCCATATCCGTATTGTTGGGATTCATTTCCATAGGTCCAAATCCTCCTCCGGCTCCCACAGGGCGGTGCAGCTCCATTCCAGAAGCGCCCCTGTGGCGGCGTCCACCCGGGCGGTCAGCTGCATGGGGCCCAAGGTAATCTCGGTGCCCAGCTCCCCGCCGCTTTCCCAGGTGTTTTCCGGCAATTCCTGACGGCCTTCCAGATACCCGCTGACCTGGGCGAGCCACCGCTCCCCAAGGTTTTCACATTCATAAAGGGCTTCCACCCGCTGCTCGTAGCTGCGGGCCGTGCGCAGGTCGCTGCCGGCAGTTACCAGGGTCAGCACCGCGAAAATGGCGGCGCAGACCACCACCACGGTAAAGAGCACCGCGATGCTCCCCACCCGAATCCGTCTATGCTCCATATTGGGCCTCCCTTCCGGGCAGGTACACGGTTACCTCCAGGGTGCAAAGGGCCTCGCCGCCCTCCGCCCCGGCGGAAATAACCGCGGTGCCCAGGCCGTCCTCCGAAAGGCTCCGCTTTACCCGCACCCAATAGGAACCGGTTTCCGTTTCCCGGAAGCTGCCATCAAAGCGGGCTTCGCTTTCTTCTTCCTCCCAGCCCAGGCCTGCACGGCACAGCTCCGCCTGGTTCCGGCACAGCTGCACGGCGGCGCTTAAGTGCTCGGCTTCCCGCGTCACCGCCGCCGAGCGGGCAAAGACACAGGCGCAGACAGCGCAGCAGGCCATGAAAAAGGCCACAAAGCAAATTACCGGCACCAGATACCCCAACCGGCTGCGTTCACCGTTCACCGCTGCCACCTCCGCACCGGGCATAGCCCGTATTGTCCCCGGCGGTGATCTTCAGAAGCCCCGGCGCTTCCCAGGTAAATTCCAGGCTGTCCAGATCGCACAGGACATTTCCCTCCTCCGGGAAAAAGTTCATGGTGCCGCGCCAGAGCTGGGTCCGAAGCTGGCCGCCGTATAAGTAAATGACCGTTTGCAAATCTTCTCCCTCGGAAAGCAGCAGCGCCTGACCAAAGGCCATGTCCGCAGTCCGGACCTGGGTCTCATTCCCCGCGGTCTGGCTCTGGATATAGGCCAGGGCCAGGCGCTGGTTATCGTGGCTGGCACGCCTGTCCACCGCGCCGGCATAGAGCCTTGCCCCCGCCACCACCAGCACCAGCAGGGCCAGAATCAGAATGGCGTACAGGAAAAGAAGAATCAGGGATGTTTTTTTCATGCGCCCGCCTCCCCCCGCACCAGCACCCGGACATCCGGGGGCAAATTGCTGGCAAAAGCCTCATAGGAGACGATAAAGTCCCGATGGTTGATGACCAGGTGGTAGTTTTCTTCCAGATAGGAAAGGCTGGGCGGATACGCTCCCTCCACCGCGTAGCACTGGGCGGCGGCCCGGAGCACCGTCTCCCGGATGGAGGCGGCGCTGCCCTCCCGGATGTCCCGGGAGAACACAGGCATCAGCAATACCAGCACAAGAATCAGCGCCGCAAGTATGGCGCAATACAGCTTTTTCATAGCCAAACCTCAAACCGCGCCCAGGATGCCCAGCAGCGGAAGCATGACGGACAGCAGGGTCAGTCCCACGGACACCGTAAGAAAACCCATGAGGGCGGGCTCCACACTATCAATGAGCTTTGTGATGCTGTCCCCGGCTTCTTTTCCCAGCCGGTCGGACAGCTGCTCCAGCGCGTCCGTCAGACTGCCGCCGGTCTCCCCCACCCGGAGCATCCGGGCATAGAGGGCAGGAAGCACCCCGCCAAGAACCCCGGCAAAGCTTTCCCCCACAGCAAGGCGCTCGGGGGCTCCGGCGAGCTTCCCCCGCAGGCCGTCATGGCCGCACTGGGAAAGGGCGTTTTCCATGGCCTCCTGGGGGTCCGTGCCGCTGGCAAGGAGGGTGGACAGAGTATCCGTCAGCCGGGACAGAGCAAGGCGGTACAGTGCGTCCCGGGTCAGGGGCAGCTTTTCCAGGGGTCCGCGCAGGGCCTCCCGGCCGGATTCCTTTCCCATGACCAGAGTCAGCACCAGCAGGGAAAGGGCAAACACCCCAGAAACCACCAGGCCAACAATGCCGATGACCCCGGCGGCGGAAACGTAGGAATAGGCGGAGGCCGCCAGGCTCCCGGTCAGGCTGTCGTACACCCCCCGGAACATGGGCAGCACCCAGAATACCAGAACTCCCAGCACCGCGCACATCATGCCAAGCAGGGCCGCGGGATAGGTCAGGGCGGAGCGCATTTTCTGCTGCATTTCCTCCTGACGGCGGTAGTAGTCGGAAAGCCGCTCCAGGCTCTCGTCTAAGCGTCCGGCAAGCTCCGCCGTGCCCAGCACCCCCAGGGCGTAGTCCGGGAATACCCCGGTAAGGCGTACGCTTTCGGCGAAGGCTTTTCCCTCTTCCAGATAGCCCGCGATTTCCCCGGCAGCCAGGGCGGTCTCGTCCGCCCCGTCCTGGGCAAGGGCGGCGCAGGCGTCCTCCAGGGAACAGCCGCTGTGGAGCATGGCCGCGGTCTGGGCGCAGAAATCACACAGCTGCATGGCGCTGAGCTTCTCTTTCTTCTCCTGCATGGGCGTTATTGTCTGCATAGCCGGTCCCTCCTTAATAGGTGTAGCGGGTGGTGTACAGGGAGTCGTCGGTAAGCGACTTGGTATCCACCCCGGCGGCGGCAAAGGTGATGTCCACCCGCTGCCAGATGTTAGGCCTCGCCTGGATCTCCACGGTGACCCAGCCCTGTTCCTTCAGATAAAAGCTGTTCCAGGCGTGGTACAGCTCACTGCCGCCGTTTTGCACATAGCCCACGATGAGCTTGCAGGGGATCCCCAGGGAGCGGAGCATGGCGGCGGCCAGGCTGGCATAGTCAAAGCAGATGCCCTTGCCCGTTTCCAGCGTCTCGTCCGGGTCCGGCAGATACCCGGACTGGACGGAATTCGCCTTGGGGCGGTCGTAGCGGATGGTGTCCGACAGGTATTCGTAGATCGCGGAGGCCACCTCCGTGTCGGTGGCGCAGGCGGACGCCAGCTCCCGGGCCTTCTGAACACATTGGGAGGTTTCCGAATAGGCACTCATCTGGGAGGGCCGGAGGAAGGGCTGGAATTCGTCGGCAAGGCAGACCTGGCGGGTCTCCTTCCAGACGCAGATATATTTGCTGTCCACGGCGTTTTCCATGACCCGGAAGGTGTAGCTGCCGGAGCCCAGGCTCAGGGGGAAGACGGTGGGTGTGCCGTCAGAAGGCAGGTCGTAGTTATATTTGATGTCATCCAGGATCACCTGGAATTTAAGCCGCTTGTCGGAGGTGGCTTCCATGGCGATATACCCCTGTTCCAGGCCGGAGAAGTCCGCCCGGACATTTCCCTGGGTTTCCGCCGCCCCGGGGTCAAACGCCGCGTCCAGGAAAGGCGGGATTTCATAGCCCCCGGCGGTGCCGGAAGCCGCGGTGGTGTCCGGGGGCACGGAGGACGCCGCCGCGGTGACGGTGGGCACTGCTACAGGCGCAACGGTGCCCGCCGCAGTCTGGGCAGCCTCCGCTCCGGGGGCTGCGCACCCTGTAAGGGCCGCGAGGGTCAGCAGGGCGCAAAGGGGGCGCAGTATCCAGTGGTATTTCATCCTGCTCCCCCTTTCCGGTGTGTACGTTCTAATTATTATACCCGAAGCAGACGGGCCACGCAAGGGTTTTTGCTGTCGCCCCCGGCATTTTTCTGCCGCGCGCCGAATTTGTGCAGCCGTTCTTGCCCTGACTCGCTCGGTATCGTTTTGCGGTACGGCAAATTGGAATTTGCAGAGGTGAGCGCGCACCCCGAACAACATTGTCATTCCGAACCAGTGCGCACACTGGTGTGGGAATCTCCATCGAATTTCGGGTATCTTATCGTCATACAGACCGTTCTTTCGCACCGTTTTCCGGAATTTGTCCACGAGGAATGGTTCTTCTATCCAGGAGATTGCCACGCCAGTTTGAGAACTGGCTCGCAATGACAGGGAATTCGCCAAATTCCAATTTCTCTGTCTTTTGAGATAGCCTTAACTACCCTTTATTTTAAAATCGCGAAGCGGCGCCTTAATTATTCACTATACATTATTCATCATTCATTTTTCATTAACCCGCGTGCGGGGGGCAAGGCATCTATCCACCCGCGTACCATAAAAACAGAGAGCTGCCTCACGGAAAGTGAAGCAGCCCTGGTGTTTATTCTTCGTAATGGGTGCCGATGGGGGTGATGACGGGGGTGCCGTCCCGGTTCAGCAGTACAGTCAGACCGCCGGAGTTGCCGGAGGCGTGAAACAGGTAATTCACGCCGGTCTTTTTATCCACCCAGATTTCTGTGACATTCACAAAGCCTTCGCCGTGGATCTTGACAAAGCGGTCTTCATTTGCCATGGGCTTACTCCTTCACGCTCTCCACAACGCCCTTGGCAAGACCCACCATGCCCTGCATCTCGGAGGGAATGATGATCTTGGTAGCCTTGCCGTCGGCGACCTTCTGCATGGCCTCGATGGCCTTCAGACGGAGCACCGCGTCGTTGGGAGCCTTCTCGTTCAGCATGCCCAGGGAGTCGGCAAGGGCCTGCTGCACCGCCCGGATGGCCTGGGCCTCGCCGTCGGCTTTCAGGATGGCGGCCTGCTTCTCGGCTTCGGCCCGGAGGATGGCAGCCTGCTTCTCCGCGTCAGCCCGGAGAATCGCGGATTCCTTTTCGCCCTCGGCAATCAGGATGGCGGACTTCTTCTGGCCCTCGGCCTGGAGGATGGCCTGCCGGCGGTCACGCTCGGCCTTCATCTGCTTCTCCATGGAGTTCTGAATGTCCTGGGGCGGCAGAATGTTCTTCAGCTCCACACGGTTGACCTTGATGCCCCAGGGGTCGGTGGCCTCGTCCAGGATGGCCCGCATCTTGGTGTTGACCACGTCGCGGCTGGTCAGGGTCTGGTCCAGCTCCAGGTCGCCGATGATGTTACGCAGGGTGGTGGCCGTCAGGGTCTCCATGGCCATCATGGGCTGCTCCACGCCGTAGCAGTACAGCTTGGGGTCCGTGATCTGGAAGTACACCACGGTATCGATCTGCATGGTCACGTTATCCTTGGTGATAACGGGCTGGGGGGGATAGTCCAGGACCTGCTCCTTCAGGCTGACCTTCCGGGCGATCCGGTCCAGGAAGATGAAGCGCCAGTGCATGCCGGTGCCCCAGACCTGATAGAAAGCGCCCAGGCGCTCGATAACGTAAGCCCGGGACTGCTGGACCACGGAAATGCCCGCGATCAGAATGAGCAGCGCCAGAACGATCACAATTGCCAGAATTATCATACTTTTTTACCTCCTGATTTTCCTTTCATTTTTCCATTCCCGCGCCTATGTACAGGGGGGAAACGAAAGCCTTTACGCCCTCGATCCGGTCAACCCGGATCTGGGTCCCCGCCGGAATGGGCGAGCCGTCGGTGCTCCGGGCCGTCCAGACAACAGCGCCCAGCTTGACTTCGCCCCGTCCTGTGACATTGTCAATATCACTTGTGACAAGGCCATGGGAGCCCAGCAGGCTGTCCACGTTGGTGCGGGTGATCCGGGGGGTGTAGTACTTGCGAAGAACAGGCCGAACCAGGGCCAGCAGCGCGCAGGACACCACCAGAAACACAACGCTCTGTACGGCAATATTCCCACCCAGCAGGCTCACAAGGATCGCGGCCAGACAGCCGGCGGCAAACCACAGCGACACCAGCGCCACGGTACCGGCTTCGATCAGCAGAAACGCCACCATCAGTCCCAGCCAGACAACAGCCATCATAATTGGTCCCTCCTTTATGTTTGGCACACCTATCATACCAGAAAAACAGGCCGCCGTCAATGCGGCGGGGATGGATTTTTTGTAAATAATATGCAAAATGAATCGGGTTTTTCCTGGATTTTCCCGACAAATTGCAGTCAGTTGACTGCATAAAACGGATAATATCTCATATTTTCGCGGAGACTGATCTTCTTTCTCAAACCGCCAGCCATATCACAGGACCGGGGGAGGGGGTGGAAGATATGAGATATAAGATAATGTGCGTATCGGCTTTCAGCATTAAACGGATAAATTGGAATACAGGTTATCGGCTTTAGTAAGCACACTGACATATTGGAATTTGGCGCACTGGCGCGAAGCGCAATCGCTTCCCCCGGGGGGAAGCTGTCGAGCGCAGCGAGACTGATGAGGAACGGCGAAACAGAGCGATTTTCCATGCAGTTCGTAAAAAAAGCACGATTTGAAAAGCTGTACGTTCTTATTTGCCTGCGCCCCAATCAGAAAATGTCGCCGTTCCTCATCCGCCCCTGCGGGGCACCTTCCCCCCGGGGGAAGGTATTGGCCCGCCAATTTACAATTTCACGATCAGCTTATTAAAGCCGATAGCCTGAATTGGAATTTGTCGGGCAGTTAAGGTGTGCGGGCGGTTAGACGCCTTGCCCCCCGCGTTTACGAGGGGGGGGCCACCAGTTCTCAAACTGGTGGCGGGGGGAGCCCATCACCCGCATATCTTTCACAAAAAAGCGTAAAAAATAGGACTGTAAATACAGCAAGATCATTTTTTACGTTTTGCTGTCGGGAATTCGTACTCCCCCCGGTACCAGTGTGCGCACTGGTACCACCCCCCTCACAAGTGCGGGGGGCAAGGCCGCGTACCGCATCCACCCGCACACCATTCAACAAACAGCTCTACAAATTCCAATTTGCAGCCGCGCCGCGCGTTGTCTCATATCTTATATCTTATATCTTATATCTTATATCTCTTACCGTTCTGGGGGCCGGTAAAAAAAGGTTGCAATCCGTGCGGAGGGCTGGTATACTGGGGTTTATAAGGTATTATGGGAAGAATCGGATTTTACATCGGATAAGGAGAATGCTGCATGAGCGCTGCGAATATTATCTCATTGCTTGGCGGACTGGGCGCGTTCCTGTTCGGAATGAAGTACATGGGCGATGGGCTGGAAATGGCCGCGGGCAACCGGATGAAGGACCTGCTGGAAACCCTGACCCGGAACCGGATCCTGGGCTTCCTGCTGGGCACCTTTGTCACCGTGGTGATCCAGTCCTCCTCCGCCACCACGGTCATGGTCATGGGCTTCATCAACGCGGGCATCATGGACCTGGCCCAGGCCACCGGCGTGATCTTCGGCGCCAACATCGGCACCACCATCACCAGCGTCCTCATTGCCCTGGACGCTTCCGGCATCGCCCCCTTCTGCATCTTCCTGGGCGCCTTCCTCATGCTCTACGCCAAGAAAAAGCAGCACCAGCACATCGGCCAGGTCATCCTTGGCTTCGGTCTGCTGTTCCAGGGCCTGCACACCATGAGCGGCGCCATGAAGCCTCTGAAGGATGTGCTGTGGTTCCAGGACTTCATTATGAACGCCCGCAATCCCCTGCTGGGTCTTGCCGTAGGCGCGGCATTGTGCGCCGTGATCCAGTCCTCCTCCGCCGCCGTCGGTATCCTCCAGGCCCTGGCCATGCAGGGAATGATGCCGCTGTACTTTGCCTCTTTCCTGATCTGCGGCATCAATATCGGCTCCGCCATGCCCACGATCCTCGCCTCCATGAACGCGAGGAACAACGCCAAGCGGGCGGCCATGATTTACCTGATCTATAACGTGGTGGGCGCGGTGCTCATGACCCTTGTCACACTGGTCACCCCCTATACGCAGTTCATCGCCCGGATCATCCCCGACCCCGCCTTCCAGGTCTCCATGATCCACATTCTTTTCAAGGTGGTCAGCGCCGCGGTGCTGCTGCCCTGCACAGGTCTGGTGGTGAAGCTGACCTACAAGCTGGTGCCCAAGCAGGTCCACGAGGATGCCGCGAGACTGGAATTCCTGGATGTCAACCTGGTGGGCGCTCCCAGCGTCACGCTGCTGCAGATCCGCAGTGAGGTGGACCGGATGGCAAAGCTGGTGCGGGAGAACATCATCATGGGCATGGACGATGTGCTGGGCCACAAAACAGAAAACGCCCAGACCATGCGGGACAATGAATCGGTAATTGACTTCCTCACCGATGCCATCAGCGACTTCCTGGTGAAGCTCAACGTACAGGAGCTTTCGGGCCAGGACGCCCGGTATGTCCGGCGGGTATATCAGGCTCTGACGGACCTGGAACGAATCGGCGACTACGCGGAAAAGCTGATGAAGCTGACGGAGCGGAGCAACGACGAAAACCTTATATACTCCGAAAGCGCCCGGAAAGAAATGACGGAAATCTACGACAACGCCCTGCGGCTTTACGACCAGGCGGCGGAAAGGTTCTACCACCAGGACGCCAGCCTGGAGGAGCTGAAAAAGCTTGCCAAGATCCAGCGGGACATCCGCAAGCTCACCAGCCAGTCCCAGCTCAACCACATGGACCGGATGCGCTCCGGGGAGTGCTCCACCGAGGCGGGCATCGTATTCGGGGAGCTGCTCAACTGCCTGAACCGGATTGGCGGCCACGCCATCAATATCGCGGAAGCTTCCGTGGAAAACTGAACAGCGGAATACGCAGCGCCCCCGGCTAATTTAGCCGGGGGCGGTTGTTTGGTAAAAGAGAGTGCTTATCGGGTAAGCTCAGCAAAACGATAAATTGGAATTTGGCGGCGAGTCGCCGCTGACAAGTCGTGACGAACGTGGTCTATTTTCGTTTCCTGCCTGACCCGCTCGGTATCGTTCTGTGTCGCGACAAATTGGGATTTGTCGAATTCCCTGTCATTGCGAGCCAGTGCTCACACTGGCGTGGCAATCTCCATCGAATTCCGGGGCCAAGAACGTCATACGCCGTAGGGGCGCTCATTGAGCGCCCGGCAGAGAAATTTCTGTTATCCAGATTTCTATCGGCGAAAAGGTTCCTTTTACCGGATATTTGTTACAAAATTGGAACATTTCCGCGGGCGCTCAATGAGCGCCCCTACGAGGTAAGACGAAAAGCAGACTGAAAGTCGATGGAGATTCCCACGCCAGTGTGAGCACTGGTTCGGAATGACAATGTTGTTCGGGGTGCGCGCTCACCTCTGCAAATTCCAATTTGTCGGACTCCTCCGTTCCGGGATATCTTATATCTTATATCTCAAATCTTATATCTTTTTCTGTCTTCCCGCGTGTCTTATCTGGCAAACCGGGTGCTGAGAGTGGTGGACCAGCTTTCCCCGGGGGCGAGGATGGCGGCGGCGGGCTTTTCCTCCCAGTTAATGGAGCCGTCCTCCTGGCTGGGCAGGCTGTGCCAGGGCTCGATGCAAACGAATTGGGGCTTCCCGGGTTTGCTCCAGATCAGGGTATAGGGGAACTCGGAAATGTCGCAGACCACCGCCCGCCCGGTGCCCTTTTCATAAATGCCCAGGGTCTGGGACCGGAGGTTTACCATGCAGTGGCTGTCATTGTCGAAAAGATGCTCGTCAATGGGGATGGTGTCGATATTGGCCCCCAGGCGGTAGCAGTTGCCATGGACCAGGCCCTTGGGCAGGCACCCGACGCACAGGGGAGATTCGGTTTCGCTGAACCGGAGCTCATAGTCCCGGTAGGTGTGCTGATCGTCAAAGGGAATGGCAAAGCCCGGATGGAAGCCGATGCCGAAGGGCAGCTTCTCCCCGTCCAGATTCTCCACCGTCAGGGTGTGGTGGAGGGTGTCGTTTTCCAGGGCAAAGACGGACACCAGCCGGAAGTCATAGGGGAAGCGCGCCAAGGTTTCTTCATTCGCGCACAGCTCCAGCACCACGCAGTTTTCTGTCTGCTCCACCAGGGTGTGCTCCATGAGCCGGGCAAAGCCGTGCTGGCCGGATTCATAGACACCGCCCTTGGCGGCAATCTTCCCGTCTACCACCTTGCCGGCGTGGGGGAAGAGGATGGGGGCGTGGTAGCCCCAGACAGCGGGGTCCGCCTGCCAGATGTGCTCCGCGCCGTCGGATTTGCGCACCGCGCTCTTTACCTGGGCGCCCCAGGTGGTGACGGTGACCTTCAGGTACTCGTTTTCAATTGTGTATTCCATAGTAGCCTCCTTGTGTTTTTTATGGTTGGCGTTGGTTTAAATATATCGAATTGACAATGGACAATTCCGAATTACGGTTATCGGCTTTAATAAGCTGATCGTAAAATTGGAATTTGCAGGGCTGGCGGCGCATGCCGCCCGTGCCTCTCCCTTTGGGAGAGGTGCCCCCGAAGGGGGCGCAGAGGGCCCTCTCAGTCACGGCTAAGGCCGTGACAGCTCCCCCATAGGGGGAGCCAAGGCATTTCTGGAAATTCGATAAAGCGTACCGCATCGGGCCGTGCCCATCAGAACCGCTTATTGCTTCAAAAACGCGAAATACAGCAGCACGGCGGCGCCCAGGAGGATCCGGTACACGCCGAAGGCGGAGAAGGAATGCTTGCGGACGTACTCCATAAGGCCCCGGATGACCAGGATACTGACAAGGAAGGACACAAGGCACCCCACCAGGAGGATCCCCACCTCCTGTCCGGCAAAGCCCACCCCGCTCATAAAGAACTTCAAAAGCTTAATGGCGCTGGCTCCCAGCATGGTGGGAATGGCCATGAAGAAGCTGAACTCCGCGGCGGCTCCCCGGCTCACCCCCAGAAGAATGCCGCCCAGGATGGTGGAGCCGGAACGGGAGGTACCGGGCACCAGGCTCAGACACTGGAAAGCGCCGATGGCCAGGGCCGTTTTCCAGTCCACATCCCACACGGACGCCACCTTGGGGGTCAGGCCCTGATTGCGCCGCTCAACGGCGATGAACGCCACGCCGTAGACGATGAGGGCCAGGGACACCACCCAGGCGTTGTGCAGGTGCGCGTCCATCCAGTCATCAAAGAGCACCCCCACCACGCCGGAGGGGAGGATGGACAGCACCACAAGGCCCCACAGCTTCCAGGTGCCGGCACGCTGTTTCGGGGACTTGTCCCGGGCAAAGGGATTGAGCTTATGGAAGAACAGAACCACCACTGCCAGAATGGCGCCCAGCTGGATCACCACATCGAACATGCTCCGGAATTCCTCGGACACATTCAGCCGGACCAGCTCGTTCAAAAGGATCAGATGGCCGGTGGAGGAAATGGGCAGCCACTCGGTGACGCCCTCCACAATGCCGAAGAGGATGGATTTGAGAATCTCGATCATAATAAGCTCCTTTTGTGATTTTCGATTGCGGCAGCAGGGGGATAAATTGAAATTTAATTGACAATTGACAATGAACAATTGACAATTAAGGAATCCCTCCGGGATGATTTAAAATAAAAAATTTGGACGAGAACGATAGAAATGATTTCAAAATCGTCCCGTAGGGACACAATAATTGTCAACTGTCAATTGTCAATTGTCAATTCAGGCCGTGCCGCCAAATTCCAATTTGCCGCTTTGCCGCGGGAAGTACGGGAACGCCCTTAGATACGCTACCATCATACACTTACCGCCGGGGAAATGCAAGGGAAATCTCGCGTTCACAAATTGGGGCGGAAGTCTTAACAATTTATTCACGCCAATCCCGGGAAATTCGCTATAATAGGAATTATCAGACAAATCAGAATTCCGGCTATGGACCGGAAGCGAAGAAAGGGAGGATCCATATATGGCTGTTTCTGTTTTGATTGTAGAGGATGATCACAATATCGCAGAGCTTCTGCAGATGTATCTGGAAAAAGAGGGGTACGCCGTGACCGTAGCACCCGACGGAGGCCAGGGGCTTGCCAAATTCCGGGCCATCAAGCCGGACCTGGTGCTGCTGGACGTGATGATGCCCGTTATGGACGGCTGGTCCGTGTGCAAGGCCATCCGGGCGGAGAGCCAGGCCCCGGTGATCATGCTCACCGCCAAGGGCGAAACCGACGACAAAGTGGCCGGGCTCAAGACCGGCGCCGACGACTATATCACCAAGCCCTTTGAAATGAAGGAGGTGCTGGCCCGGATCGAGGCGGTGCTCCGCCGTTCCTCCGGTGCCGGTCCGGAGAAAAAAGCCCGGCGGCTGGTCTTTGACAAGCTGATCATCGATATGGACGCCTTTGAGCTGACGGTAAATGGGAAAAAGGTGGACACGCCCCCCAAGGAAATGGAGCTGCTCTACTACCTGGCTTCCTCCCCCAACCGGGTGTACACCCGAAACCAGCTTCTCGACGAGGTGTGGGGCTTTGACTACTTCGGCGACTCCCGGACGGTGGATGTCCATGTCAAGCGCCTGCGGGAAAAGCTGGAGGGCGTCTCCGAGCAGTGGAACCTGAAAACCGTCTGGGGCGTGGGCTATAAGTTCGAGGTGCTGTAAGCCATGAAATCCTCCTTCACCCGCAGCTTTTCCACCGTGGCTGCCATACTGCTGGTGGCGCTGACGGTGCTGGGGGCTGCTTTACAGATCCTGGTCAAAAATTTCCTGACGGAAACGACCTTTTCCGCCCTGGAAGCCGACGCCCAGATTATTTCCAGTCTGGCCGCCTCCTATTCCGTGGACGGGACCTTAAGCAGCCGGGAATTCCTGCTGAACCTGAACATCGCCTCCCAGATCTCCGACACCGATGCGGTGATCTGCGACAGCAGCGGACGGGTGGTGATGTGCTCCGACCAGCCCTTCGGCTGCAAGCACCAGGGCCTTCAGGTGAACCGGGACTACCTTTATAAAGTCATGCACAACGGCATGGATACCGCCACCGGCCTGATCCGGGGCCTGTACGACGACAGCCGGTTCATGGTGTCCATGCCCATCACCGCCTCCTCGGAAGCCGCGGCGGTGGGCATCGTGATCGTATCCGTCCCCGTCACCTCCACAAACCAGATCCTGAGCCGGATCGCCAAGATCTTCCTCACCGCCTCCTGCGCGGTGGTGCTGGTGTCCGTGGCGGCGGTGACCCTCTTTGCCCGCCGGGAAAGTAAGCCCCTGCAGGATATGGCCAAGGCCGCCAACGCCTTCGGCCACGGGGACCTGGAAGCCCGGGTCCGGGTGGAGGACGACTACAGCGAGGAAATGGCGGAGCTTGCCCTGGCCTTTAACAATATGGCATCTTCCCTGCAAAAGAGCGAGTACCAGCGCCAGGAGTTTGTCGCCAATGTTTCCCACGAGCTGAAAACCCCCATGACCACCATTTCCGGCTACATCGACGGCATCCTGGACGGCACCATTCCGGAAAACCGCCGGGAGCACTACCTGCGCATCGTTTCCGACGAGGCCAAGCGCCTGAGCCGCCTGGTGCGGAGTATGCTGGATATTTCCCGGCTCCAGAGCGAGGGCGGCATCCCCGACGAGAAGAAGATCCCCTTCGATCTGGAGGAATGCGCCGGACAGGTGCTGCTCACTTTCGAAAAGAAGATCAACGACAAGCACATCAATGTGGATGTGAACATGCCGGAGCATCCGGTGGTCACCTTTGCCAACCAGGACTACATCACCCAGGTGATCTATAACCTGCTGGACAACGCGGTGAAGTTCTGCCCCGAGGGGAAAAACCTGGGCCTAACCATCCGGGAGGGCGGGAACAAGGCCTATGTGTCCGTATCCAACGAGGGCGACACCATCCCGCCGGAGGAGCTGCAGCTGGTCTTTGACCGGTTCCACAAGCTGGACAAGAGCCGCTCCCAGAACCGGGATGGCTGGGGCCTGGGGCTGTACATCGTCAAGACCATTGTATGCAGCCACGGGGAAAACATCAGCGTCACCAGCCGGGACGGGAAGACGGAATTTACCTTTACCATGCCGCTGGTGAATTAGAAATTGACAATTGACAATTGACAGTTGACAATTAAACTGTCCCTACGGGACCATTTTGAAAAATTGCAATTGTTTTCTGTCAACTTCTAATTATTTTTAATTATCCCGAAGGGATTCCTTAATTGTCAATTGTTCATTGTCAATTGTCAATTAAAATTCAATTTCCCTATCTGTTTCAGATGACGCAAAACACATAATACCCATAATACCGCCCTGGGGGCGAGGAGGATAAAATGGACGATCGAAAGCACAATTCCATAGAGCCCTGGGGGGACTGGGAATACGGCACCGGCCGGACCAAGCCGCCGAAAAGCCACAGCGGCATGATCGCGGTGCTGCTGATCCTGGTTATCCTGCTGTGCAGCGTGGTGTCCGTGCTGGGTGTCCTGAATATCCGGCTGTTTCAGAAGCTGAGCCAGCGGGAGGAAGCGGAATCCGCCATCGCCTTTGCCGAAGAAACCCTGGAAACCACGGCTGCCCCCACGGAAATAGCACCGGAGCCAGTAGGCGACGATGTGACCATGGACCTGCATACCGCCCCCCAGGCATTCGACAACATTCCCCAGACCGGGGGATTGTCCCTGCAGGAAATCTATGAAAAAAATATCCCCAGCGTGGTGTCCGTATCCTGCACCCTGTCCGCAGGCTCCGCCTCCGGCACCGGTGTGATATTGTCCAGCCAGGGCTATATCGTCACCAACGCCCATGTCATTGACGGCGCGAAGTATATCCGGGTCCTGCTCACCGACGGCAGGGAGCTGGATGCCAGCCTCGTTGGAACCGACGCGGTTTCCGATCTTGCGGTGCTGCGCATCCAGGCTGACGGCCTTACAAGCGCCCAGTTCGGCGACTCCGATACCCTGCGGGTGGGCGACAGCGTCGCCGCCATCGGCGATCCCCTGGGGGTGGACCTGCGGGGCACCATGACCGACGGCATCGTCTCCGCCATCAACCGGGATGTGAGCATCAACGGGCGGACCATGAACCTGATCCAGACTAACGCGGCCCTGAATTCCGGCAACTCCGGCGGCCCCCTTATCAACTGCTTCGGCCAGGTGGTAGGCATCAACACCATGAAGATCAGCGCGTTCACCGACCAGGCCGGTGTGGAGGGTCTGGGCTTTGCCATCCCCAGCACCACGGTAAAGGAAGTGGTGGAGCAGATCATAGACTATGGCTACGTTCCCGGACGTCCCACCCTGGGCATCTCGGCCGAGGCCCTGTCCCGGTTCTACCAGCATTTCTACCGGCTCCCCGCGGGGCTGTATATCAGCCAGGTGGAGGCCGGCGGCGCCGCCTGGAACGCGGGACTCCAGGCGGGGGACATTCTCGTCAGCATCGACGACGTGTCCCTGTCCGGCATGGATGACCTGAACCGGATCCTCTGCACCCACGCCGTGGGAGACGAGGTCACCCTCCATATCTACCGGGCCGGCCGGGGCGAGGGCTCCGTCACCGTGGCCCTTACAGAGGCCAGAGGCTGACCGGCTCCGCCGAATTGAAAATTTTTATCTCGGAAGTGACACCCATGGAACCCATTTATCAGAAGGAATTTGAAATCGATGACAGCCGGGTGGACTGCTTCGGCGCAATGAAGCCCTCCCAGATCCTCTACGTTGCCCAGGAGATGGGCGGCGAGCACTCCGCCCTCATGTCGCTGGACTATGACACCCTGGCAAAACGCCGCCTGTTCTGGGCGGTGACCCGGCACCGGGTCCAGATCACCCGTATGCCCCGACGGGGGGAGACCATCCGGGTGGAGACCTGGCCCATGCCCACCACAAGGGTAGCCTACCCCAGAAGCGTGGTGGCCTACGACGCAGACGGCAGGGAGTGCTTCCGGGCCATCAGCCTGTGGGTGCTTATGGACCTGGACACCCGGAATATGATCCTCCCCGGCAAAAGCGGCATCACCGTAACAGGAACCGTCCGGGGTACGGAGCTGGCCATTCCAAACGGCCTGATTCCCCGTCAGCTTGCCAGCGACACCGACCGGAGCGTGTGCTTTACCGACCTGGACCGGAACGGGCACATGAACAATACCCGGTACCTGGACTGGATTGAAGACCTGTTCCCCAGCTCCTTCCACAGGGAGCACAGCCTGAAGGAATTTACCGTGTGCTATCTGGCGGAGGCCCGGGAGGGCCAGCGTCTGACCATGCACTACGGCGTGCCGGAGGAGGGCTGCATCCAGGTGGACGCAGAGCGCCGGGAGGGAGAGGAATCCCACCGGGTCTTTGCCGCCCGGCTGCTGTTTGAATGAGATTGTTACGGCTATCGGCTTATAACAACAGACAGAAAAATTGGGAATTTGTTGAGCTGTTTGGGCAGTGGTGTGCGGGTGGATGCGGTACGCGGCCTTGCCCCCCGCATTTATGAGGGGGGT
>JAEDNR010000060.1 GCA_016302405.1 Oscillospiraceae bacterium
GAATACTGTATGTATTTCCCGTTTTTGAAACTGCAGAAATGGTGCAAAAGATCCGTTGAGATCCGCTGACGCAATTGTGCGGTGTTGCCTTAAATTCTTTTTATTTTAAATCATCCCGCAGGGATTCCTTAATTGTCAATTGTTCATTGTCAATTGTCAATTCAGGCCGTGCCGGTCAGATCGCGTAGCCCCCGTCCACGTTCAGCACATGGCCGGTGACAAATTCCGCGTCGGTCAGAAACGCAATGGCTTTCGCCACATCCTCGGGCCTGCCGTTGCGGCCCACTGGCGTGTCCTCCGCCATGGCAGCAAGGACTTCCCCGTCCACCCCGGCGCACATGTCCGTCAGGATGACCCCCGGGGCCACGCAGTTGACCCGGATACCGCTGGGCCCCAGCTCCTTGGCCAACGCCTTGGTCAGGGCGATCACCGCCCCCTTGGTAGCGGAGTACGCCGCCTCACAGGAGGCGCCCACCCGGCCCCACATGCTGGACACCGTAACGACGGCTCCCCGCTGGCGGCGCAGAAAGCCCGGCATGGCCGCGTTGACACAGTGGTAAATTCCCTTGACATTCACATCAAAGAGCCGGTCCCAGTCTTTCCCGGAAAGCTGCTGCATGAGCCCATACCGGCAGATCCCGGCACAGAGGATCAGGTTGTCCACCTCCGGGATGGACGCGAAAGCAGCGCGCACCGCATCCCCGTCCGCCACATCACAGCAGATCGCCGTGGCGCCCGTGCGCGAGGATACCTCCCGGGCTGCCCCATGTTCCTTTTCATACAGGAAGTATACCCGGTCACCCCGGGCGGCAAACAGCTCCACCGCCGCCCGCCCGATGCCCCGGGAACCGCCTGTTATCACCGTTATTGGCATTTTTTATTCTCCATTTCCGGCTGTTTTCTGAAACGTGTCATTCCGATCCCGCGCGCCGGCTGACCCGGGAATCTCCCACGTCATCGAGACTGCATCCGCCTAAAGATGGAGATTGCCACGCCAGTTTGAGAACTGGCTCGCAATGACCGGGAATTCGACTTGTTCAGAGTTTTCCAGGGAAGCTCCGGATCCATCGGCAAGCGCTGTGGGCGAGAGATTCCGGTTCAGATTAAGGTATGAAAAGCCGCCGAATACTGGATGTATTTCAGGCTTTTCATACTGCAAAGCTGGGCCGGAAGATCCGCGCACAACCGCAGACGATGGATTCAGAGTTTCCCTATAAAGAAAAAGGGCTGAAAAACAGCCCAATTTCCCTATCTTCTTCTGCTCTTGGTCCGGTGGTCAGAATACTGCTTGATGGAAGAGATCTTGCTGTCGGACTCGGACATGAAGGCTTTCAGCTTTTCCTCAAACAGCTGGTCCGCGGTCTTGGGCGCGGCAGACTGGGCCTGGGGCCGGGAAGCCCGGTTCTGGCTCGTGCCGCCCTGCCGGGGCGCACCGGTACGGTAAGTGTCCGTGCGTCCGCCCTGGGGCCGCTGGGGTCTGGGCTCCAGCCGTTTGATGGACAGGTTGATTTTCCCGTTCTCATTTCCGATCACCATGACCTTGACATCCTGCCCCTCGGTCAGATGCTGGCGGATGTCGCTGACATAGGCGTTGGCTACCTCCGAGATATGTACCATGCCGGTCTTTCCCTCCGGCAGGGAGATAAACGCGCCAAAATTGGTGATGGATTTGACTTTCCCTTCTAAAACAGCTCCAACGGTTAACTCCATAGTTTCCTTCTCTTCCTCCATTTTTAAGAAGCTATTGCAATTCGATCAGCACGGTGTCGGGGGTCACGAGATCCAGCTCTTCCTCCGCGATTTCCCGGATCGTCTTCACATCCCCCGGGTTCTCCAGCCGGTGGGACAGCTTTTCATTCTCGTTCAGGATGGAGGCGGCCTCGGCGGTCATGCTCCGGACCTGGCTTTGCAGCCCCGCCTGTACCCACATCAGCGCGCCCAGCGCTGCCATAGAGAATACAATAAGTACGATCACTACCGCTTTCAGCACGGGTGAGCTGTGGCGCAGGATCACCTGTACCTTTCCGATCTGCAGCTTTCGTTCTTCCATGGGATGTCCTCCGGGTCCTACGCCGTTGCCGACGATTATTCCATCTTATTGTAACCCATTTTTCCCCAGATGCAAACAAAATTTTCGCAAATTGCAAAAATTTTTTTCCCGGGACAAGAAAAAACTTCCAAATCCACCCCAGTCCCCGCCAAAAGGAGCGAAATATGGGACTTAATCGCCGTCCCAGAGTCCGCTCGGCGGCAATCCCGCCCAGAAGCTGCCCCATGAGACTCCCCAGCCGGATGTCCCCGCCGCAGACGCCGAAGCTTATCCAGGCAAAGGCCCACAGCGCCGCCGCCAGAAACAGGCTGTCCGCAGCGGCCGTATGCTTCGGGCGCAGAGGCCGCAGGAAACTGTATATCAGCCCCAGCACCGCCCCGGCCAGGATGCTCTGCCCCAAAAATGTCAGGGCTGTGGCCGGAACCGTCAACCCAGCATGCGGCGCAGCCAGCCGCCCCCCTGCCGGGGCTCCTGGTAGGAAAGCACCGCAATATCCCCGGTGACCTCCACCTGGCCCCCCTGTACGGACAGCTCCTTCAGCTGCAGGCCCGTGCCCTGCACCGTCAGGTCTCCCAGGGCGGTGCGCAGCTCCACCGCCGTATCGTCAAAGCTCACTACCTCCGTCACCCCGGTCATGGTCAGCTTCTTCCGGTTTTTCAGGTTCAGGCTGTGTTCCCCCTGCTCCTGCGGCATGGCAATCCCTCCTATCTGCCCACAGAATATGCGTACCGGAGCGTCTTTATGCCATCGGCGGCGGTGCTTTTCCGGGGCCGGGCCGCATTCGTCTTTCGCGGCAGGAATCGTCCAAACCCGGCGGAAGCATTGACAGGCCGAAAAAAATGGGGTATAGTATACAACACACTTCGGTTAAAATCGATGGGTTTCATATAATGTGCCTATCAGCATCGCGGCAAATTGGAATTTGTAGGGCCGTCAGAACGTGTCATTCCGAACCAGTGCGCACACTGGTGTGGGAATCTCCATCGAATTCCAGGTGATCTGTCGTCATACAAGCCGTTTTTCCTGCCGTTTCCCGGAATTCATCCACGAGAAATGGTACTTCTGACCAGGAGATTGCCACGCCAGTTTGAGAACTGGCTCGCAATGACCTTAGAATTCGATAAATTCCAATTCAGGCTATCGGCTTTCGTAAGCACACTGACAAATTGGTATTTGGCGAATTCCCAGAAATGCCTTGGCTCCCCCTATGGGGGAGCTGTCACGGCCTAAGCCGTGACTGAGAGGGCCCTCTCCGCCCCCTTTGGGGGCACCTCTCCCAAAGGGAGAGGCAAGGGCGGCTGCGCCGCCAGCCTTACAAATTTCAGTTTTTCTGTTTGCTGCGTAAAGCCGATAGCCTAAATTCCAATTTGTCGGCAAATTGCGCAAAGCCGATATGCATATCAAAGTAAATCACAACATGCGGAAAGGGGGATTTCTCATGCGCTACGCGGCCTGCCGGCTGGAGCCGGGAAAAAGCGGTCACGACGCCGGGTGGGAGCTGCTGGAAAGGCTCTACCGGGAGGAAACCGGCTGCCCCCTGCCGGACGTTATCCGAACCAGCCGGGGCCACCCCCGGTTTGTGGGAAGCCATCTGTGCTTTTCCATCGCCCACACCTCCCGCCACGCCTTCTGCGTATTGTCATGCAAGCCTGTGGGCATCGATGCCGAGGAACTGGATCGGCCCGTGCGGCTTTCCCTGGCAGAAAAGATCCTCTCCCCTGGGGAAATGGAGCAATTCAACCGGGCCGAAAACAAGCGACGGGCCCTGCTCACCTTCTGGGTCCTGAAAGAAGCGGAGGCCAAGCGCAGCGGCGAGGGCCTGACAGGCTTTCCCAACCACACCAGCTTCCGGCTGAATGACCCCAACGTACACGAATGGGACGGCTGCCTGGTAGCCGTCTCCACGGAGGAATGAATATGCTCTTTGATACCCATGCCCATATGGATGACCGGGCCTTTGATGATGACCGGGGGGAACTGCTTTCCCACCTGCCGGAAGCGGGCATCGGCCTGCTGATGAACCCGGGGTGCAGCCTGGATTCCTCCCGGGCCGCCTGCGCCCTGGCAAGGAAATACGACTACATCTACGCCGCCGTGGGCTCCCATCCCGACGCGGCGGCAGAGGTTAACCCCCAGGTTTTGGAAGAATACCGGGCTCTTGTCCGGGAAAATCCCAAGGTCAAGGCCATCGGAGAGATCGGCCTGGACTATCACTATGAGGATGTGCCCCGGGAGATTCAGAAAGAAGCCTTTCGGGCCCAGATGGCCCTGGCGGCGGAACTGGACCTGCCCGTCATCGTCCACGAGCGGGAGGCCCACTGTGACGGGATGGCCATCGTCCGGGAATTTCCCACCGTCACCGGGGTTTTCCACTGCTACTCCGGTTCCCCGGATATGGCAAAGGAGCTTGTTTCCCTGGGCTGGTACATTGGCTTTACCGGCGTACTGACCTTCAAAAATGCCCGGAAGGCCCTGGAGGTGGCGGCAAGCCTTCCCCTGGACCGGATCGTCCTGGAAACCGACTGCCCCTACATGTCCCCGGAGCCGTTCCGGGGAAAACGGAACGACCCTGGCAAGCTCTATCGCATGGCCCAGGCTCTTGCCGCTCTGCGGGGCCTTTCCGAGGAGGACGTACAACGCCTCACCCTGGAAAACGGCAGACGCCTGTACCGGATCTGACGACACATTTCCCCTTTCGCCTCCATATACTGGCATACAAAGCACCGGGGTTTCCGGTGCTTTTGCTTGGAGGTGCGAAATGGAAAGCTATGTACTTTGGGCCCTCATCGCCACCCTGGGAACCTGGTTGGTCACGGCTCTGGGGGCGGCGACGGTGGCCTTTTTCCGATCCCCCAGCGGAAAAGTAATGAACCTTATGCTGGGCTTTGCCTCCGGGGTGATGATCGCCGCCAGCTTCTGGTCATTGCTGCAGCCCGCCATCGCCTGGGCGGAAAAAATGGGCGGCCTGCCCGCCTGGCTGGTGGTGACTCTGGGTTTTCTTCTGGGAGCGGTTTTCCTGTGGGCTTCGGACCGGGCCGTCACCGCCGCCGCAGGGCGCACCGGGACGGGAAAGCCAAACGAACGACTGAACAGGATCATTCTGCTGGTACTGTCCATCACCCTGCACAATATCCCTGAGGGCCTTGCGGTAGGGGTAGCCTTCGGCGCGCTGGGCGCAGGCTTCGATCCGGAAACCTTTATGGGGGCGGTATCCATTGCCGTTGGCATCGGGTTGCAGAATTTCCCCGAGGGCGCCGCCGTGTCCCTGCCCCTGCGTCGGGAGGGCATTTCCCGGCGGAAGAGCTTTCTCCTGGGTCAGGCCAGCGGTATGGTGGAGCCCATTGCCGGTGTTCTGGGCGCCGCTCTGGTCAGTGGGGTGCAGCCGCTGCTTCCCTGGGCGCTGTCCTTTGCGGCAGGGGCTATGATCCTGGTTTCCGTCCACGAGCTGATCCCCGAATGCCAGCGCAACCAGTCGGTACATCCCTACTTTGCCACCATGGGCATCGTCGCCGGCTTTGCGGTGATGATGCTTCTCGATGTGATGCTGGGATAGGCGCGCAGCCGCAGACTGGCACCCAATCACAAAATGTGAATATCGGTTTTACGGTTTTACTTAGTAAAGCGTAGAATTGGGATTTGCAGAGCTGTTTGTCCAGTGGTGCGCGGCCCGATGCGGTACGCGTCCTTGCCCCCCGCACTTGTGAGGGGGGTGATACCAGTGCGCACACTGGTATCGGGGGGAGCCCGTCACCTGTATATCTTTCAAAAAAAGAATGCGAAATAAGGACGGCAAACACAGAAAGAGAATTCTGCTTTACGCTCTGCTGTCGGGAATTTGTACTCCCCCCGCCACCAGGTCTGCGGACTGGTGGCACCCCCCTCGTAAACGCGGGGGGCAAGGCGTCTAACCGCCCGCGTACCTTAACTGCCATCCAAGTTCCAATTTGTTGCGTTGCTGTGTTAAGCCGATATGTACATAGAAAAATGTCCAATACCAACACCCGGCGCTGTCTCACCATTATGAGGCAGCGCCGGGTGTTGGGGCTTATTTCAGGCATTCCAGGGCCGCCTGGATCTGGGGATCCTCCTGCGGGGTCAGGCGGTTATAATAGATCAGCGCGGCGGTTTCCTCCTCCACCGGTACCGCCACATCCGGCGTAACGCCCACGCCTGCCAGGTTCCGGCCCTTGGGGGTGAAATACTTGCCCGTGGACAGGCCCACCGCCGAGCCGTCGGGCAGGCGGAAGGTATTCTGGAAATACCCCTTGCCCACGGTCTGCTCGCCGACGATGACGGCTTTTTCATACTCCTGGAGGGCCGCCGCGAAGAATTCCGCGGCGGAATAGGAGTTTTCGTTCACCAGCACCGCCATGGGCACATCCAGGCATTCTTCATCCGAATAGTCAACCCGCTCTTTTCCGGTATAGTCCACCGTCCGGAACACTTCTCCGGCCGGCAAAAGCATGTCCAGCACCTTTACCAGCTCCGTCGCGTAGCCGCCGGGGTTATTCCGCACATCAAAAATCAGCGCCTGGGCCCCCTGCTCCAGGAGACTTTCCACCGCCTGCCGGGTCTCGCTGGCGCACCGGGCATCGAAATTCTCAATGGTCACAAGGCCCACATTCCCGCTGATCATTTCGCCTGTGGCAACGGGGGTCTCCAGCTTTTTCCGGGTCACGCTTTTTTCCAGGGTCACCCCGCTGCGTTCCAGGGTGATGACTACCTGGGTTCCCTCCTTGCCCCGAACCAGCTCCCGGGTCTCGGCGGCGGAAAGCTCCCGGATGGAGGTACCGTCCACAGCGACGATCAGATCCTCCGGCTGCAGACCCGCTTCCTCCGCCGGGCCTCCGGCGTAGACCTCCATGATCCGCATACCGCCCTCCTCCTGCTGTATGGTAATGCCAATACCCACATAGGCGTTGTTCATCTGCTCCATGTGCGTTTCATACTGGGATGCCGGGATATAGTAGCTCCACCGGTCATCCAGGGCTTCCACCATTGCCTTTGCGGCGGCGTCCTCCAGCTTCACGGGATCCGATTCTCCGATGAACTTTTCCGTAATGAGGTTTTCCAGCTGTTCCAGCTTGGAGCTGCCGCTGAAGCTCACAGTGAGGGCAAAGGTCAGCCCGGCGGCAGCCAGAGCTGTCAGGACATAGGACAGGGGACGAAGATATTTTTTCATAAAATCACAGCTTTCAAAAGAGAAACATTTCATCTGTCTGATTCTTTTTTGACAGACAAATTGGTATTTGGCGGGCAGTTAAGGTGCGCGGGCGGTTAGACGCCTTGCCCCCCGCGTTTACGAGGGGGGTGCCACCAGTTCGCAAACTGGTGGCGGGGGGAGTACGAATTTCCGGAAGCAGAGCGCAAAACAGCATTATCTTTCTGTGTTTGCAGTTCTTATTCTTCGTGCTTTTTTGTGAAGGATATGCGGGTGACGAACTCCCCCCGGTACCAGTGTGCGCACTGGTACCACCCCCCTCACAAGTGCGGGGGGCAAGGACGTGTACCGCATCGCCCCGTAAACCATTCACCAAACAGCTCTACAAATTCCAATTTGTCGGCCTCCCGAGCAGGGAATTAGAATTCTCCCACAGCCGGCTGGCTGTGGGAGATAATGCCTATGTATCAATAGAACGCCACGTAAGCAGCGGGGTTCTGGTAGGCGCCGTTATACAAAATGGCAAAGTGCAGGTGGTTGCCGGTGGAAATGCCGGTACTGCCCACCCCGCCAATGGACTGACCCTGGGACACATAGCTGCCCGAGGACACATACGCCGGGCCCAGCATATGGCCGTACATGGAGGAAAACCCGTCCCCATGGTTGATGGTCACATACCATCCCAGGGAGTTGGAATAGCCGGCGGAGGTTACGGTGCCGGCGCGGCTTGCAACAATAGTGGTGCCTTCCGGGGCACCCAGGTCGATGCCCTGATGGAACCTAGACGCGCCCGCCGTGGGCTGCTCACGGAAGCCGTATGGACTGGTCACTTTCACATAGCTGCAGGGGCGGATCCAGCTGGTGCTGCCGGCGTTATTGTTCCCCCCGGAATTATTGCTGCCGCCGCCATTGCCGAAATCAATGCCGCCGTCACCGCCGCCGGGCTGGGTAGTGGGGGCAGCGGTAGTGGCTGTGGCGATATGGGCCAGCCACTCCTCCTCCTTGGCCCTGTTGTAGGCCTGCTCCATCTCGGCGATCTGCGCCATCAGTTCTTCGTCTTCTTTTTCTTTCTGCTCCTGGAGTGCCTCCAGTTCCTCTGCGTGAGAAAGAAGCTCCTGGATCAGCGCGTCCGCTTCCTCCCGCTTCTCATCCAGCTGGGCCTGGGTGGCATCCAGCTCCGCCTTGGTGGCATCCAGCTCCTCTTTTTCCAGAGCCAGCTCCTGACGGGATACTTCCACCGCGTCCGCCGCGTCGCTCAGCTCCTGGAGTCTGCGAATATCGGAAGCCGCGATCTCCTCCACCATGTTCAGCCGGTCCAGGAGGTTAGAGAAGCTGGTGGCCTTGAAGAGGACCTCCCAATAGGTCAGGCTGCCCTCTTCCTCCATGGCCCGGATACGGACCTTGCAGTCCTCGTTCATCTGCTCAAAACGGGTCTGGGCGTTATCCAGCTCGTCCTGCTTGTCCGCCACCAGCACGCTGAAGGCGGAAATCTGCTCCGTGATATTGGTGATCTGGGCGTGAAGCAGACCGATCTCCTGATCGATGATGTTCTTCCGCGCCACAATATCCGCGATCTCGTTCTCGTTTTCCTGGTACTGATCCTTCAGGTCCTCGATCTGGGCCTGGATCTCTTTCTTCTGCTCCTTCAGCTCATTGATCTGTTTCCGGATCTCACTGGAGGACGCAGCCGACGCCCGGGTGGGAAGCAGGCTGAGGATCAGAGTCAGGATCATCAGCGCGGCCATCAGCCCGGCCAGTATGGATACGAAACGCTTGCGATTTTTCATAAGTAACTCCTTTGGTTCCGCTATTCAGGAAGGCCGTCTTCCACCGTTTTCCCGCCGCCGAGGCTTAAATGTAGGCCAGGGGGTTAACATACGTTCCGGCATAGGAGATGCCGAAATGCAGGTGGGGACCGGTAGAGAGGCCTGTGCTTCCCACATAGCCGATGAGCTGTCCGGCGGACACACTCTGTCCGGCGGACACCACATAGTGGGTCATATGCATATAGATGGAGGCAAAGCCGTCTCCGTGGTTGATGCTCACATAGTTGCCCGCGCCGCCGGCCTGATAGGACGCTGCGGTCACAACGCCGGCCCGGGTAGCGTAGATGGGGGTACCCTGGGCACAGGCCATATCAATGCCATTGTGCATCTTATTGTAGCCCAGAATGGGATGCTTGCGCATACCGAAAGCGCTGGTGATCCTGTACCCGGAAACCGGAGTGATCCAGGTAGCATCGGATTTGGGGTTCTGCCCCTGAAGGGCCTGCTTTGCCAGCTCCTCCTGGTACTTGGCGTTGGAATATTCCTTTTCCTTCTTGGCGATCTGCCGCATCAGATCGTCCTGCAGGGCTTCGGATTCATCCAGCAGCACCTGGAATTCATCCTGCTTCTTTGCCAGCTCCCGAAGGATCCCGTCGGATTCCTCCCGGCGCGCCTCCAGGGCGGTCTGGCTTTCCTCCAGCTGGGCCTGGCTTTCCTCCAGGGCCGCTTTTTCCTCCGCCATCTCCTCCTGAATGGTGCGGACCATCCGGGCGGCGGCTTCCAGGTCCTCCAGACGGCGCTGGTCGGCGGCGGCGATTTCCTCCACCATGGTCAGCCGGTCCAGCATATCCGTAAAGCTGCTGGAGCGGAAGATCACCTCCCAGTAGGAAAGGTCGCCCTCTTCCTCCATGGCCTGAATGCGTTCCTTGCTCTGCTCATTCAGCTTGTCCAGATAGTCCTGGGAGACTTCCAACTCCTCCTGATTGTCGGCAATGAGCTGGCTGTATACGGATATCTGATCGTTGATATTGATGATCTGGGTGTGCAGCAGGGCAATTTCCTGGTCGATGGCGTTTTTGTTGTCCACCAGCTCCTGGATCTGACTGGCATTGGCGTTGTACTGCCGGCGGATTCCGTTGATCTGGGCCTGGATCTCCGCGTTCTGGTTTTTCAGTTCGTTGAGCTCCTCCTTGATCTCCGAGGAGGAAACGGCATCGGCCTGTTCCGGCAAAACCGACAGTATCATAACTGCCGCGAGAAAAAGCACGAAACAGGATCGAAACAGGGTTCTTTTTTTCATATCTATCTCCATTGGTTTGCTGTGCCCCGGAGGGCGGGGAAAGAATCCATCCGGATCCCGGCGCGCCAAAGGGCACGGTTACACATCCATGAACTTCCGGATGGAGGTCCAGCTGCCCACGATACCCACGAACAGGCCGGCGGCGGCAAAGGTAGCGATCATGGGGATCAGCAGCTCCTGGAAAGGAACGAAAGAGAACAGCCGCAGGGCATCCACCTGGGCCACCCGGTCAACGAGAGCGTTGTACATAACCCACTCCAGCCCGAAAGCCAGGATGGAGCCGGTCATGCCCAGGGTAAAGCCCTCCACAATAAAGGGCAGGCGGATAAAGCCGTTGGTCGCGCCCACCATTTTCATAATGGCAATCTCATTGCGCCGGTCGTACATGGCAAGCTTAACGGTATTGGAGATGATCAGCAGGGAGATCACCAAAAGCACCGCGATCAGAGCGGCGGAAGCGATGTGCAGAACATCCTGGATGGTGGTAAAGCCCTCCGCCAGCTCATAGGCCGCGTTGGTCTGGGCCACGCCGGGGATCTGCTTGAGCTGCTCGTCCGTTTCCTCCATGCGGGCATTGTCCTCCAGCGTCACCACATACCGGTGGCGAAGGTCCTCCGCCTGCACGCCTTTCAGCGCGGCGTCGTTATCGTGGTCCTCGATGAAGTTCTGCAGGGCCTGCTCCCGGGAGACAAAGGTTGCCTGGAGCACATTGTCCAGGGCATTGATCTTGGTGCCCACGCTTCTTGCCTCGGCATCACTCAGGTCGCTGTCAATATAGACCAGAATCTCACTGGTCTGGTTCAGGTCCTCCACCATCACATCCAGGTTGTAGGCCAGGATGGAGAAGCTGCCCACGATCAGCAGGCAGGCCACGGTGACACAGACAGCGGCAAAGGACATAAAGCCATGCAGGAAGATGCCCCGCATGCCCTCCTTCAACAGGTAACCAATATTATTGATTCTCATAGCCGTAGTACCCCTCTCCGTCACTGACCACGACGCCCTCGTCGATGGCGATGACCCGCTTGTTGAAAAGCTCCACCAGATCCTTCTCGTGGGTGACCACCAGGATGGTGGTGCCCAGGTTGTTGATCTCCTGGAGCAGGGCCATGATCTCAAAGGATCTGGCAGGGTCCAGGTTGCCGGTAGGCTCGTCGGCAATGATGGTGGAGGGGTTGTTCACCAGAGCCCGGGCAATGGCAAGCCGCTGCTGCTCACCGCCGGACATCTCGCCGGGATGGCGGTTTGCCTTGTTCTCCAGGCCCACCAGCTCCAGCACATAGGGCACCCGTTCCTTGATCTCCTTTTCCTTGGCGCCGATGACCCGCATGGCAAAGGCCACGTTGTCATACACCGTCATGTTGGGAATGAGCCGGAAGTCCTGGAACACAACGCCCACAGTACGGCGCAGATAGGGAATCTCCCGCTTGCGGATCCGCTCCAGGGAGTAGCCGTTAACATGGACACTGCCGGAGGTGGGCTTCAGCTCGCCGGTGATCAGCTTGATAATGGTGGATTTTCCGGAACCGGAGGGGCCCACCAGAAAGACAAAGTCTCCGTCCGCAATCTGCATGGTGATCCCGTTGAGGGCATTGTTGCCCTGCTGATAGGATTTCACAACGTCCGTAAATTCGATCATTTGCATCTATCTCCAATTATGGAATGGGCAATGCGAAAGCCCAAAGCTCCGCAATGTAACCGAATTGTAACACATTCCGGTATCAAAGTCAATGTTTTTTGGTTAGAAAACTGGCGTTTTAAAAGACTTAACAATAAATTCACAGGCTTTTTCTCCGGTATTTTCCTTTTTTGGCGATTATGGTAAACCAATTCCCGCCGCCGGCAGGGTTTTCCCACAAACCGGGAAATTGGAATTTGTAGAGCTGGCGGCGCAGCCGCCCTCGCCCCCCGCACTTGTGA
>JAEDNR010000061.1 GCA_016302405.1 Oscillospiraceae bacterium
GGGGCAAGGCGTCTAACCGCCCGCGCACCTTAACTGCCCGACAAATTTCAATTTGTCGCGCCACAGAACGATACCGAGCGGGTCAGGCAGGGAACGAAAATAGACCACGTTCGTCACGACTTGTCAGCGGCGACTCGCCGCCAAATTTCCAACTTGTCAGCGTGCTTACGAAAGCCGACAACCTTAAGCCGTTATGATACAAATTCACAGTCCCAGACGGCAACGCCGCTGTCCTGGAACACATCCTCCAACCGGGCGCGCAGATCCTGGGTGCTGACGCCTTTTTTCAGCACCACCTGCAAGAATCCGCCGCCTCCCGCGCCGCAGATCATTCTGCCGTCGATCAGGTCGTCGATGACCAGGAAGATCTGGTCGATGCAGGTATTGGTGCTTCCGGCATCAATCCGCTTACTCTGCTCCCAATGCTGGGTCAGAAGCCGGGCAAAGCCGTCCACGTTCCCCTTTTCCAGCTCGAAGCGCATGAGTACCGCCAGACGCTGGATTTTGCCGTGGGCATCCAGGCTCTCCGGGTCATTGCAGATGTACCGGCTCACCACATCCCGCAATAGATTTCTCGCCAGCCGCCGCTGACCGGTATAGATCACCTTGAACCGCCGGTTCAGCTCCGCCAGAGTCTCCGTGTTCAGGTCACAGGGAACACAGCGGATGTGCTGCTTCAGCCCCGGCTGGGTGGAGATCAGCTTGATCCCGGGGGCGATGCCCCCCACCTGGTCCTGCCAGCCGCCGCCAGTGGACATAAGCTGCTCCATGCACAGCACCTTTTCAAAGACCTCGCTGTCTGTTGGGTGTTTCCCCATAGCGCCCAGCAGCGCCCGGACGCAGGCACCCGCCAGAATGGAGCTGGTGCCCAGGCCGCTGCCCTTGGGAATGTCTATGACCCGGGTGTTCATATACATGCCGGAACCCAGGCGGCCGCAGAGGTCCGCCACCTCCCCGCCAACCTGGTAGGGGATCACCCCGCAGGCAATCAGGGCCGCCTTGTGCAGGGCAAAGGGGTCGGCAGGATCCCGGCAGTCCTGCAGCTGCTCCAGCCGGTCAAACTCCCGGTAGGAGCCGATGTCGGTACTGGCCAGAGCAATGACCTGCCTGTTTATTGGCCGGACGGAAGCCTCCACCGGCAGCTTCCCGCCAAAGGAGATGGCGGCGTTCAGCACCGTACCGCCGTTTTCCATGCAGTAGGGAGGCGTATCGCTCCAGCCGCCGCCGAAATTCACCCGGACCGGCAGCCGGACGGTCTCGTCCCGGACAAGGCGCAGGGTGTCGTCATAACGGACGGAACCCTCCGCCGCCTGCAGCGTAGCCCGGCACACCGCAGACAGGCACCGGTCGGCGTAGGCGGTCTTGCCGGTAATCTTTCCCAGGTAGGCAAAGATCCGGATGCACCGGCTGAAATCGGTCAGATTCTGGATGTCCAGCGCTTCCGCCTTTCGCACCAGATATTCCTCGGTATAGGGCCGAAGCTTAGGATAGGCGGCTTTGACATCCTCCGCCGGAACACCCAGGCGTATCTCGTCCAGGATCGCTTCCGCCACCACCTGCTCATAGAGGTTTTCCTGCCAGGGGACGATCTGGGTCACGTCCGCCCGAAGAAAGCTGCCCTGGAGGGAAAGAAGCTCCCCGGCTGCGTCCCCCGCCAGCGTCCTGCGGACCGCTTCTTCCATGGTGTCGCACACGGGGTACAGGGGCGCCGTCCACAGGGGCTGTCCCAGCTCCCGCCCGAAAAGCTTTGTTTCCTTGGGGTTGTCGTCTACGCCGTACATCCGGCAGACGAAACGGCCGTCCGTCAGCTTCAGACCGTGGAGCACGGTGCCGTCGGGGACGGTGCTTCCCGCCATGGTCACGCCGGAGATGACACAGCGGCTTCCGATGGCGCTGCCGCTGTGGATCCGGCAGTCTTCAATATAGGAGCCCGGGCCCACGGAGGCCCCGGGGCTTACATAGCTGTTGCTGATGGCGTAATCCTTGGGCGTGAGACTGCCGTTCACCGCCCGCTTCCAGCCCAGGAACCGGTACTGCTCCATGCCGTCGGTCATAAGGTGCAGCAGCTCCCGGGTGGTGCCGAAGTGGATAAAGGAGGCGGGGGACAGGCGGATAAGCTTCATTTTATAAGGATGCAGCACATTCCAGAGGGCAGTGCGGCACTGCCGCAGCTCCGGCGTAAAATCTCCCTCCGGCTTTTCTTCATAGAACTGCTCCAAGGTAGAGCCGGATGCCATGGGATACAGAAAATCCGCGTAGAAGGACAGCCGCGCCCGGTCGTTTACATAGGCCCGGTAGCTTTCCGGGGTATCGATGAGGCTGTACAGGCTGCTTAAGATCCCGGGAGCCAGGATCACCGCGCCGGTGTCGATATTCACGTTTCCCCGGGCATCCACCGCGCCGCAGTCAGCCAGGGTCTTCTCCGTCTGCTTGTGGAGGAATTTTCCCACAAAGCCCCCTTCATCCGGCAGGTATACGCCATGGTCCTTGCCGGTGGAAACGTGCTCCTTGATGGAGAGGGCAGCGGTGCCTCCGGTATCCCCGCCGTAAAAATCGATTTGCAGGGCGTTGAAAAGAAGCAGCACGTCCCCGGAGCACACCAGCATTCCCTCCCGGATCCGGGAGGCGACGGTGCTCATACCGATCATGAACTCGTCGAAAAGCGTGCTCCGGCGGCCGTCGGGCAGGAGCCGGGGCACCGGGGAAAAGAGCTTTCCGCAGGCGGAATACTGGGGAACCCGCTTACTGTCCCCGCCGGAATGGATGACCAGCACCCGCCGCCGGAAGGAACCGGCATGGTCATACAGGTAGCGGACGCAGGACAGGGTAGCGCCGCCGGAGCCGATGCGCTGACCGTTCCGGTCCGGGATCACCGCGTAGTGGGTCCTGTCCGGAAGCTGTCCGTTTGCCAAACGGTGCTTAATCTGCATGGTATAGGCCTTTGCCTGGGCCTCATTGCTGGCGGTCAGCAGGACATAGTCCCAGGTGGGTTTCCGGTCATCGCTCAGGACAGCCAGATAGTATTCCAGCGCGTCCTGATAGTACTGCTGCTCAAAAAGCGTCGTATAGTCCGTCATGGTCAGCCCTCCGCTTCTTTTTTGTAGGGTACAGGGCCAGTATAAAAGATTTCCCCGAAAAAGTAAAGCCCTATTCTCCCGCCGGGCGGGGGAGTCCGTATGCGCGGCTGGATTCCAAATTTTGGGGCCGGAAATTCGTTGGGACGCTTGCGGTGTGCGCCATGCTGTCAAGCGCTTTCAAAAAAGGTGTGCCGCGGAATCTTCCACGGCACACCGCAATCAATTGACTTACAGGTTATCTTCAGAAAGCACACTGACAAATTGGGAATTTGGCGGGCCGTCTGGTGAATAGTTTGCGGCCCGACGCAGTACACGCCAAGGGCTCCCCTGTGTAAGGGGAGCTGTCAGCGTAGCTGACTGAGGGGTTGTAACGGCGGACTTTCCCATCTACCCATCGTCAGAACAGACAGTGTCCTTTGTGGTCCCTTTTCGCCGATTCGTTGTCAGTTTTAAAACGTTTTACTGCACAATCCCTCAGTCGCTTCGCGACAGCTCCCTTTACACAAGGGAGCCCTTGCCGTGTCCCATTTTCCACCCGCACACCGTTGGGCAAACAGCTCAACAAATTCCAATTTTACGGTCAGCTTACGAAAGCAGACAGCCCAAATTGGCTTAACCGCCCCAGCGGGGCGATTTCACCGGGCAAGGGCCGGGATTTCACTTCCATCATCCCATGGTGCTGATCCTGACGGTACTGCCGCCGGAGGGAGCCTTTTCCACGATGACCTGCCGGTCGATCTGCCGGCGCAGCTCCCCCACATGGGAGATGATGCCCACCAGCCGATTGCTTTCCGTCAGGGAGCGCAGCGCCCCCATGGCCTGCTGCAAAGTCTCGTCATCCAAAGAGCCGAAGCCCTCGTCCACAAACATGGTGTCCAGCCGCACCCCGCCGGAGCTGCTCTGCACCTCCTCCGACATGCCCAGCGCCAGGGACAGGGAAGCAATAAAGGACTCACCGCCGGAAAGACTGCGGACGCTTCGCACCGTCCCGTTATAGTGGTCAATGACATCCAGGTCCAGGCCGATCTGCCCCCGGAGGGAATCTTGCGTCTTCCGGCGCTTCAGATCGTACTTACCCCCGGACATTTTCATCAGGTGCACGTTGGCCCTGCCCAGGATCCGGTCAAAGTAACCCATCTGGACATAGGTTTCCAGCATGATCTTGGATTTTCCCGGAAGGCTGCCGTTGGCGGTATCGGACAGGGTCTTCATCCAGGTCAGCTCCTTTTCCAGCCGCCCCAGCTTTTCCAGCCGTTCCGTCAGCCCCGCAAGGCACACCCGGTTGTTTTCCCGCCGGGAATAGACCCGGTTCCGCTGCTCCCGGGTAAACGACCGCCGGGCGGTCAGCTCTTTTTGGGTCCGCAGCAGGGCATCCATATCGGCCTGCTCTCCTTCCCCGCTCAGCTCCCGGCGCAGGCTTTCCTGGCTTCCTTCCAGGTGCCGGACCGTCTGGGCGCTTTTCTCCCGGTCCTCCCGGGCCCGGGACAGGGCTTCCTCCCTCCGGGAAATATCCTTGCGCAGCGCGTCCGCGGCGGCTTTTGCCTCCCCGGCGCTGCCCCAGCGCAGCTTCTGTGTTTTTTCGCCGCTGCGGATGCGAAGCTGTTCCAGCTCCCGGTCCAGTCCGGCAAGGGTCCGCATGCTTTTCTGTACCGCTTCCGCCCGGTCCCCCAGCATAGCTTCCTTGCCGGGGAGCGCCTGCCGGATCGCATTCATCCGGGACACGGCAGCGTTCTCCGCCGCAATCCGCTTTTCCAGCTTCGTAAATGTATCCCGCAGGGCTTCCAGCGCTTCCCGCCCCCGGGCGGTTCCCTCTCCAAGGTCACAGTCCAGAAGCTCCCGGCAGATTTCCGCCAGGGACTGCTCCTGCTCCTGGGTCTGTCCATGAAGCTTTGCCGCCTCCTGGCTGCGCCTGGAAGCTGCTTCCCGGGCAACGTCTAAGTCCCTTTCCGCCGCTTCCACCTCCGCCTGGGTCGGGGCAGTCTCCGGCAGCACCGCCTTACTGGGGTGATGGGTGGCGCCGCACACCGGACAGGGTTCCCCCTCCCGCAGTTCCCGGGCCATGATCCCCGCCTGGGCATCGTTAAAGGCGTTCCGCTTCCGCCGGGCGTCCTCTATCCGACTTTCCGCCAGGGCCCGGGCGGAAAGGTAACGCTGCTTTTCTTCGTTGTACCGCTTTTGCAGCTTTCCCAGGGCGTCCAGCTGGTCCATCAACCCCCGGACGCGGGTCCCCCGCTCCCGGGCAGCGGTCTGCTCCCCTTTCAGGGCAGCCAGATTTTCTCCCGCGTTCTGCAGGGAAAGCTGCTCCTGTTTCAGCGCTTCCACGCTCCTGCTCAGGGCGTCCCATTCTTCTTTTTCCTGTTCCAACCTCCGGCGGCACGCCGCCGCGGCGCGCTCCTTTTCGGCAATCTCCTTTGCCAGCGCTTCCGCCGCGGCGTACTCCGGCAGGAGCCCCTCCAGCTCTCCCAGGGCCCGGCGCTTGCCTTCCAGGGCTTCGGCATCCACCTCCCGGGCTTTCAGAACTTCCTCCCGGGCCTGCAGCTCCCCTTTTTCCTTTTCCAGGGCCGCTTCCAGTCCGGCAAGCCTCTTTTCCCGCTCCGCCCGTTTCCCGGCGGCGCTGACGGTAACCGCCAGCGCTTCCAGCTGCCGGTCCAGCTGAGCGGCAGCTTCGTCCAGCTCCTCCAGCTTTCCGCCGTCCGCCCGGATCCCCGCTTCCAGCAGGGCGGTCAGCTCCCTGGGAACGGCCCCGGCACAGGCCTGTTCCTTTGTCTGGGAAAGCAGGTCCTCTTCCTCCCACTGGATGAGCCCCGCGGTCTGGCGGAACGCGCTGCTTTCGCTATCAAAATCCCGGCCCAGCTCCGACAGGCGCCGTTTCAGCTGGTCCTGCATCGTCCGGTAGATGCCGGTACCAAAAATATCCCGGAAAATCTCCTGCCGCTGCTTGGTGTCCGCCAGCAGCAGCCGGAGAAAGTCCCCCTGGGCGATCATGGCGATCTGACAGAACTGCTCCTTGCTGACCCCCAGGATTTCCTGAATCTTCTTTGTGACCCTGCCGGTCTGGGTCTCCACCTTTCCGTCGGGGAGGGTCAGCTCCGCCCCGGGGAGCTCCCGGGTGGTGCCCTCTCCCCTGGCCTTTTTCCGGGTATACTCCGGATTCCGGCGGACCGTATAGGTCTTTCCCCCGTGGGAAAAGGTGAGGATCACCTCCGTGGGGGTATCCAGATCGGCATAATTGGACCGGAGCATGGAGGCGTCCCGGGTGGTGCCGCTGGGCTCGCCGTAGAGGGCAAAGGTGATGGCGTCAAAGATTGTCGTTTTTCCTGCCCCGGTGTCCCCCGTAATGAGGTAGAGCCCCCGCTCCCCCAGGGCATCCATATCGATCTCCTGCCGCCCGGCATAGGGGCCGAAGGCGGACACCGTCAGTCGGATCGGTCTCATCTTGCTCCCTCCCGGATCTTTTCCAGCAGCGCTTCGCAGAAAGCAGCCTGTTCCTCCCCCATGGGCTGCCCGTTCTGGGCTTCGTACAGGGCCGCGAACCAGTCTTCCTCGCTTTGATAGGAGGTTGGTTCCTGGGCCAGGGAGACACCGGCGCTGCGGGTGCGCAGATTGTCATAGTCCAGCTTCATGATATTGGGGTAAATGCTCCGCAGACGGCCGATGGCGCCGGGTACATCTTCTTCATCCGTCAGAACAACATGCAGATAGTCCTCCACCGCCGTGCCCAGGTAGTTTTCCCGGAGGGTCAGTTCCTCATAGCTTCCCCGGATTTGGCGCAGGTCACGCAGGGGCGTCAGGGGCACGGTGCGGACATGGACCGTACCTTTTTCCGCCAGCTCCACCACCGTGACGGACTTTACATGGTCCTTTTCGGAAAAGGAATATTTCAGCGGCGTGCCGCAGTAGCGGATCGTTTCCATCCCCACCCGCTGGGGGCCGTGGAGGTGCCCCAGGGCCACATAGTCAAAGGGAGCAAATACGGAAGCGTCCACATTGTCCGTGCCCCCTACGGATACTTCCTCCGATTCGCACCGCTCCGCCCCTGTGACGAACTGGTGAGTGAGAAGTACATTCCGCCGGCCCGGGTCCGGGGCCATGTGGGTAACGGCGGCGCGGATGGCATCGGTATAGCTTTCGATGGTTTCCCCGGGGAAGGCCCTGCGGACATGGGCTGGCTTTACAAAGGGCAGCATGTAAAAGGCCGTCTGACCCCATGTATCCTCTAGCACCACCGGCGTCACCGTGCCGTCGTACACCGGGGACATATGCACGCCCCGGGCCTCCATGAGCCGCCCGCCGAAGGCGATGCGCTCCGGGGAGTCGTGGTTGCCGCTGATGACGAAGACCTCGGTCTCCATCCGCGATAAGCGCACCAGAAAATCGTCAAACAGCTCCACCGCTTCCGCCGGAGGCACCGGCTTATCATACACATCCCCGGCAATGAGCACCGCCTGGGGCCGCTCTGAATCCACAATGGACAAAATCTTTTCCAGAATATCCTGCTGGTCATCCAGCATGGAAAAGCCGTTTACCCGCTTTCCCAGGTGCAGGTCGGAAAGATGGATGCATTTCATTGACTGATCACTCCACAGTTACGCTTTTTGCCAGATTCCGGGGCTTATCCACGTCCAGTCCCCGGGCTACGCTCACATAGTAGGCCATGAGCTGCAGAGGGACCACCGCCAGGCTGGCGGTAAAGTGGGGGTCGGTTTTGGGGATGTAGACGGTAAAGTCCACGGTGTCCTCAATGTCGTAGTTTCCGTAGCTGGTCAGGCCCATGAGGTAGGCCCCCCGGCTTTTTACCTCCACCAGATTGCTGATCATCTTTTCATACAGGTTCTCCTGGGTAAGAACCCCGACCACCAAAGTGCCGTCCTCAATCAGGCTGATGGTGCCGTGCTTCAGCTCACCGGCAGCGTAGGCCTCGCTGTGGATGTAGCTGATCTCCTTCATCTTGAGGCTTCCCTCCAGGGCGATGGCATAGTCAATACCCCTGCCCAGGAAGAAAATATCCTTTGCCCCGGAGAACTTGGCGGCAAACCACTGGATCCGCTCCTTATCTTCCAGAGTCTTTTCAATCTGCTCCGGAAGCCGCAGGATGTCTCCCAGAAGCTTATCATAGGTCTGCCCGTCCACCATGCCCCGGTCCAGGGCAAACTGCACGGCCAGCAGATACACGGCGGCAAGCTGGGCGCTGTAGGCCTTGGTGGTGGCAACGGAGATCTCCGGCCCTGCCAGAGTGTAAAAGACATGGTCTGCCTCCCGGGCGATGGTGCTGCCCACCACGTTGACAATGGCCAGGGTTTTGATGCCCTGGGCCTTGGCCTCCCGGATTGCGGCCAGGGTGTCGGCAGTCTCGCCGGACTGGCTGACGGCAATGACCAGATCGTTCTTTCCCAGAATGGGCCGCCGGTAGCGGAATTCCGAGGCCAGCTCCACTCGGACCCGTACCCGGGCCAGATCCTCCATCACATACTGAGCCGCCGCCCCCACATGGTAGGCAGAGCCGCAGGCTACAAAGTGGATCATATCCACATTCCGGATTTCCTCGGTCGTCAGCCCCACGGCGCTCAGGTCGATGGCGCCGTCGTGACAGACCGAGTGGATGGTATCCCGGACGGCCTTGGGCTCCTCGTGAATCTCCTTCATCATGAAGTGCTGGAAGCCGCCCTTTTCCGCCGCCTCGGTATCCCACTGGATCAGCGTCGGCTCCTTCTCAATTTCATCGCCGTCCAGGTTGAAGAAGGTGATCTTTCCCGGAGACAGCCGGGCCATCTCCATATTGCCGATGTAGTAGACATTGCGGGTGTACTTGAGAATGGCGGGAACATCGGAGGCAAGATACGCCTCCCCGTCCTCCATACCCAGAATCATGGGACTGTCCTTCCGGGCGACGAAAATCTCCCCGGGGTAGTCCCGGAACATCACCGCCAGGGCGTAGGAACCCCGGATGCGAACCATGGTCTTGGCAATGGCGTCGATGGGGCCCATGTTGTACTTTTTATAATAGTAATCGATATACTTGATGAGCGCTTCCGTGTCGGTCTCGGTGTGGAAGCGGTAGCCCTTGCGGGTAAGCTTCTCCCGGATCTGCTGGTAGGATTCGATAATACCGTTGTGGACCCCGATCACATTCAGGTCGTCGCTGCAGTGGGGGTGGGCGTTGTTCTCCGACGGCTCCCCGTGAGTGGCCCAGCGGGTGTGGCCGATGCCGCAGGCGCCGATGACCGCCATACCGTCATTGGTTTTTTCATAGAGATTTTTCAGCCTGCCCTTGGCCTTGACGATGACAGGAGGCTTATCCCCCTCCCGTACCGCAATACCCGCCGAGTCGTAGCCCCGGTATTCCAGCCGGGTCAGCCCCTCCAGCAGGATGGGAGCCGCGTTCTGTTTGCCTGTGAATCCAACAATACCGCACATAGTAAGCACCTCGCTGACAGAATAGTATGGGTCCTGAAAGGACTAGAATACCATTTTTCTTACCGTTTTGCAAGAAAAACTATGCAATCCTTCAAAAATGCCGTTCCCCGCGGTCTCTCACCATCTCCGGCACCGCCGGGTTGACGAAAGCGGCACGGGAAACCCGGAAAGAATTGTGCATGTTTATTGTTGACTTTCCACAAATTTAGTGCTAGTATTTTGTGGATTTCCAATAAAGGAGGCCGTGCTATGCGCAATTCGAAAACAAGGGATCTGACCTGCGGAGCTCCCATGGGGCTGCTGCTTTCCTTTATGCTTCCCCTGCTGCTGGGCATGCTGTTTCAGCAGTGTTACAATATGGTAGACACCGTTGTGGTGGGAAAAGCCCTGGGTGTTCAGGCTCTGGCGGGGGTGGGCTCCACCGGGTCCATCAGCTTTCTGGTGCTGGGCCTGTGCAACGGTATCTGCGCCGGTTTTGCCATTCCTGTGGCCCAGCGGTTCGGCCGCCGGGACTATGACGGGGTGCGCAAATTCGTGGGGAACATGATCCTCCTGACCGCCGTCCTTGCCGGTATTATCACCCTGGTCACCGCCGCCAATTGCCGGAATATCCTTATCTGGATGAAAAATCCCGAGGATACCTTCCAGTATGCCTACGACTATATCCTGCTCATTTTCCTGGGCATTCCCGCCACCATGCTCTATAACCTCCTGTCCGGCATCATCCGCTCCCTGGGAGATTCCAGGACTCCGCTGTATTTCCTCATTTTCTCCAGCCTTCTGAATGTTGCCCTGGACCTGCTCTTTATTGTCCGGTTCCATATGGGTGTTTCCGGAGCCGGCGCCGCCACGCTCCTGAGCCAGCTGGTCTCCGGACTGCTGTGCCTGGGGTACATGGCAAAGAATTTCCCCATCCTGCACCTGAGCCACGGGGATTTGCTGCCGGACAAACGGTATATCCGGCACCTGCTTGCCATGGGCCTTCCCATGGGGATGCAGTACTCCATCACCGCCATCGGCAGTATCCTGCTGCAGACCTCGGTAAACACCCTGGGTTCTTCCGCCATGGCGGCCATGACTGCCGGCAGCAAGGTGGGCGGCTTCGTGGTGTGTCCCTTTGACGCTCTGGGCTCCACTGCCGCCACCTTTGCCGGGCAAAATATCGGCGCCGGGAAGCCCGAGCGGGTCCGTGCCGGTGTGTGGGACGGCGCGATCCTGGGCACCGGCTACGCCCTGGTGCTTCTTTTCGTACTGTATTTCTGCGGCGGCAGCCTGACCTCCCTGTTCCTGGACCCCAAGGACGCTGCCGCCATGGACGATATTCTGCCCCTCAGTGAGCAGTACCTCATCTGCTGCGCATTGTTCTATATTCCGCTGATGTTTGTGAACCTGCTCCGCTTTACCATCCAGGGCCTGGGCTATTCCGGTCTGGCGGTGGTGGCCGGGGTCTTCGAAATGGTGGCCCGGGGTGTCTTCGCCCTGTGCCTGGTCCCCAGCCTGGGCTTTAACGCAGTGTGCTTTGCCAGCCCCGCCGCCTGGGTGATGGCGGATATGTTCCTGTTCCCCGCCTACTTCCACTGCATGAAAAAGCAGGGCTGCGCCTTCCGGTTCCCCGCAAGGCTCACCACCGCGAAAGCGAAAGGATAAAGGATCGTTTAGCGTACTGACGCGGTATCGAATTCCCGGTCATTGCGAACCAGCGCGCACGCTGGTGTGGCAATCCCCTCCTTAGAAGGACACAGTCTCAATGACGAGGGGGATTCCCACACCAGTCTGAGGACTGGTTCGGAATGACACCATAATGGATCCGTGCCCTGCTGTACGTCGGAGATTCCCGCGCCAGTGCAGCTATCGAACCGTGCTTCTCATATAAACGATCTTTATTTACTTGCCGTTACAGCATACTGGGAATGTCCTTCCCGCCAGCTTCCGCCCATCCGGGAAACCGGATGGGATTTTTTTCTGTTGGGAAATCGCCTTGCCTTTTTTCCGGGGGCGTGGTATAATGCACCCACTGACCGCCGGGAAGGAGGGCGAGGCGTGGAAAAAAGAAGGCGATATATTTCTGCCTGGCTGCTGCTTGCCTACGGCGGGCTGATGCTGTGGCTCCTGTTCTGGCGGGAGCGTTCCATGGAGGGGGTGCCGTACCTGCACCAGCTTCCCATGCATGTCAATTTCCATCCCCTGAAAACCATACGGCTCTACCTGGGACTGCTCAGTGCCCACCGCCCGACCCTGGTGCGGATCGCTGTGGTCAATCTTCTGGGAAATGTTCTGATGTTCGTCCCTCTGGGGTTTCTGCTCCCCGGCGCGTTCCCCCGGCTGCGGAAATGGTACCGGGTTCTGATCACCGCCGCCGGGATCGTTGCTCTGGTGGAGCTTATGCAGATGCTCTTTCTTGTGGGGACCTGCGATGTTGACGATCTGATCCTGAACCTCATTGGCACCGCCCTGGGCTACGGCCTGTTTGCCGCCACGGGGCATTTTATGAAAAAATAAACCTCCCTTTCCGCATTGGTATCGGAAAAGGGAGGTTTTTCTTCGGTTTTTATCATTTCGGTTCCGCTCAGCAAAACTACAAATTGGAATTTGCAGGGCTGTTTGTCCTGTGGTGCGCGGTACCGATGCGGTACACGCCAAGGGCTCCCTTGTGTAAAGGGAGCTGTCGCG
>JAEDNR010000062.1 GCA_016302405.1 Oscillospiraceae bacterium
TGATCTTCCCCGGTGATCTGCCTGCCTATGGCATCTCCTATGTGGACGCGGGAGGTAACCTGCGCCGTTTCGCCATTGAGGTCAGCGGCTACGACGGCTCCGTGCTGCTGGAGGAGGCGGACCCATTGGAGATCCAGTTTATTCTTCCGGGGAAGATTCCCAGATAGTGAGCGGGACAAGGACGATTCGGGAGAATCATCGTTGACGAAAAAAGTATCAGGAAGTGTGCTCCCATATGAAAAATACACGTTTCTTTGGAATGTTGTTGACGGTTCTTCATCTATTATTACAGCAATTATGAATCGACGATAAGCTGGAAAGAGCAAAGCCAAGGCTTTTATGGAATGGTTTCAGAAAATCAGATGATTGCGGACTTCGATCTTGATGGAAGATTGGAACGGGCAGAATAAGCAGTTATCAAATTAAAATGTCATGCAGAAAAGCTAATAGTATAAAAGGATAAATTTATGGCAACACCGCACAATTGCGTCTGCGGATCTCAGCGGATCTTTTGTGCCATTTCTGCAGTTTCAAAAACGGGAAATACATACAGTATTCCCCCGTTTTTGAAACTTTGAACTGGCACAAAATCTCTCGCTGAGCTTCCTTGCCGAATTATGCGGTGTAGCCTTATTTTGCTGACTACGATACAGGGTTGGATAAAGCGGATAGTCTGGGTTGATTCCAGAGAGAATCAGCAACTTTTTTACATGGAATGTAATGAATAAGGGTGTCGCGTTTCGGCGCTGTTGACAAATACCCCCAAGTGGAATAACTCTTGAAGAATCACACCCAAACAACGAAAAAAGACCGCATTTGCGGCCTTTACCAGTCGTATCAGGTCCATAGCGCAGGCAGACAAGAGGCATTGTTCGGTAACGCGTTCAATGCCTCTTTTGTATGTCCGCCGCAGATTGTGCTCTGCCTTCTGGTGGGAGAAAAATAACAAATCCGAACCCTTCCCCAATTCGGAAAAAGTTCGGATTTGCTAATTTTGGTGACCCGTACGGGAATCGAACCCATGTTACCGCCGTGAAAGGGCGGTGTCTTAACCGCTTGACCAACGGGCCTGGTAGCGGCAATCTGATTCGAACAGATGACATACCGGGTATGAACCGGCTACTCTACCAACTGAGTTATGCCGCCATGTGTGGTCAAAGGGTTTCGGCACCGCCGAAACCAGCTTGTGTATTATAGCCGGATTTGGCGCTTTTGTCAAGGGGTTTCTCATGTTTTTTGGGAAGATTTTTTGGGAATACTTCTTTCCGAGGTGATTCCCATGAAAATATTGCGAAAACCCATTCTGTTTGCTGTCGGTGGGACGGGGTATGTGCTGCTGGAATTTTTATGGCGGGGATGGAGCCATATCAGCATGTTTCTGGCGGGCGGCCTGTGCTTCCTGCTGGTAGGCCATCTGGAGGAAACGGAGCCCAGACTGCCGGGGCCGGTGCGGCCGCTGGCGGGGGCGGCGATCATTACCATGGTGGAGCTGGCGGCGGGGCTGGCGGTGAATCGGGACTATGCCGTGTGGGACTACCGCGGCAGTCCCGGAAACTTCTGCGGTCAGATCTGCCCCCTGTACTCGTTTCTGTGGATCGGCGTTGCCTGGGCAGCCGGGAAGCTGTACCGTGCCCTCAACGAAAGGCTGGAAGCGGTAAAATAGTAATTTGGCGAGCTATCGAATTCCCGGTCATTGCGAACCAGTGACCGATGTCACTGGTGTGGCAATCTCCCGGTTAGATACCATTTCTCGATAACACACAGATGGATTCCGGGAAACGGCACAAAAAAGAACGGTCTGTATGACGATGGGCCGCCTGTAATTCGATGGAGATTCCCAGGTCAGTAGTGCGCTACTTTCTCGGAATGACAGTGTTGTTCGAGGCGCGCGCTCCTCCACAAATACCAATTTCTCACCTGGCTTTTTCCCGGGGAATGGGAAGTTTTCTCCGGAAGAGCGGAACAGCTTGCAATTCCGCTTCCGGCATGCTATGATAGCATCACCTGGATACCGGAGGCCGGTAAGCCGGGGAATAACAGAGAAGGGGATTTTTCCTATGTTGAAGAAATGGGGCGCGCTGCTGCTTGCGGGTGCGCTGCTTTTGACTATGAGCGCCTGCTCTGGCTCCGACGGCAAGAGCATCCGGGGGAGTGTGACGTCCGTGGAAACCACAGCTCCGGAAACTACGGCTCCGGAAACCACAGTCCCGGAAACCACGGCTCCGGAAACCACAGAGCCTGCTTTCGCGGTGGGCAGCAGTGCTGGCAACCGGTACGAAAACACCTTCCTGGGCATCGGCTGCGCACTGGATGAAAACTGGACCTTCCTTTCCGATGAGCAGATCCGGGAAAACAATGCAGCCGCCGCGGATATGATGGCGGATGCGTATCAGGAACAGGTTCAGGACGCTGATGTGGTTTACGACATGATGGCAAACCACCAAAACGAAGTCGATACCCTCAGCCTGAACATGGAAAAGCTTTCCGGCGCGGCAAAGCTCGTCACCGAGGAGCAGTACGCCCAGCTTTCTCTGGAGGGGCTGGAAGGCAGCCTGAGCTCCATGGGCATTGAAAATATCCAGACCTCTGTGGAGCAGATTTCTTTCGCCGGCGGAACCCATGCCTGCATCCGGCTGGAGGGCGAGTATTCCGGGGTCAAGGTGTATGAATCCCTTGTCTGCTTTAAGCGGGGCGGTTATATGGCCCTTGCCTGTGCCTGCACCTGGATGGAGGATGGTACCCAGGCCATTCTGGACAGCTTCTACGCGCTGTAAGGACGGCTGCTTACTGGGTTAAATTGTTTACCGTCTTGACGGCAGCAGGCCCCTGCCTGGCTGCTTCGTTGAGCCGATATACATTTTTGAAAATTATTATGAAAGAAGGAAACAACCATGAAGTATGTCTGCAATGTGTGCGGCTGGATCTACGACGAGGAAGAGACTGGCGTCAAGTTTGAGGATCTGCCCGAGGACTTCGAGTGCCCGGTCTGCGGCGTAGGCAAGGACGACTTCTCCCCCGAGGAGTAAATATCCCCATGATCCCCCGTCCGGTTTTCGGACGGGGGTCGTTTGGCTGTCGCGGGGAAACAGACAATGGAATATGCTTACCGGGTTATCGCAGCAAAGCGACAAATTGGGATTTGTAGGGGTGTTTGGACTGTGGTATGCGGTTCGATGCGGTGTGCGCTAAGGCTCCCCTGTGTAAGGGGAGCTGTCAGCGAAGCTGACTGAGGGGTTGTAACGGTGGACTTCCCTATCTACCCATCGTCAGAACGGACAGTATCCTTTGTGACCCCTTTTCGCCGATTTGTTGTCAATATTAAAACATTTTACTGCACAATCCCTCAGGCCCTCCGGGCCAGCTCCCTTTACACAAGGGAGCCTTTGCCGTGCCCCATTTTCCACCCGCTCACCATTCATCAAACAGCCCGCCAAATTCCAATTTGTCGTGCCACAGAACGATACCGAGCGGGTGGTGCTGCACGCAGTGAATCAAAATCCAATGATTGCCGGGGGCAATCATACCTAAATTGATAGCTTTCGAGCGCAGCGAGACTGATGAGGAACGGCGAAACAGACCGATTTTGCATACAGTTCGTAAAAAAGGTACAATTTGAAAAGTTGTACGTTCTTATTTGACTGAACACCACATCAGAAGATGTCGCCGTTCCTCATCCGCCCCTGCGGGGCACCTTCCCCCCGGGGGAAGGTATTGGCCCGGCAAATTCCCAATTTGTCTGTTTACCGCGTTAACCGATATGCACAATGTCTTATTTCATGACAATTGCCCACGCGCAAACCCGAAATAACCAAAAGGAGGTCCGAATTATGGCGCAATACGAGCTGGTGCGGGAAATTCAGAACCTGTGCCGGAACAATCAGATGCGGGATATTTCTTTCCAGGAGGTGGAATGCGCCGACCCGGAAAGCTATGTCCGGGAGCTTCTGAAAGGGAAAAATGTGGAGCTTTCCTCGGATGCCCGGGAGGACGGCAGCGTTACGGTCTACGCCTCCTGCGACGGACTGACCCAGAAGTTTATCTTTTCCCCGATTTGAGGGCAGTTTTCCAAATGATTTGCGGCGGATTATCCGCCGCATATTTCGTTTCTGCCCTATTGCTATTTTCAAATGAATGTGCTATAATTGGCCCGTTTCGGCCTGCTGTTTTGACAGGTTTTGGAAGTAAGGAGGGAAACATGGTTTTCGGAAAGTATATCAATCGCTACTATTGGAAGTATGCACCGCTTCTGCTGGTGGGACTGGCGGCACTGATTGCCGTGGATTACCTCCAACTGGAGATTCCGGCTCTGTACCAGATGGTCATTAACGGCATCAACCAGGGCTATGTAGATATTGACGGCGTAAAAACCGCCTTTACCATGGAGGTTCTGCTGGATAGCATCTGCATGCCCATGGTGTGGATCATTCTCGCCATCGTCTTCGGCAGATTTTTGTGGCGGGTCACCATTTTCGGCGCGGCTACCCGGATGGAGCAGGACCTGCGGGACCGGATGTTTGACCGCTGCCGTCACCTGAGCCAGGACTACTACCAGGTGAATAAGGTGGGAAACCTCATGAGCCTGTTCACCAATGACCTGGACACCATTCAGGAGTGCTTCGGCTGGGGCTTTCTTCAGCTCTTTGACGCTTCCTTCCTGGGGAGTCTGGCCATCTACCGTATGCTGCAGATGGATAAGCTTCTGACATTGCTGTCCCTTATCCCCATGGTGCTGCTGTTTGCCTGCGCCTCCGTCGTGGGGAGCGTTATGACCAAAAAGTGGGACTACCGCCAGGAATGCTTTTCCCAGCTTTCGGACTTTTCCCAGGAGAGCTTCTCCGGCATCGCCGTTGTGAAGGCCTTCGTCAAGGAGACCCGGGAGCTGCTGGCCTTTCAGAAGCTGAACGTGGAGAACGAGAAGGCCAATATTGACTACACCCGGATCAGTGTGCTGATGCGCATTCTGGTGGGAACCTTTGTGGAGAGCGTGATCTGCGTCATTCTGGGCTACGGCGGCTACCTTGTCTACCGGGGTACCTTCAATGCCGGCCAGCTCATGGAGTTCATCGGCTATTTTACCGCCATCGTCTGGCCCATCATGGCCGTGTCCGAGCTCATCGACATGACTGCCCGGGGCAAGGCCTCCGTGGGCCGGATCACCGAGCTGCTGGACGCTCCCGTTACCGTAAAGGACCGGGAGGGCGCCCGGGAGCTGACGGATGTCCGGGGCAGCATCGAGTTCCGGGATTTGTCCTTCTGCTATCCCGACGGGGAGTTTGACGCCCTGGAGCATGTGTCCTTTGCCATTCAGCCCGGAGAGAATATCGGCCTTGTGGGCCGCACCGGCTGCGGCAAGACCACCCTGGTGGATCTGATCCTGCGCACCTACAATGTTCCCGACGGGACGCTGTTTATTGACGGGCAGGATGTGAATGATCTTACTATCCGCTCCGTCCGGGCGGCCTGCGCCTATGTGCCCCAGGACAATTTCCTGTTCTCGGACACCATTGAAAATAATATCTCCTTCGGCGCCGAGCGGCCCAGCACCACGGCGGTGGTCCGGGCGGCGGAGCTTGCCGATGTCCACAGCAATATCGCCGAGTTCCAGAAGGGCTACCAGACGGTGCTGGGAGAGCGGGGCGTCACCGTGTCCGGCGGCCAGAAGCAGCGGATCTCCATTGCCCGGGCGCTCATGAAGGATGCGCCCATCCTGATCCTGGACGACTCGGTCTCCGCCGTGGATACCAAGACGGAGCGGGCTATTCTGGATAACCTGAGGTCCTCCCGCCAGGGAAAGACCACCATCCTAATTGCCCACAGAATTTCCACCATCGAGCGGATGGACAAGATCCTCTTTATGGACGGGGGCACCGTGGCGGCCTTCGGTTCCCACGAGACCTTGTACGCGACCAACGCGGAATACCGGAAAATGGTGGACCTGCAGCGGCTGGAGGAGGAAGGAGGAGAACGCAATGCCTGAGTATCTTCCTCTGATTATCGTCTGCGCCGTGATCGGCGCCTTTACGGTGGTGTTCCTGGGAGCCTACATTGTGCTGTGCCACCGGACAAAAAACACCGCCGGTGAACGGCATATGGCGGATATGGAGATCGTAAAGCGGCTCCTAAAGTACGCCGTACCCTATAAAAAGGAATTTGTACTGGTATTTGTCATCATGCTGGTGTCCATCGCCTACGATGTGGTCTCTCCGCTGCTGGTGGGCAAGATCCAGGGCATCATTAAAGGGAATTTCGCCTTGCCGGAGCTGTACCGGATGGTGGCGGTGTACGCGCTCATTCTGGTGGTGTCCATGGTCTGCACCTATTTCCAGGCCATGATCCTCCAGGAGGTGGGCCAGAAGATCCTGTCCCAGCTCCGGCTGGACATCTTCAGCCGCATCGAAAGCCTTTCCCATGAGCAGCTGAACCAGATTCCCGTGGGCAAGCTGGTGACCCGGGTGAGTAATGACCCCAACGCCATCAGCTACCTGTTTACCAATATTCTTGTGACCTTGGTGAAGAACACCATGGTGATCTTCGGGGTGCTGGGGGCTATGCTGGTGCTCAACTACGCCCTGACGCTGATGGTGCTGTGCTTTGTGCCGTTCCTGATCCTCTTTACCATCGTGTTCCAGAAATTTTCCCGGACGGTCCACCGGAAGGTGAACAACGCCCGGACCGATGTGAATACCTACCTGTCGGAAAACCTGTCCGGCATGAAGATCACCCAGATCTTCAACCGGGAGGATCAGAAGATGGAGGAATTTGTGGGCAAGAGCCGGACCCTTGCCAGGAGTAAGTACCAGCGGATGTTCGTCTTCGGCATCTTCCGGCCCATGGTGTACATGCTCTTTGTCACCTCCAACCTGTTTCTGTTCTATATCGGCTGCCGTGGATACATTCAGGACACCACCTTCCTGGGGCAGGTTATTACCAGTGAGATTGTCGTGTCCTTCTACATGTACATTTCCAAGTTCTTTAACCCCATCCAGACCTTGGCGGAGCAGTTCGATATGCTCCAGCAGTCCTTTGCCTCTGCGGAAAAGATATTCACCATTCTGGATATGGTGCCGGAAATTGTGGACGAACCCGATGCTGTGGAACTGGACGAGATCAAGGGCGAAATTGAGTTTAAGGATGTGTGGTTTGCCTACAAGCCCGGCGAGTGGGTCCTCAAGGGCGTGTCCTTCCACGTTTATCCCAAGCAGACCGTAGCCTTCGTGGGGTCCACCGGCTCCGGAAAGACCACGATCCTCTCCCTCATTACCCGCAATTACGACATCCAGAAGGGCCAGATCCTCATTGACGGCATCGATGTGCGGCATATTAAGATAGCGTCTCTGCGGCGGCACTTCGGGCAGATGCTCCAGGATGTGTTCCTGTTTGCCGGAGACATCCGCAGCAACATCCTGCTGCGCTCCGAGGGAATCTCCGACGAGCAGGTCTGGGAGGCTGCCCGGTATGTCAACGCCGACGGCTTCATTTCCCGGCTGGATAAGGGACTGGACGAGCCGGTGCGGGAGCGGGGCAACAACTTCTCCGCCGGTCAGCGGCAGCTATTAAGCTTTGCCCGGACTATCATCCACAAGCCCGCCGTCATGATCCTGGACGAGGCCACCGCCAACATCGACACGGAAACCGAGCTGCTGATCCAGGATTCTCTGGAGAAGATGAAGAACATCGGCACCATGCTGATCGTTGCCCACCGCCTGAGCACCATCCAGCATGCGGACAACATTATCCTCCTGTCCCACGGCGTTATTTGTGAGCAGGGCACCCATCAGGAGCTGCTGCACCGGAAGGGCCGGTACTACCAGCTCTATACCCTGCAGTATCAGAAGCAGCAGCTTACCAAAGGAACCAATTAACAAACAGCGGCCCTGGAAATTTCCGGGGCCGCTGTTTGTTAGCCTACTATGTTGTCACAGCGGAATCTTTATGGAAATGATCCGATGGTGCGCTGGCGTACAGCGCGTATGCCTCTCCTTTGGGAGAGGTGCCCCCGGAGGGGGCGGAGAGGGCCCTCTCAGTCACGCCTATGGCGTGCCAGCTTTCCCATAGGGAGAGCCATGGGGTGCCGCGCGAAATGATAAGTTTCAAATGTGACATTCTGCTACGGTAATGACCGCCCCTGCGAACCGAAATCTTACACGGTACCTGCCAGCCGCTTCCGCCAGTATTTCCGGAATACCAGGAACTCCGCCAGGATTCCAACGGGGATAGCGGCAAAAATATCCACAACGCTGTGCTGCTTCACAAAGGCAACGGAAATGCAGATGAAGAACACCAGTACCGTAATGAAGACCTTGACCGCCCGGGAGGCGTCCTTCTTTTTGAGCCAGGTGGAGGCGATGCCCAGGGAGTAGGCCACATGCAGCGACGGGCATACGCCGGTGTTGGTGTCCACGGTATAGATGAATGCCATAAGCCGGGTGAGGAAATTGTCCCGGGAGAAGGTTTCGGGCCGTAGGTCCTGGCGGCTGGGCAGGAGAATGTAGATGGTCATGGCAACCACCTGGGTGATGATGATGTAGGTCTGCATGCTTTTGAAGCTTTCCACATCGTAGAGCAGGAAGTAAACCAAGGACACAACGATCAGCACATACCAGGACACATAGAAGATCAGGAAAAACTCATTGAAGGGAATGAGATCGTCAAGCCGACAGTGGACGGGATAGCACCGCTCCGCCGGAATGAAGTTTTCCGTCAGGAAATACAGGAGAAAGTAGCCTACCCATCCCAGGAGCAGAAGCAGATGGGAGTATTCCGGGGTGCGGATATTGCTTAGGCGCAGCTTTCTGTAATCAACCACAGGTTTTTTCATGGTCAGGATTCACCTCGCAGGGGATGTTTTTCGGATACTGCCGCTTCGACATGTTTTCGTAGGGCACGACGGTGTGCTCGGGAAGACTTTCGGCGATTGCTGTGATAGCCCGGGCCATTTCATCGCAGATCCGCCTCCGCTCGTCGGCAATGGGAGCCTCCGGGTCAAATACCACGGGGGCGCCGATGTGCAGCTGCTTCAGGGCCGGGGCCAGGTACATGGGCACAAAGGCGGCCCGCTTGCCGGTTCGCTTGTAATAAAGCTTTGCTACGTCCACAAAATTTTCCTGAAACTGATAGAGGATCTGATTCCGCTTTTCCAGCTTCTCCGGGAAAATGATCACGTCCACACCCTCTTCCAGGGCCTTGACCGTCTGCCGGAAGGTGGAGATCACCCGGTTGTCATGGTATACGGGGATTACGGCGGCGTTGTTGAAGATGCATACGGACAGGGGCGCGATGATATAGGACGCAAGCCGGTAGAACCACCGGACGCGGGGGGGCTTGCCGCTCCAGAAATCCTGGTAGGCGTAGGCGGGGACTTCTTTCAGCTTCTGCATCTGGGCGGCGCACCAGGTCAGGCGCTTGCGGGGATAGTACAATTCTCCTACAATGGGGCCGTGCATCTGGGCGTGGTTGCCCACGGCGATGCAGGCATCCTCCGGCAGGTTTTCCGCGCCTACCACGGTGATTTTGGGGTAGACAAGCCTGACGGCCCAACGGATGGCCAGAAACAGCGGGCGGCAGTGTTTGCTTTCGGACATGAATATCGCTTCCTTTAAAAGAGTATCGGGATTGGACAGTAGAGGAATTGACAATTCCGGCTCTGCCGCCTTAAAACAATCTTTATCCTTGAATAACGGCTTCGACTTGTTTTTGACGGCAGAAATGGGTATAATGAATTCCATATTTACGGGAAGGGGCATTGGCAATGCAGAAAACGGAAAATGAAGTGACCGTCTATGTCCAGCAGGTGCTGGGGCAGGTACGGCGGGCAGTGGTGGGAAAGGACGCGGTGCTGCTGTGGGTATTGGCGGCCATCCTGGCCCGGGGTCACATCCTCCTGGAGGACATTCCCGGTGTGGGGAAGACCACTATGGCCCTGGCCTTTTCCAGGGTTTTGGATCTTCAGTACAGCCGGGTGCAGTTTACGCCGGACGTGCTCCCTTCGGATGTTACGGGCTACAGTGTGCCGGACCCCCGGACGGGGGAGATGCAGTACCAGCCCGGCGCGGTGCTGTGCAACCTTTTCCTGGCGGATGAATTGAACCGTGCCACCTCCCGTACCCAGTCGGCCCTGCTGGAAGCCATGGAGGAGGGCCAGGTGACGGTGGACGGGGTGAGCCATCCCATCCCGGAACCCTTTGTGGTCATTGCCACCCAGAACCCCGTGGGGGCGGCTGGCACCCAGCTCCTGCCGGACAGCCAGCTGGACCGGTTTATGGTCCGGCTGAGTCTGGGCTACCCCAGCCCCAAGGACGAGGCCGCCATGGTCTTAAACCGGCAGGGGGGAAATCCCCTCCATGCCCTCCGGCCCCTCATGAGCCGGGAGGAGCTTACGGCCATCCAGGACACAGTGGAAGCCACCTTCGTCAGCGACAGTGTGGTGAATTATATCGTCAGCCTGATCACCGCTACCCGGCAGAATGAAAATATCCTCCGGGGGGCCAGCCCCCGGGCGACCCTGGCAGTTACCGCCATGGCAAAGTCCGTGGCCCAGCTCCGGGGCCGGGACTATGTGGTCCCCGGGGATGTGCGGGAGGTCTTCCCCCAGACCGTTGCCCACCGGCTCATTCTCTCCCCCCGGGCGGAGACCCAGGGCAAGTGCGCCGAGCTTGTGCTCCGGAATATTCTGGACACAGTGCCCGTGCCCAAGCTGCGCTGATATGGCGGGGCATCGGATGGGGTACCTGACGGTACTGCTGGGGGCCGCCGCCTTTTATATTGCCTCCGGGGAGTGGATCAGCTGGCTGCTGCTGCTCTTATGCCTGGGGCTTCCCTGGCTGTCGCTGCTTGTGAGCCTGGGGGCCATCCGCCGTTTCCGGGCGGAGCCCGCGGGACTGGACATTGTGGAAACGGGGGAAGAAACGGAGCTGTGGCTCCTGGGTTCCTGTCCGGCCCCCATGCCCCCTTTCCGGGGAAAGCTCAGTCTTCGCTGGTGCATCACCGGGGAGCGGCGGCGGTACCGTTCGGAAAAGGATTTACCCACGGATCACTGCGGCGGCGTGACGGTTACGGCGGAAAAGGTACGGGTCTGCGACTACTTAGGATTGTTTTCCTTCCGGGTCAGGAATGTATCCCCCAAGACCATGATCATCCGGCCCAAGCCCCAGGCGCCCGGGGTCATCCCGTCAATCCGGGATATAAGACCCAAACGCTGGACCCCCAAGCCCGGCGGGGGCTTCGCGGAAAACCACGAGCTGCGGCTGTACCGGCCCGGGGACAGCCTGAACCAGATCCACTGGAAGCTCACCGCCAAGACCGGAAAGTGGATCCTCCGGGAGCCCATGGAGCCTGTCCGGGGACGGATGCTCCTGACCATGACACTCCGGGGAACCCCGGAGGCGTTGGACCGGAAGTTTGGGCGGCTTTTATGGCTGGGCGGGTATCTGCTGGACCAGGAAGTGGGCTTTGAGATTCGGGCGCTTACCGGGGACGGACTGCTGACCTTCCCGGTAAAGGAACGGAACGAACTGTATAAGGCAGTGGATACCCTGCTGTGCACCCCCGCCGCGGGGGAGGGGTCCATCCGGGAGTACGCCTTTGACGCCTCCTGGCAGTACCATATCGGAGGGGAAGCGGATGAAGCGTGAAAGCTTTCGTACCTTTCTGACGGCGGCGGCCCTTGCCGTCATGACCGCCCTGGGAGGTGTGGGGTGCCTGATCACCGGCTTTTCCTTGCCGGTGGAGGACCCGGTCCGGCTGGCGCTGCTGGTGGCGGCGGTGGGAACGGTATGCGCCGCTCTGTTTCCAAAGCGCCATGGGACCATTACGGTGCTCTGCGCCGCCGCCCTGACGGTTGGCTACCTCTGGCACAGGGGAACGGTGTGGGAGCAGACCAAGGCCCTTATTGACCTGGTATCCCAGGTGTACGACAGTGCCTACGGCTGGGGTGTGACGGAATTATCCGGACAGGCCGGGGCTTTCGTGGACGGGCCCCTGGCTCTGTGGGGCTGCGTCACCACCATGGGC
>JAEDNR010000006.1 GCA_016302405.1 Oscillospiraceae bacterium
TGCCCGGAATTCGATGGAGATTCCCACACCAGTGTGCGCACTGGTTCGGAATGACGATGTTGTTCGGGCCCTGCGCTTTCCTCTGCAAATTCCAATTTGTCTGTCTGTTGCTTCTGTTAGTCTCTCTTTTTGGGCCGGTAAAGCAGCTCCCGGGTGCCGGTGACGAGGAGCAGTCCTCCAAACAGCTTTCTGAGAATCTCCATGGGGAGCTCTGCACTCAGAAAAGAAAAACAAGCGGCGGCGGCGCAGCCGGCCAGGATCGCGGGCAGGAGGGGGCGGAAGTGAAGCGCTCCCTGCTTCCACCTGAGCAGACAGGCAATGCAGGCGCTGGGAAGAAAAAACAGGAGATTGATGCCCCGGGCGGTTTCCGGATCCATGTCCAGCACCAGGGTCAGCCAGAGCACCAGCAGGCTCCCGCCACCCACGCCCAGGCCGGACAGAAACCCCAGGGCCGTGCCCACGGCGAGGGCAGCCGGTATGGAATCTAGCACAGGTACCGGATACCGCCCCAGACGATCAGTATTCCCAGTCCCCGGTGAAGCCAGACGGTGGGGATCCGCCGGCCCCAGCGCCCCGCAAGGTAGCCGCCCAGGGCGCTGCCGGGAAGGTATCGGAGGGCTTCACGCCAGGCGATCCCTACGGACAAACCGGTTACAAGGATGGAGGTCAGGCAGATGGGCAGGATAATGGAAACGGAAGCTGGAAAAATCTCCCGGTCCTCCATCCGGACAAGCAGCCCCAGCAGGGGCACCAGAACCATGCCGCCTCCCGCACCGAAAAGTCCTGCCACTGCCCCTGCCGCTGCTCCCGCCAGAGCCAGACGAGTCCTGCGCCCCATAAAAAATCATCTCCTGGGAATAGCGTTCCACAGGAGATGATTTTTATGCAATTTGGGTGCTGGCCGTCATTTGCTCAGGACCAGGTTCCCACGGATATACTTGCTGTTGCCAACGGTCATTACGGCATTTGCCAGCAGGTCCTCGCTCCACTGGTTGTAGGCCTCGGTACGCAGAACCTCGGTGATTTTGTAGGTCCGGTAGGTAATGTCGCTGTCCCCGCTGTAATACATCACATGGCAGCCATACTCGGTTTCCACGATGCCGGTGTCGCCGGGCTTGCGGTCAGCGTCAAAGCACCAGTCGTTGAAAGCGGTGACCATTTGACCGGGGTAGACATCCTCATACAGACCGCCGTTTTCCTTGGAGCCTTCGTCCTCGGTCTTTTCGGCAGCCAGAGCGGCGAAGCTGTCCTCGGTGGCTTCCCCGGCCTCCCACTCGTCCAGAATCGCCTGGGCGGCGGTCATGGCAGCGGCCTTCTCTTCGTCGGAGTAGGTGGTGGTGCCGTTTTCATCGGTGGTGCCGCCCTTGTACTGAACAAGAATGTGGCGTACATTGGCAAGGGGGAATTTGTTGTCAGTAACGCTGTCAAAATAGACAACGTAGTAGCCGTTTACCGTGGTCGTTTCGTTGCCGTCATCATCCGTGGAGGTGCTGGTGCTGGCAATATAGGTCTTGTCTCCGGCCTTCCGGGCGCTGTCCTTGATCCAGTCGGCAATGGTGGAGCCCAGATAGGAGACGGGGGTATCGTCATAAGCGGTGCTGGCAGCGGAGGTGGACTCGGCATTAATGCTCAGCGCCGCAATGGCGGCGTCCAGATCCTCCACGGTGACGATGTTATCACCGACCAGGGACCGGGCAGCGGCTTCAGCGGCGATTCGGGCAGCCTCCTTCTCCGTGTCGGAGTAGGTAGTGGTGCCGTTTTCGTCGGTGGTGCCGCCGGAGAGGTACTTGCTGGTGGACAGATAGTACTGATGGTAAGAGTAGTGATTGTAGGCGGCGGGGTCCTCCGCTTCCTTGGCGGCAATCTCGTCGTCAGTAAAGCTCAGGCTGGCCCGGTACTCGGTCTGATAGGCACTTGCCAGGACATTGCGGGTGTAATAGTCCATGTAGGATTTCTTGGAAGCGCCGTTGCCGTACATGGCCTTCAGGTAGGCATCGGCATCGGAGAAGCCGTTGATCTTGGCGTAGGTATCCAGATTGGCGCTATATTGATCCAGCTGGTCCTGGGTTTCCTCAGGCAGAGTGAAGCCGGCAGCTTCCGCGGCGTCCGCAGCAGCATAGGCGCTCTGGGCAGCGCTCTGGGCGGATTCCAGGAAATCATCGGCCCAGGTCCGTCCGGTTTCCTCGTCCAGAACCTGCTGATCCAGGGGAACAGTGGTATCCAGGCCAAACATGGCGGCATAGCTGCCGTACTGGGAATAGAAATTGTTGATGGAGTCAACGTAGAAGTAGTTCATTTCCACACTGTTGATCTTGTGCTCACCAATGGTCAGGGCAACGGTTTTCTTCTCCCGGACACCGGCGTTGGTAATGGTCTGGCTGACGCCCACCCAGATGAACGCCACGATCATAACCGCCAGGACAACGCCGAAAGCGATGGTGTAGATGCGAAGTTTTTTTGCTTCCTTCCGTTCGGAAAGCTGCTTTTCGGTGAGCTTTGCGGCGTTTTCTTCCGCGCGAAGCTTTTTCTTGCTGGATGCACTCATGGTATCATTTCCTCTCAATTGTTCCTTGACTGTTTCGATATATTTCCGATGATCCGAAAACAATACACAGACCAAAGTATTATAACGTATTTTTACGGTGTTTTCAAGGGGGAAAGGAAAATTCCCAGGCAAAAGATAAAAATTCACAAAAAAACATGGGGGCCGAAGCCCCCATGCCGTACCCGCTTTAGCCGTAACGCATCCAATCATGACCTGCACGAAAAGGCAGGTGGGATGCCGCTCCCGACTTTCGCTGCTCCCAACGTCCACCCAACGTCAAAGCGAGGGCGGGAGGTCTGCAATCCAGCCGGGAAGTCAAACTTCCCAATTCAAAAATGTGGGTCCAAAAGGACACGCCACGCACCAAGCAGGAAGAAAACTACTCCTGGGAATCGTCTTCCTCGTAAAGGGAATCCATAATCAGGCGGTAGACGGTCTGCAGCTCCTCCTCATCCTCGATGGCAAGAAGCAGAGGCTCTCCGTCCTCCTCCGTGGATTTAAGGATGCTGACCTCCAGACTGTCGCCGTCTTCCTCTCCGGCGGGAACCACCGCCAGATAGGTTGCACCGTTATATTCCAGGGTGCTCAGCACCTCCAGCTCGTATTCCTTGCCGTCCTCATCCACGATGGTGAGAAAATCGGAACCGTATTCGTCAGCCATAGCCATCCTCCTGATTGTCTGCTGTCAGCTATATTCTACCCCGGGACAGGAATAAAATCAAGAGGCATTTTTATACGAATCCGCGGGGCAAAATTTGGCACAGGAAAATCGCCGGAGCGGACAACCCGAAATCCGCGTTTTTTTGGAGAAATCCGGTAATGCCGGAATTTTTCGGGCGGTTACGAAGAAGCTTTCTAAGAAAGAAAATCCTCCAGCAGCCGGACCAGCGCGTCCCGGGAGCCTACACGGATCCCCTTTGCCAGGCTTTCCTGGTCCGCAGGCGGGAGCAGACAGGCCTGAACGGGAAAGACTTCGATTGCTTTTCCGGTTTCCCCGTCCAGAAGCGCCAGCTTTCCGCCGTGGATGCCCAGGACGAGCCAGGACAGAAGCAGCGCAAAGAGCGCGTTCTTTACATTTTTTTCCATAGCGTCTTATGGATGCCTCCTTTCGGATAGTATCTCCCGGATTTTATGGTTTATTAATAAATTAGGTCTTTCGTTTTTGGCTAGAATATGCTATAGTTATATGAACGGCTCTGTGCCGTGCGAGCGATTTCCAACGCGCAATGATTCTTCCCGGCGTCGGCCGGGCTATCGGAGGTATCCCAATGGCAAATGAAAAGAAAAACAGAAAGCGGGTCAAAAAGCCCAGGCAGGAGTGGAATCCCCACTGGATTATCAAGCTCCTGTACACTGTCTTTTCGGTTGCGCTGTCTGCTTTTAAAATCGCCGTCGGCGCTGCCGTTACGGTGGCGCTGATCCTGATCGTCTGCGGCATTGTCTTTGTGGGAGCCCTGGGCGTGTATCTGCAGGAGGACATCCTTACCGAGGCGGCGGACTGGTCCATCGATGGTTACGACATGGACGAGACCTCCTTTATTTATTATGTGGACAGCGGCGGAAATATTCAGCTTCTGCAGCAGATTTATACCACCACGGACCGGCAGCCGGCTTCCCTGGATGAGATCCCCCAGGCTCTGATCGATGCCACCGTTGCCATCGAGGACAAACGGTTTTATGAGCACCAGGGCGTGGACTGGATCACCACCATCAAGGCCTGTGCCAATATGTTCTTTGGCGGCGACTCCCAGTTCGGCGGCTCCACCATTACCCAGCAGCTGGTCAAGAACGTGACCGAAGAAAAGAGCATAACCGTTCAGCGAAAGGTCATGGAGATCTTCCGCGCCCAGATGTTTGAACGGGAGTATGATAAGGACCTGATCATGGAGCGGTATCTGAACCAGATCTATCTGGGCAAGGGCTGCTTCGGTGTCAAGAGCGCGGCGGCGGCCTACTTCGGCAAGGAGCTGCAGGACCTGACCGTGGCGGAATGCGCCAGCCTTATCAGTATCACCAACAACCCCTCCATGTTTAACCCCTATTCCACCAGCGTCTATATGTACAAGGGGGAGGAACGGGACGGCGCGGGGCGAAACCGCTACCGCCAGCTCAGCGTTCTGAACGAAATGAAGGAGCAGGGCTATCTGACCCAGGAGGAATACGAGGAGGCAGTGAGCCAGGAGATGGTCTTCAAGGACGGCATCTCCGCTGAAGACCGCTGGGCGGTATGCGACACCTGCGGCTACGGCGGTACGGTAAAGACCTATACCCATGAAGGAGACAGCTATTTCTGCCCGGAATGCGGCAGCCAGACCTCGGTCACCCTCAATGCTTCTCAGCATGTGTATTCTTGGTTCGTGGACGCGGTGATCATTGACGTTGCCTCCGACCTGGCGGCCCAGGACGGTCTTAAGTGGGACGAAATGGGCGAGGAGCTTCGCAACACCTACCTGGAGCAGATCCAGAAGGGTGGCTACCATATTTATACCACCCTGGATATGGATGTGCAGAACCAGGTGGACAAGATATACACGGATCTCAATGAAATCCCTACCACCCGGAGCACCCAGCAGCTCCAGTCCGCTATCGTGGTTATTGACAATTCCACCGGTGATGTGGTGGCCCTGTCCGGCGGTGTGGGAGAGAAGACTGATTTCTTTGCCTACAACAAGGCAACCCAGGCGAAGCTTCAGACCGGTTCCTCCATGAAGCCCATTTCCGTGTATGCCCCCGCCTTTGAAACCGGAGACATCAGCCCTGCTACCGTCATTATGGATCTGCCGTACAGCTACAATGGCGGCGCGTTCCCCCGGAACGACAACCGGGTATACAATTATTCCCGGACGATCCTCAGCGGCATCATCCGGTCCGTAAACACCATCGCGGTGGGCACACTGGACGAGATCGGCACCCAGTACAGCTATGATTTTGCCAAGAATAAATTCGGACTCAGCTATCTGACGGACAGCTATCAGGCTTCCAACGGCAAGATCATGTCCGATGTTGCCCAGTCTCCCCTTGCTCTGGGCGCGCTGACCGTGGGCGCCACCGTGCGGCAGATGGCAGCGGCCTACGCCACCTTTACCAACGACGGCGTGTACCGGGAGGCCCGGACCTATACCAAGGTATACAACAACCAGGGTAACATTGTCCTGGATAACACCCAGGAATCCGAGAAGATCCTCAGTGACAGGACCGTCAATTATATCAACTACTGCCTGTATCAGGCGGTGCAGAGCGGTACCGGCACGCCTGCCCAGATCAAGGGGCAGAACGTCGCCGGAAAGACCGGCACCACCTCCAGCAATAAGGACCGCTGGTTCTGCGGCTATACGGACTACTATACCGCCGCGGTATGGTGCGGCTACAACCAGCCGGAGAAGATCGTTCTCACCGGTGTCACCAGCAACCCCGCCGCCCGGCTGTGGAAAAAGGTCATGGAGCCCATTCACACGGGACTTGCCCGTCAGCCCCTGTACGACGGCAGCAGCTTCCGTACCGTGACGGTGTGTCTGGATTCCGGAAAGCTGGCTACGGATGCCTGCCGGGCCGATGCCCGGGGCATTGCCCGGACGGACACCGCGCCCTGCACCGCTGTAGACGCGCCCACCGCAACCTGTGACAAGCATGTGATGGTGGAGTACTGCGTCACCGGCGGCGGTGTGACTACGGAATACTGCGCACTCTTCCCGGATGTCGAGATCAAGGCCTGTTCTCTGGTTCGAATGACGGAAGCCGAGGTAGAGGAGATTCGCAGCGCCATGAGTGTGGGCCTGAGCGCGGAATTCTATGATGATTCCTATGTCTTCCTTGTGGATAGCAGCGGTGACCCTCTGCCCTGGCACGGATTCCGGGGAAATGCCAATCCCAATTCCAACGCGCCCTACCTGGAGTGCCCCCTGCACACCAAGGAAGCATGGGACGCGTTCCAGTCGACCGTAGACCCGCTTCCTCCTGAGGAAACGGATCCCGGCATCTGGGGCGGCGAAGACCAGCCCGACGGCAACGGCGACAATGCGGGCGGCAACGGCGGTAATGAAGGCGGAAACGGCGGCAGCGGCCTGTGGTAATACCCGGCTTGCATCGCTGGACGGAAAAAAGAGTGACAGAACCAGACAGATTTGGAAAGAGGAAACATATGCTATGGATTTCAGACCAGTGGAAGGACTATGAGGTGCTGGATGCCTCCGACGGAGAGCGCCTGGAGCGGTGGGGTAACTATATCCTGGTCCGCCCGGACCCCCAGGTGATCTGGTCCACTCCACGCACCGCGCCCCAGTGGAAGCGGTATGATGCCCGGTATATCCGCTCCACCACCGGCGGCGGCCGCTGGTCGGACCACGATCTGCCCGCATCCTGGAAGATCGGGTACGGTGGCTTCTTGACCTTTCAGGTCAAGCCCATGAATTTTAAGCACACCGGTGTTTTCCCGGAACAGGCGGCCAATTGGGACTTTATCCGACAAAAAGTGGCGGATGCCCACAGGCCCGTGCGGGTGCTGAACCTGTTCGCCTATTCCGGCGGCGCCACGTTGGCGGCGGCTGCCGGGGGCGCGGAGGTTTACCATGTGGACGCCGCCAAGGGTATGGTGGCCTGGGCCAAGGAAAACGCGGTGCTGTCCGGCCTGGGGGACAAGCCCATTCACTGGATTGTGGACGACTGCGCCAAGTTCATTCAGCGGGAGATCCGCCGGGGAAGACGGTACGACGGGATCATCATGGATCCGCCCAGCTATGGCCGGGGGCCCAGCGGTGAGGTCTGGAAAATGGAGACCAGCTTTTACCCGTTTCTCCAGGAGACGGTGAAGCTGCTTTCCGACAACCCGCTGTTTGTAATTATCAATTCCTATACCACCGGCCTGGCACCCTCCGCCGTCAGCTACTGCGCGGACACGGTGTTCGCCGCCCGTTACGGCGGAAGCACAAAGGCCGGGGAGCTGGGGCTGCCGGTGAAAGCCAGCGGCCTGGTGCTGCCCTGCGGTGCGGCCGGACGCTGGACACCGGATTCGGAGGAATAAGCTTGGAAAATATCATTTCTGCGGAGCATCTCCGCTTTGCCTATCCCGGGCTGGATGGAGCGCCGGGTGTGACCGTATTTGAAGATCTGAGCCTGCAGGTGGAAACAGGAAGCTTTGTGGCGGTGCTGGGCACCAACGGCTGCGGAAAATCCACCCTTGCCAAGCATTTTAATTCCATTCTCCTGCCCTCCGGCGGGAAGGTGTATGTCTGCGGAATGGATACCGCGGATGAGGACCGTCTGATGGCGGTTCGCCGGGCGGTGGGCATGGTCTTCCAGAACCCGGACAACCAGATCGTTGCCAACGTGGTGGAGGAGGATGTGGCCTTCGGCCCGGAGAATCTGGGTGTTGCCAGCCCGGAGATCCGCCGCAGAGTGGACCAGGCCCTGCGCCAGGTGGGAATGTATGAATACCGGGAGCACGCCCCCCATCTTCTGTCCGGCGGACAGAAGCAGCGCATCGCCATTGCGGGCATCCTGGCTATGGAGCCCAAGTGTATCGTTTTGGACGAGCCAACCGCCATGCTGGATCCCCGGGGCCGGAAGGATGTCATTGACACCGTGAAAAAGCTGAACCGGGAGAAGGGTATTACCATCGTCCTTATCACCCACCACATGGAGGAAGCTGCCGAAGCCCAGCGTGTGGTGGTGCTGCACAAGGGAAAGATTGCCGCCGACGGAACCCCAAAGGAAGTGTTCCGTCAGGTGGAGCTGCTCCACAGCATTGGCCTTGCGGCACCGGAGACGGTGGAGCTCTGTCATGAACTGAACGGCAGGGGAGCGGGGCTTCCCATGGACGCTATCAGCCCTGAAGAATGCGCACAGGCACTTTACGATTGGGTAAAGGCCTGATCCGCTGGAGGAATGAATTTGGAACCGATTCTTGAGGTCAGAAATATATCCTATGTATACAGCGCCGGAACGCCCTTTGAGCACCGGGCGCTGGAAAATGTATCCTTTTCCCTGCACCGGGGAGAGTTTGTGGGGGTCATCGGGCATACCGGCTCCGGCAAGTCCACCCTGATGCAGCAGCTCAACGGGCTCTTAAAGCCCACCTCCGGCCAGGTCCTGCTGGACGGCAGGGATATCTGGTCGGACAAAAAGCTTACCCGGCAGGCCCGGTTTCGGGTTGGCCTGGTGTTTCAGTATCCGGAATACCAGCTCTTTGAAGAGACGGTATATCAGGATATTGCCTTCGGGCCGAAGAATATGGGCCTGGACGAGAAAGAAGTGGACCGCCGGGTCCGCAGCGCCGCGGAGCTGGTGGGCATTACCAATGACCAGCTGAAAGCGTCCCCCTTTGACCTTTCCGGCGGACAGAAGCGCCGGGCGGCCATCGCGGGGGTCATGGCCATGGAGCCGGAGGTGCTGATCCTGGACGAGCCTACCGCAGGCCTGGACCCCGTCGGCAGAAAAGAGATTCTGGATCAGATTGGTGCGTACCGGGTCAGCCGGAACGCCGCCGTTGTCATGGTCAGCCACTCCATGGAGGACGTGGCAAGGCTGACAGACCGGCTGCTGGTACTGTGCGGTTCCCGCCTTGTCATGGACGCGCCTCCCGCGGAGGTGTTCACCCATGCGGAGGAGCTGGTGGAAATGGGCCTCAGCATCCCCTATGTTACCCAGGTTTTCCTCCGGCTTCGTCATATGGGCCTGGATGTGCCCAATGTCTATACCCTTTCCCAGGCGGAGGAAGCCCTGGTGGCGCTGAAGGAGGGGATGCAGCATGCTTAAAGACATTACCCTGGGCCAGTATTTCCCGGGAAATTCCGTCATTCACCGGCTGGATCCCAGAACTAAACTGATTATGACGGTGCTCTACATCGTTGCCCTGTTTGTGGCGGGGGGATGGCTGTCCTACGCTGCGATGCTTGTCTTCCTGCTGACCTGCATCCGAATCTCCCGGATCCCCCTCAAGTCCATCGTCCGGGGCATGAAGCCCCTGGTGATTATTGTGATCTTCACGGGCATCCTGAATCTGTTTTACTCCGACGGCGGCAAGGTCGTTCTGCGGCTGTGGGCCCTTACCGTCACCACCGAGGGCCTGAAGCGGGCGGTATTCATGGTGGGCAGGATTTTGATGCTGGTTTCCGGCACCTTCCTTCTGACCTATACCACCTCACCCATCAGCCTGACCGACGGTCTGGAGAGTCTGATGGGGCCGCTGAAAAAGCTCCGGGTGCCGGTGCATGAGCTGTCCATGATGATGTGCATTGCCCTCCGGTTCATCCCCACCCTCATTGAGGAGACGGATAAAATCATGAGCGCCCAGAAAGCCCGGGGCGCGGACTTTGAGACCGGCAGCATCCTGCAGCGGGCAAAGGCCCTGATTCCGGTTCTTGTGCCCCTGTTTGTCAGCGCGTTCCGCCGGGCGGACGAGCTGGCAACAGCAATGGAGTGCCGGTGCTATCAGGGCGGAGACGGCAGAACCAAAATGAAGCTTCTGCGCTATCACCGCAACGATTTTACGGCACTGGGGATCGGCGCGTGCCTTGTTGCCGGTACCGCGGTGCTGGCCGCTTTCGGACTGTGAGGAAGCCATGCGGAACATCGCCCTGTTTCTGCGGTATTTAGGTACCGCTTACCACGGCTGGCAGGTCCAGAAGGACCTGCCCACCGTGGCGGCGACCCTGGAAAAGGCGGCTGCCATGGTGGTAGGCCACAGCGTCCATGTGACCGGCTGCGGGCGCACCGACGCCGGGGTCCATGCCAGATGCTACGTTGCAAATTTCCATACAAGCTCCACCATTCCGGCGGAGCGGCTTCCCTATGCCCTCAATACCCATTTGCCCTGTGATATTGTGGTCACCCGGGCCTTTGATGTGTCGCAAGGGTTCAACGCTATCGGCTCCTGTGTCCGGAAGGAGTATACCTATCTCATTTATAATTCCCGGCTGAAAGATCCGTTTTATGTAAACCGGGCCTGGTTCTATCCCCGGCTTCTGGATGAAACCGTGATGCAGGCGGCAGCGGACCAATTTGTGGGCACCCATGATTTTGCCGCGGTCCGAAGCGTGGGAACGGATGTCAAGTCTACGGTCCGTACCGTATATTATTATGATGTAGAGCGGCGGGGGGATCTGATTTCCCTGCGGGTCTGCGCCAACGGTTTCCTCTATAATATGGCCCGGGCTATGGCTGGGACGGTGGTCTACGCCGCGGAAGGGAAGATTGCCCCGGCGGAGATCGGCGATATTCTTGCCAGCGGGAACCGGACAGCCGCCGGGCCCACCGTACCTGCGGGGGGACTTTACATGACCCATCTGTGGTACGATAACGGAGCGGAAAAATTTGAATGTGCCGGCGACCCGCCGTGTTAATAATTTGTTTTCCCTTTTTTCGGACAAGTGTGCTATACTGCGGGAAAAGGAAAGAATCCTTGGTATAAGGAGTGTGAGAGCAATGCAGCCAAAAATGTGTGCCAAATGCAAAAAGAATGTTGCCGTGGTCTTCATTACGAAGGTGGAAAACGGCGTAACCATGAATGAGGGCTACTGTCTGAAGTGTGCCCGGAGCCTGGGCATTCCCCAGATCGACCAGGCAGTCAAGCAGATGGGCATCTCCGAAGAGGACCTGGATTTGCTCAGCGACGAAATGAGCAGCATGTTCGGTCAGCGGGAGGATGGGGAAGCCGAGGACGATGAAATTGACAGTCAGACCGCGACCTTTCCTCTGCTGAACCAGATGTTCGGAAGTCCCAGCAACCCCAATGTAGGGCGGCCTGCCCCCCGGAAAGAAAACGGGAAAGAGGAAGAAAATCCGAAGAAAAAAAGCAAGCGCCATAAATTCCTGGACAGCTACTGCATGGACCTGACGGGCCGTGCCCGGGAGGGAAAGCTCGACAAGGTGATCGGCCGGGATGTGGAGACGGAGCGGGTCATTCAGATCCTCAACCGCCGCCAGAAGAACAATCCCTGTCTCATCGGTGAGCCTGGCGTGGGCAAAACCGCCATCGCCGAGGGCCTTGCCCAGCGGATTGCCGCGGGGGATGTGCCCTATAAGCTGCGGGATAAGGAGGTTTTCCTCCTGGATCTGACCTCTTTGGTGGCTGGCACCCAGTTCCGGGGCCAGTTTGAAAGCCGGATGAAGAGCCTCATTCAGGAGATCCGGGAGTGCGGCAATATTATCCTTGTAATCGACGAGGTCCACAATCTGGTGGGGGCCGGTGACGCGGAGGGCAGCATGAACGCCGCCAACATTCTCAAGCCCCCGCTTTCCCGGGGAGAGATTCAGGTCATCGGCGCGACCACCTTCAATGAGTACCGGAAGTACATCGAGAAGGATGCCGCTCTGGAACGCCGGTTCCAGCCGGTGACGGTGGCGGAGCCCACCATTGAGGAAGCCGTGCAGATCATGCAGGGCATCGCGAAAAGCTATGCGGAATTTCACAGCGTGAGCATTTCTCCGGAGATTGCCCGGCAGTGTGTGGTGCTCTCCGAACGGTATATTACGGACCGGTTCCTGCCGGATAAGGCCATCGACCTGCTGGACGAGGCGTGCAGCGACGTGAATCTGCGGTGCAAGGAGATCTCTCAGCTTGCGGAGCTGAAAAAGGAGCGGGACGACTACGAGCTGGAGCTTCGGATGCTGAACGAAGACACCGAGAACCAGAATTATGAGCGCCTGGCCCAGATCCGCAGCAAGCTCTGCCAGCTGGCCGAGCAGATCGAAAAGCTGGAAGCCCAGCCCAAGCCCGCCGTGACCATGGAGAATCTGGCCCGGATTATTGAGATGTGGACGAAGATCCCCGCCTCCAAGATCAAGGCCCAGGAATACCAACAGCTGCGCCAGCTGGAAACCCGGCTGAAAACCCATATTGTCGGCCAGGACGAAGCGGTGGAGGCGGTGGCAAAGGCTATCCGCCGGAACCGGGTGGGGATTTCCCCCAAGAAGCGTCCCGTGTCCTTCATTTTTGTCGGCCCCACCGGTGTGGGCAAGACCGAGCTTGTCAAGTGTCTGGCAAACGACCTCTTTGACAGTGTGGACAGTCTGGTGCGGCTGGATATGTCGGAATACATGGAAAAGCATACCGTTTCCAAGCTGATCGGTTCCCCTCCGGGCTATGTGGGCTACGACGAGGCGGGCCAGCTGACGGAGACCATCCGCCGCAAGCCCTACAGCGTGGTGCTTTTTGACGAGATCGAAAAGGCCCATCCCGATGTACTGAATATCCTTTTGCAGGTGCTGGATGACGGCCGGATCACCGACGCTCAGGGCCGGGTGGTCAATTTTGAAAACACCATCATCGTCATGACCTCCAATGCCGGTTCCGAGGGGGGCGTCAGCGCCATGGGCTTTGGCAGGACGGACGCGGATCAGGTAAAGGAAAAGACCATGAAGGCCCTCCGCGGTTTCCTGCGCCCGGAGTTTTTGAACCGGGTGGATGAAATCATTACGTTCCGCCACTTAAGCCGGGAGGATTTCCGGGCGATTGCCGACATTATGCTGGGCGAGCTGCGGCAGAGCCTTGCTGACCGGGGGCTTACCATCACCTGGGACGAAGCGGTGCCGGAAAAGCTGGTAAACGACGCTTTTTCCACGGAGTATGGCGCCCGGAACCTGCGCCGCACCATCCAGCGCCAGCTGGAGGACCCGGTGAGCGAAGCGATTATCGACAGCTTTGAAGTTCCCATCAGTACCATACATGCCGCCGTGACCGATGGAACGATCACGCTGGACATTCATTAATTTCACAAATGCCGCATCCTTTGATGCGGCATTTTTATAAGGAGAGACTATGGAAAAGACTGCCATTGTTAATCTTTATCAGGTGGTCCGGATGTCCCACTATGAGCCCAGCCGGTTCGTACAGGATGATTTTGATACCCTGCGCCGACAGATTCAGGCCATCCACAGAGTCGGTTTTTCCAGCACCTATGCCGTAAAGTACGACGCCCTCATGGAGCCTAAGTACCAGGCGCTTCTGCAAAGGGAGCTGGGCCCCGGGGATACGCTGGGAGCCTGGTGGGAGATCACACAGCCCCTTTGCCTCCGGGCCAGCGTCCGGTTCCGGGGCAGGGAAGCGGGGGAGGACTATGATGACCGGGTGGATACCGCCTACTCCATCGGCTACACGACGGAGGAACGCAAACGGCTGGTGGACGCCTATATGGCGGATTTCTTTGATATTTTCGGGAAATATCCCGGCTCTATCGGCGCCTGGGTGCTGGATATTGTCACCCTTTCCTACGCCGCGGAGCGGTACGGCACGGCGGCGGGGGCCATCTGCCGGGACCAGATGGGTGTGGACGGCTTTACCCTCTGGGGCGGCTGGCCCAACGGGATCTATTATCCCAGCAGGAAGAACCTTTTCCTCCCGGCAGGGGCGGAAGAAAACCAGGTCCGGGTTCCGGTGTTTCGGCTTCTGGGGCCGGATCCCATCTACAATTTTGAAGCCGATGTCCGCGATACCCTGCAAGGGGTGTACACCCTGGAAACAAGCTGGCTGGTGGGGAGGGACCCTAAGTGGCTCCGGTGGTTTTTCCACTGCCTGACGGAGGAAAATACACTGGGGGTGCAGTATGCCCAGGTGGGGCAGGAAAACAGCTTCCTGTGGGAAAACATCCGCCCGGGCCTGATGCCACAGCTGGAACTGTTGACCGCGCTTTCCGGAGAAGGAAAGCTGCGGGTGGAGCCCATGGAGGCGACCGCCCGGTGGTATCAAAGACGCTTCCGCCTGACGATGCCCATGACCTTCCAGGCCTCCCGGGACTGGTGGGACGATCTTTCCTGCCAGTGGTACGCCTGTCAGAGCTACCGGGTGGGATTTCTGTGGGAGCGGGGGCATCTTCGTATCCGGGACTTTTTCCTCTATGATGACAACTACCCCTCCCGGTATCTGGACAGCCCCATGACCGCCCGGGCCAGTACCTTTGACGCACTTCCCGTTCTGTTTCCCCAGACGGAGAAGAACGGGAAACGGCCCTTTGTCCGCCTGACGGACAGACAGGGACGGGAGCCGGAGGGGGAAGCGGTTTATGAAGCGGTGGATGAAATTACCGCCCGGTGCCGGCTGGTGCGGGAAGGGAAAACGGTTGCCACGTTTACCATGACCCCGGAGGGGCTCACCCTGAAGGGCGAATACCGTCTTGTTTTTGATTCGCTTGCGGAATATGCGGGCCTGGACGGCAGCACCGTCCGGCTGACCCATATGGGCTTTTCCTACTGCCTGTCGGTGACGGCGGGAACAATTCTCCGGGCGGGAAAGGACGGTATGGTCCTGGAGGGGTGCAGCGGCGAGCTGGTTCTGAAACTGGGCAGAAAGCTGTCCCCGGCGGACTTCCTGACCTCCGACCCGGCTTGGGAGCCGGAGACGGCGCTTCCCTGTGATACGGGGAGCATTCAGCCGGACGCACCGGAATTCAGCCCGCCGGACAGCGTTTTTCCCTGGGGAACGGAGCAGAAAGTCACCCTTTCCTCCCGGGAACCGGGGAGAATCCGCTATACCCTGGACGGCACGGAGCCGGGACCGGATTCCCCGGTGTACACCGCTCCCATTCCCGTCAAAACCCGTACAGTAATCAAAGCCCGGCTATTTTCGGCTTCGGGAGCTGCCGGCGAAACGGCAGCAGGGGAGTACCGGTTCGGCCTGAAAGACATTGCGATTACAGGCCCTACGGTGCTGGATTCCCGCCCGGTGTTCCGGGGCAGCGGCCTTACCGACCTGCTGCAGGAGTGCCGGGGCAGTCTTGACTATCTGGATGGCCGCTGGCGGGGGACACTGGAGGATCTGGAACTGAACTGCCGAATGGAAAGCCCCAGGGTCCTTCGCTCCATTTCCATCGGGTTCCTCTTTCACCACCGCAGCGGGGTGGTGTACCCCCGGTCCGTGGCACTGTATATTGGACAGACCCCCGAGACGCTGCGCTTTTTCTCGGAACAGCAGCTCCCGCCCCGCCCGGACGGACACGAGATCGGGAAGCTGGACGTGGTGTTTCCTGTGGGAGAATCCGTGGGCGCTTTCCGGCTGGTTTCCCACAGGTATGAAAAAATGCCCCAATGGTGCTTCTACTATGGAGATGCGCATGTATTTACCCTGGCGGACTGTTTGATTGTGGAACCGGAAGAATAACTTTATCCCGGAATACAGACAAAGTGGAATTTGCAGAGGGAATCCAGGGCCTCGAACAACGTTGTCATTCCGAACCAGTCCGCAGACTGGTGTGGGAATCTCCATCGAATTCCAGGCTGCTCATCGTCATACAGATTGTTCTCTTGCACCGTTTCCCGGAATCTGGCTGTCTGTTGTCGAAAAGTGGGTGCGTCTATCCGGGAGATTGCCACGCCAGTTTGAGAACTGGCTCGCAATGACCGGGAATTCGTCAAATACCAATTTGTGCACAAAAAAACGATACCGAGCGGCGCAGGGCAAGAACGACTACACAAATTTGGCGCACGACTTGGCCGTCGGCCCTGCCGCCAAATTCCAATTTGCCTTCCTGCTGATTTTTCTGAATATTACGCCTCCCGAAAAAACCGGGAGGCGCAATTTTTACATGTTCATGTCCAGCTTGCTGTTCAGGGTGTCGGACACTTTCCAGGCAACATCCTCCACCTTATTCGCGGCTTTCGCGGCCAGCTTTCGGGTGGGGTTGGACCGGGGCATCATCAGCACAGCCACCGCGCCGGCAGCCGCGCCGATTCCGGCGGTGACAGCCCATCCTTTGATACTCATGGCGTTTCCTCCTTTCATGCAGACTGCGTTTTTAGTATGCCCTATCAAAAAAAATAAAAACTGGAAGGTTTTTGTCTTTTCAGGGAAGAAAAAATGTGATATGATAATGAAAACCTTTCGTAAAAGGGGGAGCGGGCAATGGCGGTTGACCGGCTGCAGGAAAAGATCCGGAAGGGGAAGAATGTCCTGATGGTGGATATGACCCTTTGTGCGGCGGATCTGCCTCCTGCTGTCCTGAATCAGGATTGCAGCGGGGCAAGGAAGCTGCAGAGCTATGTGAAAGAGCTGCTGAGCGGACTGAAAGGAATTGTTCCTGCGGTGCGTTTTCGGATGTCCCCCTTTGCCCTCATGGGGCCGGAGGGGCTGGAAGTGCTCCGGGAGCTATTGAAGTCTGCCGCCGCTTTAGGGTACTATGTAGCGCTGGATGTGCCCCTGCTGACATCCTCCGAGGACGCGGCACTGGCGGTTCGGGCTCTGTGGGAAGCAGACGGCATGTATCCCTGCGATGGGGCCATCGTGTCCGCCTATCCCGGCAGCGATGTGCTGAAGCCGTTTCTTCCTTTCTGCACGGAGGCAAAAAAGGATCTGTTTGTCCTTGTGCGTACCTCCAACCGTTCCGCTTCCGAGATGCAGGACCTGCTCACCGGCTCCCGGGTGGTGCACGGCGCGGGAGCGGATCTGGCGGCGAGACTGGGCGTTGACTGCATGGGCCGGTCTGGATTCTCCAGAGTTGGGATCCTGACGTCATTATGTTCGCCGGAGAGCCTCCGGGGCCTGCGGACAAGATACCCCAAAATGTTCATCCTGGCGGACGGCCTGGATTATCCCTGGGGCAATGGCCGGGGGGCTTCCTATGCCTTCGACCGGCTGGGACACGGCGGGGCAGTGTGTGTCGGCTCCGGTGTGACCTGCGCCTGGAAGCAAGGCGAGGAAAGCAATTATGTCCAGGCGGCAGTGGATGCTGCCCAGCGGATCAATAAAAACATGCTGCGGTATGTTACGGTGCTTTGATTCCGTAAGAACACTATGTAGCCGGGAAAAATCCCGGCGCGGGTAATGTGATCTGTTACCGGATGTTTCCGTTGGCGCCGCCGATTCCGGTGCCGCCCGTTCCCGGGTTGGCACTGCGGCTCCGTGCGCCCTGGGTTTCCTCACCGGCGGCGGTGCCGGAGGTGCTTCCGGTGCTGTCCGTACTGTCGGTAGCACCGCTGCTTTCCAGAGGCCCGTTGCCGTTATCCACGGTGGGCTGGGTGGAAGGTGCCTGGGTAGGTGCGGAGGTAGGCTGGGTTGCGGCGGTAGTGGGCATGGTAGTGGGTGCTGTAGTGGTGCTGGGAGTATCCCCGGGGTTTGCTTTGCTGCGGCAGCCTGCGGCGATTGCCATCACCAGCACAAGCGCGGGAATCAGCATTAAGCGCTTTTTCATTGTCATAACCTCCATAGTAATTGGCTTCGAGCCTATTATTTCCCGGAAAACCGGCTTTACCCTGGTAAATATGACCACTTGCATCCGATAAAAAAATATCGGAAACGGGCTTTTACCCATTGCTATTTTTGAAAAGAGCATGTATAATGTGTCGTGAGAGAAACCAAACAAAAAGGAGAAATCTGCGCAATGAAGAAACTCGCTGTTAAAAAAGACGGCCAGTGCATGGCCTGCCTGGAGTGTGTCCGGGCCTGCTCCCAGGCGTTTTATAAGGAATTCCACCAGGATTACAGCTGCATCCGCATTGTTGCCAAGGGAACCGGCGCCAAGCCCAATACCTGTATCCAGTGCGGCAAGTGCATGCGCACCTGCGAGCATGAGGCCATTACCCAGAACCCCAAGACCGGCGTGTACATGATCAACAAGAAGAAGTGCGTTGGCTGCGGCAAGTGTGTGGAGGCCTGCCCCATGAAGGTCATGGTGCTGAAGCCTGAGAATCCCGCCTCCAAGTGCATTGCCTGCGGTATCTGTGCCAAGGCCTGCCCCATGGAGATCCTGGAGATTGTGGAGAAATAATTATCCTGCAGGCAATAAGGGACTGTAAAGCGGGTGCCCGCTTTATAGTCCCTTTATTCATTCTTAAAGTTTTTTCGGTTGTTTTTTATTTTCGGGGATGCTATAATGGCGCACAGTAATTTTGGCGCCCGTATGGAGCGGTCCGGGAAAAGAGTCTGTGGGAGGATAGTGCGGCAAAAAACCATGGAGAGATAAATGGAAAGCTGTGAATCAGCGGCTTCGGAGGCTCCGCAGGCCAGGAGGTGTGAAATGGGAAGAAAATCTGTACGGAATAAGAAACAGCCCCGGGGTTGTCTGGGCAGGTTTCTGCTGTTCCTTGTAGTCGTGGAAGGCCTGATCCTTGCCGCCGGTATCGGCGCGTTTGTCTATGTAAATTCCGTACTTGATCTGGTGGAGCGTCCCCAGGTGAAGAACGCGGCGATTTTTGAAAAGCTGGAGGACTTGGGTGAAAGCCTGTCCGGAAAGAAAGACGACGGCATTGTGAATATTCTTCTGATCGGACAGGATATGCGGGAGGGAGCGGATCACAAGCTGGCGGACACCATGATCCTGTGCTCCGTCAACCGGAATACCGGGATGATGACCATGTGCTCCCTCATGCGGGATATGTATGTGCAGCTTCCGGACTATGCCGGACATACGGGAACCAAAAACCGTATCAATGCTGCCTACTCCCTGGGCTGTGCCTGGAATGGGGACCGGGGCGGTATGGAAATGCTGGATCAGCTGATCCTGGAGCAGTTCGGCGTGGAGGTAGACTACAATGTGGAGTTTAGCTTTGACTCCTTCGTCCGCGTTGTGGATGCCTTAGGCGGTGTGGAGCTGGACCTGACGGAAGCGGAGGCGGCATACCTGAACAAGCAGCCGAATCTTCCGGACAGTTACACCGAGGGAAGCAATCTTCTGGACGGAGAGGCTGCCCTTATCTTTGTCCGGACCAGGCATTCCAGCGCCGGGGACAGCGACTTCCTCCGCACGGGCCGCCAGCGGGCCGTGGTGGCGGCGGTGACGGAGAAGCTCAGAAAGATGGACTTTCAGCAGCTGCACAGCATGATAACGGATATTCTTCCCATGATCTATACGGATATGACGAATCGGGAGATCCTCAGCTGCGCCCTGAAGCTGCTGCCAATGGCCGCGGACCTGAAAATAGAATCCCAGCAGATCCCCGCAGACGGCACCTATGAAAATGCCAGAGTGGAGATTGGCGGCTATTCCGCGGCGGTTCTGGTACCGGACCTGGAAAAGAACAAGCAGATCCTGATGGAGATCTGCGAGGGATAGAGAGAAAAGGGAAAATGATCCCCATGCGCAAACACTCCGCCGCTGGCGGAGTGTTTGCGCGTCTTTCAAAAAACCCGGAAAGGAATAATTGCATATTCCCCGGAGATATGCTATACTGTAACCAATCGAACACCCGGAGGCGTTTATGAAGGAATTGACGGATTTTCAGGAGAAACTTGCCCGGAACTGCCCGGATATTCGGATATTGTACAATGAGCCCATGGCAAAGCATACCTCTTTCCGGATTGGCGGAGCGGCGGAGGCCATGGCCTTTCCTAAGGATAAAGAAGAATTGGCTCAGCTGCTTAAAACGTCCCGTTTATTGGACTGTAATCCTGCTATACTGGGCGCAGGAACCAACGTACTGGCCCCGGACGAGGGGATGGCGGGCCTTGTCATCTGTCTCAAGGATTGCCTGGACGGCATGGAGCGGCTGGATGAAACCCATATCCGGGTCATGGCCGGGGTAACCATGACGCGGGCTGCGATGTTTGCCGCGAAGCAGGGCCTTTCCGGTCTGGAATTTGCCCATGGCATCCCCGGCACGGTGGGCGGCGGTGTGTATATGAACGCCGGTGCATACGGCGGGGAGATCAGCGGTGTCCTTTCCCAGGCGGAAATCATGGATCCGGAGGGAAAAATCCTTACGCTGTCCCGGGAGGATATGGCCTTTTCCTACCGGCACAGCCGTTTGGAGGATACGCCCGGTATTGTCCTCAGTGCGGTGTTCTGCCTGACTCCGGCGGACAGCGAGGGAATCTTCGCCCGTATGAAAGAACTGATGGCAAAGCGCTCCGCTTCCCAGCCCCTGGATCTTCCCTCGGCGGGTTCCGCCTTCAAGCGCCCCAGGGAGGGCTATGCGGCGGCACTGATCGATGAAACCGGTCTCAAAGGATTTCAGGTGGGCGGCGCGGCCGTTTCCCGGAAGCATGCCGGCTTTGCCGTGAATCTGGGGGGAGCCACCGCCCGGGATGTAAAAGAATTGCTCCGGCAGGTTTCGGACCGGGTATACGGGAAAACCGGGATCCGTTTGGAGCCGGAGGTGCGGATCTGGGAGCACAGTTAGAGAGGAGAGATACCATGGCTTCCTTTTCTTCTTCTGCCAAGGCAGAGGTCTGCAGGGATTTCCCGCCGGATGCCGTGTCCGCGGCGGCGGAGTGCTTCGGCTGCCTGCTTTTCGGCAACAGCTTCCGCTTCGATGGGATCAGGCTGATCACCGAGAGCCGGGAGTTTGGGAAAATGCTGCCGAAACTCTTCCGGAAGGCCTTCGGTTTTGGCTTTGACCAGCAGCCGGATGGGGACGCGGCGGGGAAGCTGGTATTCCAGATCACCGACGGAAAGAAGCTGGAAACCATTATGGAAACCTTTGGCTTTTCCACCGAGGACACCCTCTCGCTGCATATCAATTTGTCGGTTGTGGAGGATGAGAGCAGCAAGGCCTATTTTCTGCGGGGGGCCTTTCTCTCCGGCGGCAGTGTGACAGACCCGGAAAAGGGCTACCACATGGAGCTTACCACCACCCACCAGAGCGTAGCCCGGGAGTGCGACGCCCTGATCCGGGAGGTGCTGGGCTTCGCTCCCAAGACCGCCGCACGGGGCGGGAGCCGGGTGCTGTACCTGAAGCAGAGCGAACGGATTTCGGATTTTCTTACTTATCTGGGGGCTCCCGTGGCCGCTATGGGGATCATGGAGGCAAGGCTGGAAAAAGAGCTGAATAACCGGGTCAACCGGTGCTGCAACTGCGACGACGCCAATACCTCCAAGGTTGTGGACGCGGCCCAGGAGCAGCTTGCCGCCATTCGGTGTCTGCGCGGTTCGGGCCAGCTGGAGAAGCTTCCGCCCAAGCTGCGGCTGGCGGCGAAGGCCCGGGAAGAAAACCCGGAGGCGGCGCTTCTGGAGCTTGCCGCCATGATGGAGCCTCCCATCACCAAACCTGCCATGAGCCACCGTCTGCGGCGGCTCATTGAGCTGGCAAAGGAGACACAGATATGAGCTTTGTACATCTGCATGTGCATACGGAGTACAGCCTCCTGGACGGCGCCTGCCGCATCGATTCCATAATGGACCGGGTGAAGGAGCTGGGCCAGACTGCCGTGGCCATTACGGACCACGGTGTGATGTACGGCTGTATTGATTTTTACAAGGCCGCCAAGGCGGCGGGGATCAAACCCATTATCGGATGTGAGGTATATGTTGCCCGCCGGCGGATGGAGGATAAGGTCCATGGACTGGACAAGGATCCGTACCATCTGGTGCTGCTGTGCAGGAACCGGACGGGCTACGAAAACCTGTGCCTGCTTGTTTCCGAGGCCTTTCAGAAAGGCTTTTATGGTAAGCCCCGGGTGGACCTGGAGCTTCTGGAAAAGCACCACGAGGGACTGATTGCCCTGTCTGCCTGCCTGGCAGGCGGCGTTGCCCAGTACCTGATGGATGAAAACTATGATGGGGCAAAGACCTATGCCCTGCGCCTTGCCGGTATTTTCGGGGAGGGGAATTTCTACCTGGAGCTGCAGGACCACGACATCCAGGAGCAGCGGGCCGTCAATCAGGGGATCCGCCGCCTGGCCCGGGAGACGGGGCTTCCTATGGTCGTTACCAACGACGCCCACTATCTGCGCCGGGAGGATGCCGGGATGCAGGATGTGCTCCTGTGCGTCCAGACAGGCAAGACGGTGGACGATCCCAACCGGATGAAATTCCAGACCGAGGAATTTTATCTGAAAAGCGAGGATGAGCTGCGCGCCCGGTTCCCTGGCTGTGACGAAGCCTTCCGGAATACGGCGAAAATTGCCGAGCAGTGCAATCTGGAATTTACCTTTCACGAGTATCATCTGCCCGCGTTCCCGGTGCCGGAGGGGGTCACCAATGAGGAATACTTCCGAAACCTCTGCCTGAAAGGCTTTACCGAGCGGTATCCCCAGGCACCCCAGGCTTACCGGGAAAGGCTCGACTATGAGATGGGCGTCATCAGCCGGATGGGGTATGTGAATTATTACCTCATTGTGTGGGATTTTATCCGCTATGCCAAAGAAAACGGGATCCCGGTGGGCCCTGGGCGGGGCTCCGGCGCTGCCTCCATTGTGGCCTACTCCCTGCACATCACGGAAGTGGACCCCATGAAGTACAGCCTCATCTTTGAGCGGTTCCTGAACCCGGAGCGGGTGAGCATGCCTGACTTTGATACCGACTTTTCTCCCGAGCGCCGGGGGGAGGTCATCGAATATGTTATGCGCAAGTACGGCGCGGATCACGTTGCCCAGATCGTCACCTTCGGCACCATGGCAGCCCGGGGCGCTATCCGGGATGTGGGCCGGGCGCTGAACTTTTCCTACGCGGAGACGGATGTGGTGGCAAAGCTGGTGCCCACCATGCCCCTGCACATCACCTTAAAGGAAGCCCTGAATGTTTCTCCCCGTCTGAAAGAAATGTACGACGGGGATCCCAAGGTGAAAAAACTCATCGATACTGCCATGCAGCTGGAGGGTATGCCCAGAAATACCTCCACCCATGCCGCGGGCGTGGTCATCACCGCGGACCCGGTGGTCACCTATGTGCCCCTGTCCCGGAATGACGATACCATTGTTACCCAGTACACCATGACCACCATCGAGGAACTGGGACTGCTGAAAATGGACTTTCTGGGTCTGCGGAACCTGACAGTGATCCAGGACGCGGAGGAGCAGGTCCGCCGTATGGAGCCTGACTTTGCCGTGGACAAGGTGCCGGACAATGATCCGCAGACCTTCGCCATGCTGGCAGAGGGAAAGACCCAGGGCGTTTTCCAGCTGGAATCCGCCGGCATGACCGGAGTGTGCGTCAGCATGAAGCCCACCTCCATTGAAGACCTAACGGCCATTGTGGCGCTGTACCGCCCCGGCCCCATGGATTCCATTCCCCGGTTTGTGGAGAACAAGCTCCACCCGGAGAAGGTGACCTACAAAACCCCACTGCTGGAGCCCATCCTGAAGGTCACCTACGGCTGCATCGTCTACCAGGAGCAGGTTATTGAGATATTCCGGCAGCTCGGCGGCTATACCATGGGTCAGGCGGACAACATCCGCCGGGCGATTTCCAAGAAAAAGCTGAAGGTCATCGAGTCGGAGCGGAAGGTATTTGTCTACGGTGACCCGGCCCAGAACATTGCCGGCGCAATTTCCAAGGGCGTGCCGGAAAGCGTGGCCCAGTCCATTTACGACGAAATTGTGGACTTTGCCAACTACGCCTTCAACAAGGCCCACGCGGTATGCTATGCCGTGGTGGCCTATCAGACAGCCTACCTCAAGTGCCACTACCCCCGGCAGTATATGGCGGCGCTGATGACCTCGGTGCTGGACTCCGCGGACAAGATTGCGGGATATATCGCCGAGTGCCGGGAAATGAATATCAAAACCCTGCCGCCGGACATCAATCACTCGGAGGATCACTTCGTGGTGGAGCCGGAGGGGATTCGGTTCGGCCTGGGCGCTGTGAAAAACGTGGGCCACGGCCTCATTCGCAGTGTGACTGCCCGCCGGGAAGAGGGCGGCCCCTTCCGGTCCCTGGAGGATTTCCTGGAGCGGATGGGCGAGGGAGAGCTCAACAAGCGGGCAGTGGAAAACTTTATCAAGTGCGGCGCCATGGACTGCTTCGGGCACCACCGCAGCGAATTGCTTGCCGTGTATGAAAGCATGATGGACAGCGTTGCCGTCTCCCGGAAGCAGAATCTGGAGGGCCAGCTTGGCATGTTTGCCATGCTGGAGCCGGAAAAGGCGAAAATTCCCATTCCCAGCCGCCCGGAGCTGAGTAAGGCAGAGCTCATGGCCATGGAAAAGGAGACCACCGGTATCTATCTGTCCGGCCACCCCATGGATGACTACCGTTCCTTCCTCCGTGGTATCAATGTGGTCCCCATTGCCGCCCTGACGGCGGAGGACTCCCGGTATGAGGATGAGCAGATCGTCAGCGTGGCGGGCATCGTCCAGAGCGTAAAAATGAAGACCACCCGGAATAATTCCATGATGGCCTATGTCACTGTGGAGGATGACACCGCCTCCATGGAAATGATCGCCTTTTCCAATGTCCTGAGTGAGCACGGCGGCTATCTCAAGGAGAACTTCCCTGTGGTGGTTACGGGCAGGCTCTCCCAGCGGGAGGACAAGGATCCCCAGATCGTCATTAACCGGGTTCGTCCCATTTCGGACTATTCCCAGAAGCCGCCGGCGCCCGTTCCGCCGGATCCCCCTGCCGGGGGAAAGCTGTACCTGCGCCTGCCGGGAGAGTCTGGAAAGCTTTTCCCAAAGGTAAAAGCGATTCTGAACATGTTCCCCGGGGATAACAGCGTGGTACTGTACTTCGCGGATTCCGGTCTGCGCCGGGGAACCCGGGCAATGCTGGCAGGAAGTATGCTTCGGGAGCTGACGAATGTGCTGGGAAAAGAAAATGTTGTGCTGAAATAGCTTTTCATTTTCCGGAAATGTGTTATAATAGAAGTATTCACAATAGGGGGCGGATGCCTTGAAAAACAGAATATTGCCTGTGCTGGCAGTTCTGGTCTGCCTGATTCTGTCCGGCTGCGCCATGCGGACTGTGGAACAGATGTACTGCCCGCCCAGGCGTTCCGAGGAATACAGCAGCCTGCAGTCCGCCATTGACGGGGCAATGTCCGGTTTGGAATATGCCGCCCCAGTGTCCGGCGACAACCAGCAGACGGTGCAGCGGGCGGATATTGACGCGGACGGAAAGGATGAATACCTGGTCTTTGCCAGGGGCAATTCCGAAAAGCCGCTGCACATCCTGGTTTTCCGGATGGGGGAGGACGGCGAATATGTCCTTTCTGAGGATGTAAGCTGCAACGGTTCCTCCTTTGAACAGGTGGAATATGTGGAGCTGGACGGCCGTCCCGGAACGGATCTTCTCGTTGGGCGGCGGCTGGGGGGACAGGCCTTAAGAATCGCGTCCCTCTACTCCTTTGCCGACGGCCAGTCGGAGCAGATCTTCAGTACCATCTACTCCCGGGTGATCACCTGCGACCTGGACAGCAACGGCCGAAAGGAACTGATGGTGATCCGCTATGGCGAGTCGGAGCTGGATAACGCTGTGGCGGTGCTTTATGCCTGGCAAAACGGGGTAATGGAGCGGTCCCGGGAAGCGATTCTCTCCGGAAAAGCGGAATACATCAAGCGAATCACACTCAGCAATCTCCAGACGGGAGAGCCTGCGGTGTATGTTGCCAGCGCGGTAAACGACAGCGCCATTGTAACCGATATTTTCGCGGTGAAGAACAATGTATTTACTAATATATCCCTGGCCAGCGACACCGGGACCAGTGTCCAGACGCTGCGAAATTATTACATCTATTCCGAGGACTTGGATGGGGACGGGGTTTTGGAGCTGCCGCGGCTTCTTACGATGAAATCGACTTCTTCCCAGGGAAACCAGGAAAAGCAATACCTGATCCGGTGGTATTCCATGAGCCTGCAGGGCAGAGAGCAGGACAAGTACTACACCTTCCATAACTACGACGGCGGCTGGTATCTGATGCTGGACAGCACCTGGATCAGCCGGATCGCCATGGAGCAGGACAATAATACCTACACCTTCTATATATGGAACGAGGATTACGGGGAGGCCCAGGCCGTATTTTCGGTCTACTCCCTTACGGGACCGAACCGGGACAGCCAGGCGGGAGAACAGAACCGGTTCGCCCTGTACCGGGGGGAGACCGTGGTCTACGCCGCCAAGCTGGAGACCGCGTCCGCCCTGTACGGAATTACGGAAGATTATTTGAAAGGCTGTTTCCATCTGATTCAGCAGGATGGAAAACAGGGAAACTCTGACTAAATCGCCTGCAGCATAGACATAGGGGGAGCAGAAAATGAAAAAGGTTTTGATTCTGGAAGACGAAGTAAATATCCGCAGCTTTGTTGTCATCAATCTGACCCGGGCGGGGTATGAAGCCATCGAGGCGGGCACGGGGCAGGAGGCCCTGGACCGGCTGGCGGAGAATCCGGACATCGGTGTGGCAATCCTGGACATCATGCTGCCGGATATGGACGGCTTTGAGGTCTGCCGCCGGATCCGGGCCGTCAGCAAGCAGATCGGCATTGTCATGCTTACAGCCCGGACCCAGGAAATGGACAAGGTCACGGGGCTCATGACCGGTGCCGACGACTATGTGACAAAGCCCTTTTCTCCGGCGGAGCTGACTGCCCGAATTGACGCCCTGTTCCGCCGGATCGGTGGGGACAGCAACACCAGCTCCGAGCTGCTGATCCAGGGTCCCTTTGTGATGAACACCCGGAACCACACCCTGGAAAAGAACGGAAACCGTATCCGCCTGACCCAGGTGGAATACGCCATTTTGAAGCTGTTCATGCAGAATCCGGGAATGGCGTTGTCCCGGGAGGATATTCTCAGCGCGGTCTGGGGCCAGGACTACGAGGGAGAACTGAAGATCGTAGACGTGAATATTCGCCGCCTTCGGATCAAGATCGAGGATGACACATCCAATCCCACCTATATCACCACGGTATGGGGCCTGGGATATAAGTGGGGCGCATAACGGAGCATGGAGAAAACCACAAAAAACGCCGGAAACCTGCGAAAACGGTGGCTTTTCAATACGGCCGGTGTGATCCTGGCCCTGGGCATTGTCTGTGTCCTGGCGATCACCGCGTTCTTTGCCGCCTATTACTATTCCAACATGGAGGCGGACCTGCGCAGCCGCGCCAGGACCACCCGGGATTTTTTCGCCGACTATGTGAATCAGAACTACGGAGAATTCTACCAGTCCTGCATCACCTATGCCAGGACCTTTGAGGACCGGAATTCCATTGAACTGCAGTTTATCAACCGGTCCGGGGAGATTGTCGCTTCCTCCTACGGCGAGTGGGCGGGAAAATCTCCCAGCACCCCGGAGATCCAGAAAGCCATGAGCAGCCGGGGCATCGAATCCTATGTGGGCAAGGCCCCGGATACCGGGGAGCGGATCATCGCCATGTCCAGCCCCATGATTTTCAGCAACGGCGAGGTCATGGGCGTTCTGCGTTATGTTACCTCCACCCGGGTCGTGGACCAGCAGATCACTCTGGTGGCTGTGGTCTGCACACTGGTGCTCATGGGGATTCTTGCCATTGTGATCCTGACAAGCTGGGCATTTATCAACACCGTGATGACCCCGGTCAATCAGATCACCGAGAAAGCCCGGCTGATCGCCAGCGGCAGCTACGGTACCCAGATCACGACGAAGTACGATGACGAGATCCGGGATCTGGCGGATACCATCAACGAGATGTCGGTGAAGATCAGCCAGAACGAAAAAATGCAGGCGGAATTCATTTCCCAGCTTTCCCACGAACTGCGCACGCCCCTGACGGTTATCAACGGCTGGAGTGAGACCCTGCTTGCCGATGAGAGCCTGGACGAACAAACCCGGCAGGGTCTGAAAATCATTTCCAGCGAGGCGAAGCGCCTGACGGAAATGGTGACGGAGCTGCTGGACTTTACACGGATGCAGGACGGGCGGATGACCCTGTCCGTGGAGCCGACGGATATTCGGGGCGAGTTTGAGGACACTGTGTATATGTACGGCAGCCGCCTTTCCCAGGACGGCATCAAGCTCAACTATCAGGAAAGCGACGCGGAGATTCCGGAGATTCCCTGCGACGCCAAGCGGCTTCGTCAGGTGTTCCTGAACATCCTGGACAATGCCGCCAAGCACGGCGGAGAGGGAAAGCGGATCGACGCCGGGATTTCCTACGAGGACGGAAATGTTGTTGTCAGGATCCGGGACTACGGCCCCGGCATTCCGGAGGACGAGCTTCCTCTGGTAAAAATGAAATTTTACAAGGGCAGCTCCAAGGCCCGGGGAACGGGCATCGGCCTTGCGGTATGCGAGGAGATTGTGGAGCTTCACGGGGGCGCTCTGACTTTGGAGAATGCCTCCGGCGGCGGCACCCTGGTAACGGTCACGCTGCCCGCAGCCCAGTAACAGAGAGGATAACCCATGGAAGAAAAGCAATGCTGTGAAAAATTCCGCACGATGATCGGCGGTCAGGCTCTGATCGAGGGGATCATGATGCGCGGCCCGGAAAAGGATGCGGTGGTGGTGCGCACCGCGGACGGTCTGCACCTGGAGGTCAAGGATCGCAAGCTCAGCCGCCCCGGCTCCTTTCGGACCTGGCCCTTTTTCCGGGGCATCTTCAATTTCTTTGATGCCCAGGTCACCGGCGTGAAAGCCCTGATGCACTCCGCGGACCTGGCGCCCGAGGAGGAGCAGGAGCAGCCCAGCAAATTTGATCTGTGGCTGGAAAAGAAGCTGGGAAACGAGGCCTTTCAAAAGGTGATTGTGGGTCTGGCTGTGGCAATGGGCCTGGGCCTTTCCATCGGCCTGTTTTTCCTGCTGCCGATGGTGATCGCCTCCCCCTTTGACCGGTGGATCGGCAGCACGCTGGGGGTGAACCTCCTGGAGGGCGTGATCCGCATGGTGATTTTTATGGCCTACATGATCCTCATTTCCCGGATGGGGGAAATGAAACGGGTATTTGCCTACCACGGGGCGGAGCACAAGACCATCCGCTGCTATGAGGCAGGGCTTCCCCTGACGGTGGAGAACGTCCGTATGCAAACCCGGCTGCATCCCCGGTGCGGCACCAGCTTCCTGCTGGTGGTAATGGTGATCTCCATTCTGGTGTTTTCCGTCGCGTCCTCCGCTCTGCTGTCGGTGGTGCCTTCCCTGGCGGCGCTGCGGGGAAGCTTCCTCTACCGGCTTCTGATGATTGCCTATAAGCTTCTGCTTCTGCCCCTGGTGGTGGGGATTACCTATGAAATTAACCGCTGGGCCGGACGGCACGACAACGCCCTTACCCGGATCCTGACCGCCCCCGGCATGTGGATGCAGAACTTCACCACGGGCGAGCCGGACGACGGCATGATCGAAGTGGGCATCGCGGCGGTGGAGGCGGTTCTGCCGGAAAAGGAGGGGGCGGACCGGTGGTAAAACGGTACGGCCAGTTGTATCTGGAAACCCGGCAGGCGCTTCTGGGAAACGAGGATACCCAGACCGCCGGCCTGATGGCAAGAAACCTTCTGTGCAAAGCCTCCGGGAAAAGCCAGGAGGAGATCCTTGCGAACCGGGAGCTGTACGCGCCGGAGGCGGTGTGCCGGGAAATGGAGCGCAATGTGCAGCGCCTGCTCCGGGGCGAGCCCCTTGCCTATGTGCTGGGGGAGTGGGAATTTTACGGACTGCCGCTTTATGTGACGGAGGATGTCCTGATCCCCAGGGATGACACCTGTGCCGTAGCGGAGCTTGCTATCAGTAAGGCGCTTTTCCTGGACCAGGATCCGAGGATTCTGGACCTGTGCTGCGGCTCCGGGTGCATCGGCCTGGCCATTGCCAGCCGGGTGAAGGATGCCCGGGTGACGCTTGCGGATATTTCCAAGGAAGCCCTGGCGGTCGCCAAGCGGAATATCCAGCGCAACCACCTGGGAGGCCGGGTCAGCTCTATCCAAGTGGATGCCCGGGTGCCCTGTTCGGCGTTTCTGGGGAAATTTGATATGATCGTCTCCAATCCGCCCTATGTGACAAAGGCGGAAATGCTGGAGCTTCCCGACAGTGTAAAAAACTATGAACCTACCCTTGCCCTGTACGGCGGGGAAGATGGCCTGGACTTCTACCGGGCTATCTGTGTAAACTTTCGCAATGCCCTGAAGCCCGGGGGCCTCCTGTGCTTTGAGTTCGGCATGGGGCAGGGAGACGACGTCTGCCGGATCCTGGAAAGCGAAGGGTATACAGTCCTGGACAGACGACGGGACTTTAATGACAGAGAAAGAGCCGTGCTGGCGCGGCTGGACAGGAAGGAACGATAAATATGGCACAGAAAAAAACGGTATATGAAGCACCTACCCCCGCCTCCGACAAGAAGAAGGCACTGCAGACCGCCCTGGCGCAGATCGACAAGAATTTCGGCAAGGGCACCGTTATGCGGCTGGGTGACCGGCCGGAGATGAATGTGGAGGCCATTCCCACCGGTTCTCTGGCTCTGGACGCGGCCCTGGGTATCGGCGGCGTCCCCAAGGGACGGATCATCGAAATCTATGGCCCTGAGTCCTCCGGTAAGACCACCCTGGCTTTGCACATTCTGGCGGAAGCCCAGAAGCGGGGCGGTGAGGTCGCTTTCGTGGACGCGGAGCACGCTCTGGATCCGGTGTACGCTGCTGCCCTGGGTGTGGATACGGACAATCTGCTGGTTTCCCAGCCGGACACCGGCGAGCAGGCCCTGGAGATCACCGATGCCCTGGTGCGTTCCGGCGCGGTGGACGCGGTGGTGGTGGACTCCGTGGCTGCCCTGGTACCCAAGCAGGAAATCGAGGGCGAAATGGGCGACACCTTTGTTGGCCTGCAGGCCCGGCTCATGTCCCAGGCCCTGCGGAAGCTGGCGGGTACCATTTCCAAGACCAACTGCGTGGTCATTTTTATCAACCAGCTGCGTATGAAGATCGGCGTGATGTACGGTAACCCCGAGACCACCACCGGCGGCAACGCCCTGAAGTTCTACGCCTCCGTTCGTCTGGACGTGCGGAAGGTGGAGGCCATCAAGGAGGGCGGCAACATCATCGGCAATAAGACTCGGGTCAAGGTGGTCAAGAACAAGGTGGCGCCTCCCTTCCGGGAAGCTTACTTCGATATTATGTACGGTCAGGGCATCTCCAAGTGGGGCGAGCTGGTGGATCTGGCGGTCCAGATGGAGATCATTCAGAAAAGCGGAAGCTGGTTCAGCATGGGCGACGAGCGGATCGGTCAGGGCAAGGACAGCGTGAAGACCTACCTGCAGGCCAATCCCGAGATTGCCGAGCAGGTGGAAGCCCAGGTGCGGGAGAACCTGTGGAAGCTGTCCGGCGCCCCCAAGCCCGCCGCCAAGGCCGCGGACAAGCCGGTAGCGGTGGAGGCCGACGACTTCATCGATGAGGATTGACCGCCTGAGCAATGCCCCGGACCGGGCCGGACGCTACTTAACCATTTTGTCCGACGGCACCATGCTGCGCCTGTACCGGAGAACGGTGGAGGACTTTGGCCTCTATCCCGGTCTGGAGCTCAGCGAGGAGGACGCAAGCCGGCTGAAAGCTGCCGCCGGGGAGATGTCCGCCAAGATGCGGGCGGTGCGGATCGTGGCAGCATCCAGCGTTTCCAAGCAAGACCTCCAGTCCCGGCTGATTCGCAAGGGGGAAACGGAAGCCGATGCCCGGACGGCAGTGGAATGGATGGTAAGCCACGATCTGGTGGATGACCGGACTACGGCCCGCCAGGTGGCGGAGTCCTGCGCGTCAAAGGGCTACGGCCTTGCCCGGGCCAAACAGGCTCTGTATGAAAAGCGGATCCCCAGGCAGTACTGGGAGGAAGCCTTGGCAGATTATCCCGACCAGGCGGAGAAGATTCTTTCCTTTCTCCGCACCCGTTTGAGCGGGGACTGTGACCAGCGGGATATTCAGCGGGCGGTAGCGGCGCTTACACGGCGGGGCCACAGCTATGCTTCCATCCGCGAGGGACTGCGGCAGCTGTCCCTGGAAACAGATGAATTACCGGAGGACGAATAATGGCAAAAATCGGATTTATTTCCCTGGGCTGTGCCAAGAACCAGGTGGACTGCGAGCGGATGATGTACCGGGTCCAGGAGGCAGGGCACAGCGTGGAATATGAACTTCCCGGCTGTGATGTGGTGGTTATCAATACCTGCGGCTTTATCGACTCGGCAAAGTCGGAGGCCATTGACGCCATTCTGGCGGTGGCCCAGCTCAAGGAGCAGGGCCTGGTGGGGAAGATTCTGGTAACGGGCTGTCTCAGCCAGCGCTATCAGGACGAGGTGCGCAAGGAGATGCCAGAGGTGGACGGCTTGTTGGGAACCGGAAGCTACACCGAGATCGTCCCGGCCATTGAAAGCCTCCTGGAAGAAAAAACGGTGGTTTCTTACGGCTCCATCGATACCCCCGAGGCGGAGACGGGCCGGATCCTCACCACCCCCGCCCACTATGCCTTTGTAAAGATCGCCGAGGGCTGTGACAACCGGTGCGCCTACTGTATCATTCCCTATCTGCGGGGCAGATACCGTTCCCGGCAGATGGAGGATATTGTTGTTGAGGCGGAATCCCTGGCGGAAAACGGGGTCAAAGAGCTGATCGTTGTGGCCCAGGATACCAGCCGCTACGGCACGGACCTTCCCGGGCATAAGCGGCTGTTGCCGGCGCTTCTTCGCAGGCTCTGCCGGATCGACGGCCTGCACTGGATTCGGGTTCATTATGTCTATCCGGATGAAATTGACGACGAACTGATTTCGGTGATTGCGGAAGAACCCAAGATCGTCAAGTACCTGGACATTCCCATTCAGCACTGCAATGATCAGATTCTGAAGCGGATGAACCGCCGGGGAGACGGCGCGTTTCTGCGGTCCCTGCTCAAAAAGCTGCGGGACCGGATCCCCGGCCTGGTTATCCGTACCAGCCTCATTGCGGGTCTTCCCGGTGAGGGAGAGGCGGAGTTTCATGAGCTTCTGGACTTCCTGAAGGAAACCAGAATGGAACGGGTGGGCGCGTTTGTGTTCTCTCCGGAGGAGGGGACCCCGGCAGCCCGAATGGAGCATGTGGACGCGGACACCGCCGCCGAGCGGGTGCGGATCATTGAGGAGCTTCAGTCCGGCATCATGGATGATTACAATGCTTCCCGGATGGATACGGATATGGAGGTCCTGGTGGACGGCTATGATGAGGAAGCGGAGCAGTTCTATGGCAGAACCTATGCCGACTCTCCGGATATTGACGGACGGGTCTGGCTGGCTTCTGATGAACCCTTGCGTGAGGGAAGCTTTGTGACCGTCCATATTGACGGCACTGTGGACGGTGACCTGTCCGGTTACATTGTGGAGGAGACAGATGACTTTAGCAAGTAAGATCACTTTGGTTCGGGTGGCCATGATCCCGGCGTACCTGGTGGCAATGTATCTCAGCGGCGGTACGGCGGGGCCCTGGATGTGGGTGGGGCTTGCCATCTTCATTCTGGCAAGTCTGACGGACTACATAGACGGCCAGATCGCCCGGCGGTGCAACCAGGTCAGCGACTTTGGAAAATTCCTGGATCCCCTGGCTGACAAGCTTCTGACCATTGCCGCCATGAGCATGTTCTGTGAGTGGGGCAGGTTTCCCGCCTGGGCCCTGATGATCGTTTTGACCCGGGAATTTGCGGTTTCGGGGTTGCGGATGGTGGCAGCGGCTAAGGGCAGCGTTATTGCCGCCGGATGGAGCGGCAAAATAAAGACCGCCAGCACCATGGTGGGGCTTTGCGTCCTGATGGTCTTCCCGGAAAACACGGCTGTTATCTGGACGGTGGTGACCCTCATCGCCGTAACCACCGTGTATTCCGGCACGGAGTATTTTATCAAAAACTGGAAGTGCCTCTGGAACTGAATTTATTCCCGGGCCTCCTACGGGTGACAGGTTTTTCATGCAGCAAGGACGAATGAAAAACCTGTTTCCAGGTGGGAAGCCCGGGAAAAGAATCATCCGGCATTTTCCGGGAATCCTTTTTTATATATGCAACACAATTTGTTTTTGAAACGTATCTATACCGGAAGGAGGTGGTATGCATGGCTTCTTTGTTGCGTACGGACAAAGAAATCATGGATATTTACAACCGTCAGGTGGACACTGTGTACCGTATCTGTTTCTCCTTCATGAAAACCAGAGCGGATACGGAAGATATGGTGCAGGAAACCTTTCTGCGCCTGATGTCCAGCGGAACGGTTTTTCAGTCAGAAAAACATGAAAAAGCGTGGCTCATTGTGACAGCTTCCAATGTGTGCAAGGATGCCCTGCGCCGGTCCTGGCGCAAGCATACCAGCATCGAGGAACTGCCGGAGATCGCCCAGGAGGGGCCGGAGTTGAATCCCGTACTGGAAGCGATCCTCGCCCTGCCCAGGGATCAGAAGACTGCGGTCTACATGTATTACTACGAGGGTTATTCCTCGGCGGAGATCGCCCAGGCTTTGGGATGCCGACAGGGCACCGTCCGGAGCCGGCTGTCACGGGCAAGACAGGCACTGAAAAAGGATTTGGGAGGTGATGCCTGATGACAAGACAGACAGTTCGCAACGCCTATTCCGATGTCCGGCCCACCCAGGAACAGAAGGATAAAATGTGGAACGCAATCATGGCGGAGAAGGATAGCCGCCCGTTGGAGCTGCGCAGGGAAAAGCCTGCCGGTGGCTTCCGGTTCTCTACGATTGCGGCATCTTTGGGACTTGTTGCCATGCTGGCAGTGGTCGTGTGGTTCGGCGGCAGCGCGGTCCTGAAGACAAAGAGCAGCCCCGCGGAGCTGACAGCCATGGATGCGGAAACCAACGCTGCTTACATGGATCAAGGTGTGAGAGCCGAAGCTCCGGAAAGCGCGGATGACAGTGCGCAAAGCGCCGCGGGTGGTGCGGAGGATGCACTGTACCGTCCCATTCTGGAAAAATATGTCTCTGCCATCCGGGAGAACAAAGACCCCGGGCAGTGCAGCGAGGAAGACATCAGCATGCTTGTAGGCTTCGTGGAAGGACTGGATGGGCTCGGCTGGTGTTACCGGGACCTGGACGGAAACGGTGTAGCGGAGCTGATCGTTTCCGACGGGAATGTGATGTATGATCTTTATACCGTGGAAAACGGGAAGGCGGTTCATCTGGCAAGCGGCTTTGAGCGGAATTCCTATCAGCTCTGCGAAAACGGAACCATCAAAAATTTCGGTTCCAACAGCGCCGCGGAAAGCAGCTATATCATGTACCGGCTTGTGGGCAGCAGCCTGGTGCAGGAGCAGATCGTGACCTTTGACGCATCCCAGGATCCGGACAATCCCTGGTTTGTGGGCTTCGAAAAAACGCCGGTTTCCGAAGCGGAGGCCCAGGCTGTGATCGACAGCTATCCGGAAATTGTAATCCCCATTACCCTGTTCTCCCAGGGAGAATGGTAGTCGAAAACAAAAAAGAGGCTTGGGTGGACGTTCCGCCTGAGCCTCTGTTTTTTCTGCCCATGGAATAATACATCTTTTCACTGGATTTTTTGACTGGTGTATGGTATAATCGCCGGGCACAACCAATGACAATAAGGAGATTTCATATGAACGAAAAGGAAATCGGTGAAATCCGGCGGCACCTGCGCCGGGACCGGAGCAATATGACGCACCTTTACGGCTGCTATGTCAACGATAACAAAGAGATCATTGCCTCTTTCCGCCAGAGCGCCGGCATGATGTCTGAAAATGAGGGGGAAAAATATTTTGCCATTCTGCGTAGGGTACTTTCCGGCGGCGTCGGCAAAAACCTCATTGACCTGAGCTTTAAGACCTCCCAGGTTGCCGGCAGTCCGGAGCACCAGCTCCTGATGGACCTGCGCGAAAGCGGACTGGAAGACGAGGAAAAGCTGGGAGTGTTCTATCAGAAGATCATCGAGAATGTGGTTTTGGAGGGAAACTACCTGATTCTTGTGGGCTGCGACAGCTACGATGTCCCCTTTAAGAGCAAGGATGGCTCCTTCGGAAAGGATAACGCCGACGAGACCTACCGCTTCCTTGTCTGCGCCGTCTGCCCGGTAAAGCAGACAAAAGCCACCTTGCACTATGTGCCGGAGGAAAAGTGCTTCCGGGACGGCGCCATGAACCAGCCGGTCAGCGCGCCCGAGCTGGGCTTCCTGTTCCCGGCCTTTGACAACCGCTCCACGAACCTCTATAACGCCCTCTACTATACCCACAATATCAAGGCTGGCCAGGACGCGCTGGTGGAAAGCCTCTTCAATGTCCCCATTCCCAAGCCCGCCGCGGAGCAGAAAAAGTGTTTTGAGGAGCTGCTTTCCGATGCTCTGGGGGAGGAATGCAGCATGGATGTTGTCCAGTCCGTCCACGATGAGCTGTGCCAGCGTATTGAGCTCCACAAGGAAAGCAAGGTTCCCGATCCTCTGCTCATCGGGAAAGAGGATGTAAAGGGCGTGCTGGAAAACTGCGGTATTTCCCAGGAGCATCTGGCCAAGTTCAGTGTGGACTACGATTCCGCTTTCGGCTTTGACGCGGCGCTGCACCCAAAGAATATTATCGACAACAAGCATTTCCAGGTGGAGACGCCGGACGCGGTGATCCGTGTGGACCCCGCCCGTGCGGATATGATCGAGACCCGGATTATCGGGGGCGTGAAGTACATCCTGATCCCCGCGGACGAAACCGTGGAGGTCAACGGCGTGAATGTCCATATCGGCCAGGAACCGGCAAAAGTATAATACAGAAACGGCGCAGACAGAATCCTGTCTGCGCCGAAAAATATGTAGCTTATGCTTCCCTGGACTTTATAACAGTGTTTGTGATGATGTCCACACACTGTTCAATGCCCAGTACGCCGGTATCCAGGCACAGGTTATAGTTCTGGGACATGCCCCAGGTTCTGCCGGTGTAGTGCTGGTAGTTGACCCGGCGGCGCTTATCCTTTTCCTGAAGCCGCGCTTCCGGCGCTTTCTCCGATTCGCCGTACAGCCGCACAATCCGGTCAGCCCGGTAGGGAATGTCAGCGAATACGAATACATGCAGGGCATCCTGCCGGTCTTTCAGAATGTAGTCGGCATTCCGGCCCACGATCACGCAGGGGCCCTTGTCGGCAAGCTGCAGGATCACATTGCACTGGATGTTCCACAGAAAGTCCGCTGTGGAAAGGCCGTTCATCACGCCGGGGACACCCTGGGGGGCGAAGGCGTAGGAAAACAGACTGCTGCCAGGGGAATGCTCTCCGTGTTCCTCCACAAATTTGGGAGCGAAACCGGACTCCAAAGCGACCTGGTCCACCAGTTCCTTGTCGTAAAACGGAATGCCGAGTTTTTCGGCGACCATGCGTCCAACGGTCCGTCCACCGGAGCCAAATTCCCGGCTGATTGTAATAATTTTCTTTTCCATATTGATGCCTCCTTATAGGGGATGGATTCCACCTGCCTATATTATAGTCAAAATGACGGGAAAAGTCAAATTAATTTCATCCGGGTTGTATTATCTGCTGTGAGAACTGCCGCAGCCACAGGCGGCAGAAGGATTCTGCCCTCGGCCTGAAACAGGATCCGGGTCCCCGCGTCGTTGTCCCATACCAGGGCATTCCAGGTTCCCTGGGGCAGGCTGACTTCCAGAGGCGTGTCTTCCGGATGGAAAATGACCAGCAGGCGCCTGCCGGCATCTTCCAGCAGGAAGCCGGGCGTGTGCGACCCGCCGCAGGGGAAGAAATGGAGTTTTTCGTCGATCTGTCCCCGGGAGGTCAGCCGGAACAGGGGGAATTCTTTGCGAACCGCGATCAGGCCCTGATAGTAGCGCAGCGTCTGCAGCGCCTCCGGGCTTTCAAAGCTGTTCCACCGCAGGGCGTTCACCCGGTCCGAAGAACGGTAGCTGTTGTCGACAAACCCGCCCCGGCCGGAGGGCTTGGAACGGAGCATTTCTTCCCCGGCCTGGAAGAAGGGAACGCCCTGGGAGAGAATGCAGAACGCGGCGGCCAGCCGGTTCCGGCGGGCAAGCTCCTGCTTTGAAATATGGGGCTTTGCCAGAGCGATCCGGTCCGTCAGCGTATAGTTATCGTGGCAGGAGCAATAGTTGATGCTCTGCTTTGGGTCCTCCGTCCACCCGGGGCGGCCCGCAAAGGCCGCGGCCAGCTCCGAAAGGGCAGGGAAAGCCCCGGAGGCAAACCCTGGATCAGCGGTTTCAAACAGCGGTCCGCGCACCAGATCCCGGATAGTATCATTGAAGAAACCGAAGCCGGGGAGGGCAGGAGCTTGTTTCTGGGTGGCAAGGCTGACATCCTGCTTTGTCACCACGGTGTGCATGTCCCAGCCCTCGCCGTAGAGCAGCAGTCCCGGATTTTTGCGTTCCAGCTCCTGCTGGGCAAGGCGGATCGTCTCGGCGTCGATGATGCCGGCAAGGTCAAACCGGAAGCCGTCCAGATGGTATTCTTCTGCCCAGTAGCACAGGGAATCCACGATGAATTTACGCACCATGGAACGCTCGCTGGCGGTGTCGTTGCCGCAGCAGGAGCCGTTGGAGTTACCCCGGCTGAAATAACCCGGAACGATTTTATTGAAGCTGAAGTCGTCCCGGCGGTATACATGATTGTAAACCACGTCCATGATAACACCGATGCCGTTTTTGTGGAGGGCATGGATCGCTTCTTTCAGCTCCCGGACCCGGACCTCCCCGTGGAACGGATCGGTAGAATAGGAGCCCTCCGGGAAATTAAAGTTGACAGGATCGTAGCCCCAGTTATACTGGCGGCGGTCCGGGCAGGCTTCATCCACGGAGCAGTAGTCATAGATGGGAAGCAGCTGGACATGGGTGGCCCCCAACGCTTTGATGTGGGCAAGTCCTGTTGGAAAGCCGTGGGCGGTAGCGGTGTTTTCCTCCGTCAGAGCCAGGTATTTACCTTTGTTTTCCATGCCGGAGGAGGGATGAATGGAAAGATCCCGCACATGGGCTTCCCAGATCACCGCGTCGGTAATGGCCATTCTTGGTCCCCGGTCCGAAGCCCATCCGTCGGGATCGGTGCGCCCCAGGTCAATGACCATACCCCGCTGTCCGTTGACACCGCCTGCCCTGGCATAGGGATCAATGGACTCTCTGGTAATCCCATCCACGGTGACAAGATAAGTATAATACACCCCATGCAGGTCTCCGTCCAGGGCAAATACCCAGGTTCCCTGACTGTCCGGAGCCATGGAATATTCTTCAATGGGCGCGCTGCCGTCGCCGTCGGGATAGAGCCGGAGGCGAACGGCGGATGCCGTGGGCGCCCAGACCCGGAACCGGGTACACCCAGGGCTCCACAGGGCACCCAGATCGCTGCCTGCGTAGGTAAACGCTTTTTCAAAGCTGCTGCCGGAATAGTCCATATACTGCTTCTCCTTATTCAGTAAAACCATGAAGTTTTTCGACTATTTTACCACAGGAAAGGAAATCTGTAAAGGAGAGAAAGCGAAAGCCTCGGGGTGTTATCGGCAAAATGATTATAAAACCCACAGCGATACTTGATTTTTTCAACATTTTGTTGTATAATACATCTATAAGGATGCAAGCGAAACTGGGTCAGCCCGGAATGGGCAATCCTGTTTCGCCTTTTTCGTCAGGGGGGGAGATTCCATGTATGATGTCCTGATCATCGGCTGCGGCATTACAGGCGCGGCCACGGCATTTATGCTGAGCAAATACCGGCTGAAAGTTGGAATCCTGGAGCGGGAGAATGATGTTGCCCAGGGAGCCACCAAGGCCAACTCCGCGATCCTCCACGCGGGCTATGATCCGGAGCCCGGGACCCTGATGGCAAAGCTCAATGTGCGAGGGTCGGCGCTTGCCCGGGAGCTTTGTGAAAAGCTGGACGTACCCTGCCGCCGGTGCGGCTCCATGGTCCTGGCATTTTCGGAACAGGAGGAGGAAACCCTGCGGACGCTCCTGCGCCGGGGCGGGTTAAGCGGCGTGCCGGAGCTTTGCATTCTTTCCGGTGATGAGGCCCGTGCCCTGGAGCCTGCTCTTTCCGGCAGCGTTACGGCAGCGCTCCTTGCCCCCACTGCCGCTATCTGCTCTCCCTGGGAGCTGTGCCTGGCCCTTGCGGAGACAGCCGTAAGGAACGGTACTGAGCTGTTTCTGGAAACGGAGGTCACGGGACTTACGCGAGAAGCGGAGGTATGGAGGGTTTTTACCAATCGGGGAACGTTCCGGAGCCGGTTTGTGGTCAATGCCGCCGGGGTCTTTGCCGGGGACATTCACGATATGGTGTCTGCCCACAGCTTTACCATGGGCCCCAGCCGGGGAGAGTATTACTTACTGGATAAATGCGAGGGCAGCCGGGTCAGCCATGTGCTGTTCCAGTGCCCCAATGAAAACGGGAAAGGCGTGCTGGTTGCGCCCACGGTTCATGGGAACCTGATCGTCGGGCCCAGCGCCGATACGGTGGAGGGAAACAATACCGCAAATACCGCCGCCGGTATGGCTTCTGTCCGGGAAAAAGCACTGCAGTCCGTGCCTGACATTGACTTCCGCCAGTCCATCCGGAATTTTGCCGGGGTACGGGCCCGTACTGACAGGCGGGATTTTGTCATCGAATTTCCCCCGGACGCCCCGGGCTTTCTGGATCTTGCGGGGATCTGCTCCCCCGGCCTCAGCGCGGCCCCTGCCATTGGGGAGTACGCGGTGGAGCTGCTGGGCAGCGCGGGACTTCCCCTTGCGGAAAAGGCGGATTTTGTCTGTGAGCGGCACAGAATTCGTTTCAAGGAGCTGTCCGCTTCCCAAAAAGCGGCACTGATCGAAAAAGAACCTGCCTATGGCCGGGTGGTGTGCCGGTGTGAGACGGTGACGGAGGGGGAGATCCTTGCCTGTTTCCGTACGCCAATTCCGCCCCGGTCTGTGGACGGCGTAAAGCGCCGTGTGAATACCGGTATGGGCAGGTGCCAGGGCGGCTTCTGCGGCCCCAGGGTGGTGGAGCTGCTGTCCCGGGAGCTGGGGGTCAGCCCCGGGGAAATCCTTCAGGACCGGGATGGAACCCGGATCCTCGTATGCCGGACGAAGGGAGGCTGGGAGGATGTATGATCTGATCGTTGTGGGCGGCGGCCCCGCCGGACTGGCAGCCGCCTGGGCAGCCTGGGAAAAGGGCCTTAGGAAGATCCTCATTGTAGAACGGGACCGGGAGCTGGGGGGCATTCTGAACCAGTGTATCCACAATGGGTTCGGCCTGCACCATTTTAAAGAAGAGCTTACCGGGCCGGAATACGCCGGACGATTCATTTCCATGATCCATGCCACCGGCGTGGAGACTCGGCTGGATACCATGGTGTTGGAAGTGACCTGGGATAAACGGGTGTGTATGGTGGGAAAGTCCACCGGCTACCGGGAGGAACAGGCGAAGACCGTGGTCCTTGCCATGGGCTGCCGGGAGCGGACCCGGGGGGCCATCGCCATCCCCGGAACCCGTCCTGCCGGGATTTTCACGGCAGGCGCGGCCCAGCGGTATGTGAATATGGAGGGGTGGCTCCCGGGAAAGCGGGTGGTCATTCTGGGCAGCGGAGACATTGGTCTCATTATGGCACGGCGGATGACCCTGGAGGGGGCGAAGGTCCTGGCCTGTGTGGAGGTCATGCCCTATTCCGGCGGCCTGAGCCGGAACATTGTCCAGTGCCTCCAGGATTTTGACATTCCCTTGTACCTGTCCCATACCGTTACTGAGATCCGGGGAGAAAAGCGTGTGGAGCAGGTGGTGGTGTCCCGGGTGGACGAAAACCGCCGCCCCATTCCGGGAACGGAGATGGTTTTTGACTGTGATACCCTGCTGTTGTCCGTGGGCCTGATCCCGGAAAACGAGCTGACCCGCCAGGCGGGCATTGAAATGGACCCAAGGACCAACGGCCCCAAGGTCTACGAAAATATGGAGGTCTCGGTGCCCGGTATCTTTGCCTGCGGAAATGTGTGCCATGTCCACGATCTGGTGGACTATGTTACGGCGGAGAGCCTGCGCGCAGGGGAGGCCGCTGCGGCGTATGTGCTCTCCGGCGACAGGGCGGGGAAGACCCTGACCGTCCAGAATGGCCCCGGCGTGACCTACACCGTTCCGCAGAAGATTCGCACAGAGGGTGTGGAGAAGAATTGTGGGATATTCTTCCGGGTGAACCGGGTGTGCCGGGACAGTGAGATCCTTGTAACATCCGGGGAAACCGTGATCGCGAAATACAGCCGTTCCCACCTGGCTCCCGGAGAAATGGAGCATATCATGCTTCCCGGCGTTCTTCTTAATAAGGCGGAGGGGGAGATCACCCTGTCGGTAAGGGAGGCTTAAAGCATGAAAGAACTGATCTGCATTGTCTGCCCCAACAGCTGTCACCTGCGGGTGGATGAAGAAAGAAATTTCCAGGTCTCGGGAAACAGCTGCCCCCGGGGCGCGGAGTACGGAAGATCGGAGCTTATGCATCCTGTCCGTGTGGTTACCTCCACCGTCCGCTGTCGGGGCGGGGCCTATCCCCGGTGCCCGGTGAAGACGAACCGGCCCGTGCCCAAGGAAAGTATTTTTGCTGTGATGGATGCCATGGAGGGTGTGACCCTCACGGCGCCGGTCAGAACCGGAGACATTGTGATTCAGAATATCTGCGGAACGGGAGCGGATCTTGTCGCCACCCGGAATATGGAAAAGGAGAATTGAGAATGGGAAACTATATCCTTGCCCTGGACCAGGGTACCACCAGCTCCCGGGCCATCCTCTTTGACCGGGAACAGAATATCCTGGGGGTAAGCCAGAAGGAGTTTACCCAATTCTATCCCCATGACGGCTGGGTGGAGCACGATCCCATGGAAATCTGGTCCAGCCAGTATGCCGTCATGATGGAGGTGGTGGCCCAGTCCGGTGTGGATCCCCGGGAGATTGCGGCCATTGGCATCACCAACCAGCGGGAGACTACCATTGTCTGGGACAAAGAGACGGGAAAGCCTGTGTACAATGCCATTGTCTGGCAGTGCCGGAGGACCGCCGATATTGTGGACGGCCTGGTTTCCCGGGGCCTGGGGGAGCACATCCGGAAAACCACCGGCCTGATCCCCGATGCCTATTTTTCCGCCACGAAAATCAAGTGGATTCTGGACCATGTACCGGGAGCCATGGATCGGGCGAAAGCAGGAAAGCTCCTTTTCGGCACCGTGGACAGCTGGCTGGTGTGGAAGCTGACCGGCGGCGCGGTCCATGTTACGGACTATACCAACGCGTCCCGCACCATGCTCTATGACATCCATAATCTGTGCTGGGATGATACCCTCCTGAAAGCCCTGGACATCCCCAGGGAAATGCTTCCCCAGGTGCGGCCCTCCAGCGAAATCTACGGCTATACCGAGATCCAGGGGGTGAAGGTGCCCATCGCGGGCATTGCCGGGGACCAGCAGGCGGCGCTGTTCGGCCAGACCTGCTTTGCGCCGGGGGACGCGAAAAATACCTACGGCACCGGGTGCTTCCTGCTTATGAACACCGGGGAAACCCCCTGTGAAAGCAAAAACGGTCTGCTCACTACCATCGCCATCGGCCTGGACGGAAAGGTGCAGTACGCTCTGGAAGGCTCGGTGTTTGTTGGCGGCGCGGTGATCCAGTGGCTGCGGGATGAGATGCGCTTCTTTACCGACAGCCGGGACGCGGAATACTATGCAAGGAAGGTTCCGGATAACGGCGGTGTGTATCTGGTGCCTGCCTTTACCGGCCTGGGGGCGCCCTGGTGGGATATGTACGCCCGGGGCGCCATCGTGGGCATCACCCGGGGCACCAAGCGGGAACACATTATCCGTGCCGCCCAGGAATCCATCGCCTATCAGGTGGCGGACCTGCTCCATGCTATGGAAAGCGATACTGGTATTACCCTGACTCAGCTGAAAGCCGACGGAGGCGCCAGCCGGGACATGTTCCTGATGCAGTTCCAGGCGGACATTATGGACCGTTCAGTCCGCCGTCCGGCTATCCGGGAGACCACCGCTCTGGGTGCCGCCTATCTGGCGGGCCTGGCAACGGGGGTATGGAAGGACCGGGAGGAAATCAAGGGCCTGTGGGCCTGCGACACGGTCTACAAGCCCGCCATGGACGAAGCTCAGCGGGAAAAGCTCCTTGCCGGGTGGCATAAGGCAGTTTCACGCAGCCGGAACTGGGCGGAGGGCTAGAAGGGCCAACGAACATAAAGGGGTTTTAAGGAGGCATTTTTATGGCAAACAAGCAGGAGTTTTTCTTTCCGTCTTCTGACGGTGTGCACCAGGTTCACGGGGTTCTCTGGCTGCCGGAGACGGGGGAACCGAAAGCGGTGGTTCAGATTGTGCACGGTATCTGCGAGTACGCCCTGCGCTATGAGCCTTTTGCCCTGTTTCTGACGGAGCAGGGCTATGCGGTGGCGGGCAGTGACCATCTGGGACACGGCCTGACCGCTGTCGGGCCGGAGGAGTACGGCTTCTTTACCGATTGGTTTGTACTGACGAAGGACCTGTATTCCCTGAGAAAGCAGATTGGCCTCCGGTATCCGGAACTGCCTTATTTCCTTCTGGGGCATTCCATGGGGTCTTTCCAGGCCCGGACCTACCTCATTGACTATCCCGGCACGGTGGACGGCTGCATCCTCTCCGGCACTGGGCAGGAGGGGGCGCTCACCGTTGCCTTGGGTAAATTCCTTACAAGCTTTGGCGATCCCCATAAGGTCAATAAGCTGTTCCTTTCCATTTCCCTGGGGGCCTATAATAAGGCCTTTGCGCCCAACCGCACCAGCGCCGACTGGATCTGCCGGGATGAAGCCGTGGTAGACAAGTATCTTGCGGATCCTCTGTGCAATTTCCCCACCCGGGGGGGTATGAACCACGCCATGATGACGGGCCTGCAATACATCGCCAGAAAAGAAAAACTGGCGAAAATGGACAAAAAAACGCCCGTGGGCTTGTTCTCCGGGGACGCGGACCCGGTGGGCGCCATGGGTAAGGGCGTGAAAAAGGTATATGGTTTCTTCCGGGATGCCGGCTGTGAAGATGTGACCATGAAGCTTTACCCCGGCGCCCGGCACGAAATCCTCAACGAGACCAACCGCCAGGAAGTCTATGCCGATCTGCTTGCCTGGCTGGAAGAGCACCGATAAGCACAAAAACCCCGGGACGAAAGGCGGGTGCTCGTAAAACAGTATCGTCCCGGCAGTAATGTCTGCCGGGACTTTTCTTGCATACATTGAAGCCGTATGATATGATTAAACAGACCGATAAACTTGAATTTGACCGAGGATGATAATATGGAATTTCCATTAACCCTTTATTATGATACCGAGGTGACGAATGTTGAAATCAAAGATTCATCCCATGGCGATAGCGACTTTAGAAAAGCATACATTGTAAATGATGGTGCGTCCAAGATTGTCATTAAGTATTTCTCCAATTCTTTCAGCAATCAAAAAAGAATTATGGGCTGGTTTCGTCTAATGGACGAATACCGCAAAATTGACCTGTATTGTCCAGCTATTATCCCCAATCGCCACGGGGAACTGCTTCACAGACATACGGTAGATGGTAGGGATTATTACGTTTACGCTGAGGAATTTTCGGCTTTTCGAACAGCAGAACAATTAGATGTAGAAAAACGGCAATATATGCCTGATGTATTGCGCTCCTTGGGAACAATAGCATCGAAACGGTTGGATTTTTTGGATTTTCCGTCTGCATACTGTCTGTTGGAGCCTTTTACGGGCGTGGACACCGCAGATGAAGAAACCGAATGTGCCTTACTTTTTGTGGACTACATCAAAAAGAATTTGCCGCAGTATTTGCCACGAGCAGAAAAGCTATTGGATTTATTCTATAAAAATCAAGAGGAATGTAGAAAGGTTTATGACTCTTTACCCACATCCTGCTTCCAGGCGGATTTAAACAGTAGCAACATTCTTCTTGATGATAACCTAAAGTTTGTTGGCTTGTTTGATTTTAATTTGTGTGGCAAGGAGAGAATTCTTAACTACGCAATGAGAGAAGCTCTTTGGGGAACTTACCAAAACTGTTTGGTAGACAAGGACAATAACTACATTTTCTATTTTGATAAGAAGCTTGACGATATTCGGATGAAGACCTTTCTCGAAAATATGTCATACATTCAACAAACATATACATTTAGCGATGAGGAGAAGAAGGCATTTCCTATTTTGCTTCGATACATCAATACATTTTGGTGGTATTCACTGTCAGAACTTGAGGCCTTCAGCAAAGACGATAGAAAAGTAGAAAAAATGCTCGATTGGTTTGAACTACAAATGACACGTAATGATATAATGCTAGTTTAACAAATTCCAATTCAGGCTATCGGCTTTAATAAGCTGATCGTGAAATTGTAAATT
>JAEDNR010000007.1 GCA_016302405.1 Oscillospiraceae bacterium
ATTCAATTTACAAGGTACAGGCGCTTCCCTCGCGGTCAGCTTGCATATAATACCACGCGCTTCTTTATTTGTCAAGCATGTTTTTTTGTTTTTTTAAAATAATTTTAAAACCATCTGCAATTCTTTGCAGAACCCTGTCGTCTTATGTTTTTGCTAAAAATGCCGGAGCCTTGCGACTCCGGCACATTCAGCAAATGTAAGGTTATTCAGAGTCATCCAGCAGACCGTAGCCCCCATCATTCCGGCGGTAAACAACAGCAAAGGAACCGTCATTATCCTCATCGCGGAACGCGAAGAAATTGTGACCCAGCAGATTCATCTGCAGGACGGCTTCCTCACGGGTCATCGGTTTAAACTGGAAACGTTTGGTGCGAATGATTGTCAGATCGTCTTCAGAAGCTTCGGGAGCAAAGGACGTTTCCTCCTGCACCGTACGGGTAAACGCATCCTGGCGTAGACGACGGGCAAGGCGAGTCTTATTCTTGCGGATCTGTCCTTCAATGGTTCCAACAGCAGCATCAATGGACGCAAACATATCGGAAGTGCTCTCACTTGCCCGGAACCAGGTGCCGGCTCCATGAACCGTCAGCTCAACGTGATTCCGGTTCTTTTCAACAGAAAAGACAATCAGTGCTTCCGCATCCTCCTCAAAGTAACGGCTCAGCTTCATTACCTTTTTCTCGGCATAAGCATGTACTTTCTCCGGAAGTTTCACTTTCTTTTCACTGTACTGAAATTTCATATGCGGCAGCTCCTTTCCTTTCACCGGTTCTCCGGTGTAGATATAGTATACCACATTATTACAATTCCGGCAAGTGTTTTTGGGGATATTGCTGTATTATTTACAGTTTCGTTACGAGTCCACCTCGTCCTCCCCATCCAAAAGCTCCGTCATGGTCAAATTGTAAATTGTCTCGGCCTTTGTCTCAAACAGTTTTCCCAACCGGATCGCCTGTCTTTGATTCGGTGCCACCAGCTCCAATGTCATAAGGTTGCCCTGCTCATCATCCAGAGCCATAATTACAGAAAAATCACCATTCTCCCGGGGAATGACCTGTGTCTTTACAAAACTGCTGCGGCGAAGCTGCCTGTTAAACCGCGCAACTGCGTTTTCAGCGCGGCAGCGGACGGTATATGCAATCGAGTCTTCCGTTAAAGACCCATCTGCCTTGCCTTTGTCCGTAATTTCATAGCAATCATTTTCAAGGGCTTTCAGGTGCCCGGAAGTGACCATCTGAGGGATAGCCGTGCACACATCAAAATAGCTCAGGCAGTCATCCTGATAACACAGCTCATAAATCTGCTGCGTGTTTACAGGATAGGCAACTCTGGACATAACAAACAGAATCAGAACCTTAACATCCAGCATATCATGAATAAAGCCTAGTCTTTGCATTTTCAGTCACCCCTTTGTTTTTATTATACATTTTCTATGGAAAAAATCAAGGGAAATGGAAAGAAAACCCGAACCGGTTTCCTTTGGAACCTTCTTCCATAAGCAGGCATATTATTTTGATAGGAGGTAATAAAATGCATGCTCCTCTTCTTTACCCCATTGGCACTACGCAAGCATGCTATTTTGCCGCGGAATTCCTCAAAAAAAGAGGGATCCATGTAACAGACCACCCTTCTCCGGATGTTACTGACCTATTGCTGGATGTACCAAGTTTCTGTCCCAACGGAACACTTCGCTCCGGAAAAGATATACATTCCTACCTGGAACGTCTTCCTGCCCAGATACGGATAATAGGAGGAAACTTAAATTCCTGGACCCCTGAGAATTATCAGAAGACAGATCTTTTACAGGACCCGGAATATCTTGCCCAAAACGCATCTATCACAGCTTCCTGTGCACTCATGATCGCTGCACAGAAACTGCCGGTAACCCTGCCTCTCACATCTGTTTTGATTGTCGGATGGGGGCGAATCGGAAAATGTCTTGCCCATCAGCTGAAAGGATTGGGTGCGGACCCCATTGTAGCAGCACGAAAAGAATCCGACCGCGCGGTACTGCGCATGCTTGGCTACCGGGCCGCATCCATGGATTCGCTCCGGAAGATAATTCCTTCCGTTCGGCTGATCTTTAACACAGCGCCGGAACCCGTTCTCAATGAGGAAGACTTCACTAATGCGGCAGAATGTCTGAAAATTGATCTTGCCTCAAGACCCGGTATCATCTGCCGCGACGCAATCGAGGCAAGAGGTTTACCCGGAATCCATGCGCCCGAAAGTTCCGGGCAGCTGATCGGAAATAGGGTTTACAGATTACTTATGGAGGAATCGCAATGAATATCGGTTTTTGTATGTGCGGCTCTTTCTGCACTTTCGCAAAAGTATTCCCCGTTTTAGAGGAATTGGTCAAGGACCACACTGTATTCCCCATTCTGTCCCCAAGCAGCGCCTGTACAGACAGCCGCTTCGGCACAGCAGAAGAGCATCTTCGCCATGTAGAGGAAATCTGCGAAAAGCCGGTCTGGCGTAAAATTTCCGAAGTGGAACCCATCGGGCCAAAAAAGCTGCTGGACATATTGATCATTGCCCCCTGTACAGGAAACACACTGGCAAAGCTTTCCCACAGCATTGCGGATACAAGTGTTACAATGGCCGTGAAAAGCCATTTACGAAACGCCCGTCCTGTTCTGATTGCGGTATCTACCAACGATGGGCTTGCCGGTGCGGCAGAAAACATCGGAAGGCTTCTTCCCAGAAAACACATTTATTTTGTTCCCTTTGGGCAGGACGATCCTATAAAAAAGCCCACATCTCTGGTCGCTGATTTTAGCCGTATTCCCGAGGCAATGAACGCTGCCGTGCAGGGTATCCAGTTGCAGCCAATTCTGCTTCGCAGCTGATATCCATTAACAATGAAAGGGGCATCCCACCGGATGTCCCTTTCATTATATAAGCATTTTTAATTCAGCTTCAGATCCGTCTGCTCCCACGGTCTGTCTGCAACTCCAAAATGGCCATGAAGCGCAGTGTCCATATAGATCGGTCTGCGCAGGCCAAACCGGTCGATAATTCCGCCCGGTGTCATATCCACGCATTCAAGAAGACGGTGCGCCATCTCATCATCCGCTACAACGCCCGTTCCAAAGCTATCCACCATCAGAGAAACCGGCTGTGCTACACCGATTGCGTAAGCAAGCTGGACCTGAACCTGGGAAGCAAGTCCCGATGCCACAAGATTTTTCGCCATATATCTTGCCAGATACGCTCCGCTTCTGTCCACTTTGGTAGGGTCCTTTCCGGAAAACGCTCCGCCGCCATGGGAAAACCAGCCGCCGTATGTATCAACAATGATTTTTCTTCCCGTCAGTCCGGTATCGCCATCCGGCCCCCCTACCACAAACAAACCGGTGGGGTTAACGTGGACATGCTTTACGGCATTCAACGAGAATCCATAGCGCTCCAGAACCGGAGCAATCACATATTCTCTCACATATTCACGAAGATCGCCGATTGCGAACTCCCGGCTATGCATAACAGAAACGACCACTGTGTCAATTCCTAGGACATTTCCCCGGGGATCGTATTCCACAGTAACCTGAGTTTTGCCGTCCGGACGAAGCAGCGGATTGATCTTGACCTGCTGGGTCAGACGGCTGCTGAGGGCACGAGCCAGCGCAATGGGCAGAGGCATATACTCTTTTGTCTGCGTGCATGCACCGCCAAACATCATTCCCTGATCCCCGGCTCCGCCGATTTCATCGCAGGTTCCCAGGGCAATATCCGGGGACTGGGTGTGGATCCGGCACTGGATCTGAGCGGTATCCGCATCAAATCCCTCACCGGTGTGCACATAGCCAATGCTGCGGATGACACGTCTGGCAACCGCTGGATAATCCACCACAGCTTTGGTTGTGATTTCTCCGCAGATCATGCAGAAATTCGTTGTGACCATTGTTTCGCACGCTACACGGGAAGACGAGTCCTGACGCAGGCATTCGTCCAGTATAGCATCAGAAATAGCATCCGCCACCTTATCCGGATGACCGGGGGTGACACATTCGGAAGTGAAAAGTCTGCTGTTCATTGATTTGATTTCCTTTCTCTTTTTTAAGTAAAGAAAAACCGCACACCGAAGATCCGATGTGCGTCCAAATCAGATCCTCATCTTTCGTTGCCGCCGGATTTTGCACCTTGAATAAACAGGTTGCAGGGTTTCATCGGGCCGTTCCCTCCACCACTCTTGATAAGGCTGTATGCAGTTTTATAAACGTATATTACACATTTTTTGCTATTTGTCAAGAGGGACTCCTGCTTTTTTTATTTGTTCACAATTCTTCTATGGACTTTTCACGGATTAGCTGGTAAAATAGCCGTAACTTTTACTTAGGAGTTGAGCGGTTTGAAAAACCTGAGAAGATCCTTCGAGCGATTCTGCTATAAAAACCGTAACAAAGGCATTCCCAATCTGATGCTCTACATCTGCATTGGAACTGCCATTGTTTATCTCATGAGTATCTTCGCCAATAACTATATCCTGTATAATCTGCTGTGCTTTAACCGGCAGGCAATTCTTCACGGTCAGATCTGGCGTCTTTTTACCTATCCTCTGACGCTGCTTCAGGGCAACATTCTCTTTCAGTTTATCACCCTGGTCTGTTACTTTTCTTTGGGACAAGCCATGGAACGCCTGTGGGGCACACTTAAGTTCAATCTGTTTTATCTCACCGGCGTAGTGCTGATGGATATTTATTCCATGATTTTTAACTGCACCGCCAACGTGTACTACCTGAATATGAGTCTGTTTCTCAGCTACGCCACCATGTATCCCCAGGCAAGCTTCCTTTTGTTTTTCATTATCCCCATCAAAGCATGGGTTTTTGCGCTGATCGATCTTGTCATTGTCTTCACAGGACTGTTCGCAATGCCCTTTACCGCTTACAACTTCTTCCCGGTAATCGCCCTTGCCAACTATTTCCTGTTCTTTGGCAAGGATGTTCTGAATGTGATTCCGGTGTCCTGGATGGCTAACCTGCGCCGCCTTTTCCGAAAGATAACTCCTGTCAAAAAATCAGACCGGCCCAAGGTTATCCCTTTCCCCAGTGCAGGCTCCTATGAGGCAACCACCGCTACACCCAAAGCTCCCTATACCCACCGCTGCACCGTTTGCGGACGAACGGATGTAAGCAATCCGGAGTTGGAATTCCGGTATTGCTCCCGGTGTAAGGGCTATTACTGCTATTGTCAGGACCACATTAATAACCATTCTCATATTCAGTGAATCCCTTTTCTGCCCTCCGGAGTCTCCCGGAGGGCAGTTCTTTTTGTCCACCCCGCGCATAGAATGTCCCATACATCTGAACTGACGGGGTGGTACTTATGGAAACAATTACAAATCAGGTCACACTTCGGGGCAGCCTTACAGCGCTTCCCGAATTTTCCCACGAAAATCACGGTAAACGGTTCTTTCGCTTTTATTTGGCGGTTCAGCGGCTGTCCGGCGCGGTGGACACGCTGCCGGTTATTGCGGAAGAATCCATTCTCGGACAAATCGATCCATTCGGCGGTGAAATGCTCCGGGTAACCGGACAGATCCGGTCCCATAATCTGCGGGAGGATGGAAAACGTCATCTGCTTATCTTTGTCTTTGCGTCATCCATCGCGGCAGAAGACGGGGATTGGCTGAATGATGTCATGATTGACGGAACATTGTGCCGCGAACCTACTTTTCGACGGACACCTCTGGGCAGAGAAATCTGTGATATTATGCTTGCGGTTCCAAGAGCATTTCACAGAGCGGATTATCTGCCCTGTATCCTGTGGGGGAAAACCGCACAGGAGGCAGCCCGGTGCCATACAAAAGACAGGATCCGCATTTACGGCAGGCTTCAAAGCCGAGGCTACACCAAGCTGACCGAGGCAGGCGCACAGGAGCGGACGGCATATGAAGTCTCTGCCCTCACCGCGGATATTCCGGAGGATCTTTATTGATTTTTCTTCCCTTTTTTCACAAAACGTGATATAGTATGGAAAACCTCCATTTCACATAAAGAAGGAAAAAAGCCATGGAAGAAAAAGTAAGCGCGATTATTTCCATTTTGAAAGAGCGGTACGGTGATGCTCCCTGCGCGCTCCACTATCAAAAAGACTATGAACTGATGATCGCCGTGCGCCTGTCCGCCCAGTGTACGGACGCGCGGGTGAATCTCGTAACGCCGGCACTTTTTGCGGCTTACCCTACGCTGGAAGCTATGGCTGCAGCTGATATAGGCCAGGTAGAAAAGCTGGTTCATTCCTGTGGATTTTACAAACACAAAGCAAGAGACATTGTTCTTGCCTGTCAGATGCTGCTTTCCGATTACGACGGAAAGGTCCCCGGCACGATGGAGGAACTTCTGAAGCTTCCTGGCGTGGGACGAAAGACCGCTAACCTGCTGCTTGGAGACATTTATCATGTTCCGGGAAGTGTGGTGTGCGACACCCACTGCATCCGGATCTGCGGCCGTTTGGGCCTCAGCCAGGGTAAGGAACCAGAAAAGGTGGAGCGGCAGCTTCGGGCAATTCTTCCGCCGGAGGAAAGCTCTGATTTCTGCCATCGGATCGTTTTATACGGGCGGGAAGTCTGTACCGCCCAACGTCCAAAATGCGGCGAATGTCCCCTGCGGCCCTACTGTATCTATTTTGGGGGAGATTCCAATTAAGCTTCCACAGCATACTCCCTCCCCCCTTGCCATAGAATGTGGACAAGGGGGGATTCTTTTGTACCGACGCTTACCAATCTTTTACAACGCCTTGCTTCTCACGGCAGTTAATCTGCTGCTTCGTATGGCTGGAACCTCATTTCAGGTGTATATATCCAGCCGGATCGGCGCAGTGGGCGTTGGGCTATTGCAGCTTGTCATGTCTGTAAGCAGTCTTTCCATGGTCGCCGGAATGGCCGGAATTCGAACCGCGACCATGTATCTGACTGCTGAGGAGCTTGGAAAGAAACGGGCGCAAAATGTGACATGGGTCCTTTCTGCCTGTTTTCTGTACAGCATATGCTTCAGTACCGCCGTGGGCGGTTTGGTTTTTTTCTCGGCTCCCCTCATTGCCCGGTACTGGATCGGAGCCATGGAGGCAGTCCAGGCGCTTCGCATCTTCGCCGCCTTTCTCCCCTGCACCTGTTTATGCGGTGTGCTCACAGGCTACTTTACAGGCGCCAACCGGATCCGGACACTGGCCGCCGTAGAAGTCGTGGAACAGGTATGCTCCATGCTGGTAACATTGGCGGCGCTGACCTTTTGGGCAGGTGAAGATTCCGCAAGAGCCTGTCAGGCTGTCGTTCTGGGCGGATGCCTTGGCGGCATCGTAACACTGCTTCTATTAACGCTTTTACGGATTCTGGAGCGGCCTGTACATGGTCCCAGAATCCCGGTTCGCAGGAGACTGGAGCAGGTTGCCCTTCCCCTTGCCCTGGCGGATATCGTAAAGTCCGGTATCAATACAACAGAAAATCTGATGGTCCCTCAGCGGCTTGCCCGGAATCCCATGATCGATAATCCCCTTGCCGCTTTTGGTCTGGTCTGCGGGATGGTTTTTCCGGTTCTGATGTTCCCTGCCTGTATCCTATTCGGACTGGCCGAGCTGCTGATCCCGGAGCTTGCCCGGTGCGCGGCAGGAGGAAGCAAGAAACGGATCTCCCATCTTGTTCAGCGGAGCCTGTGGGTCGCCATGCTCTACGGAACCACCTTCTCCTGTCTGATCTATCTTCTTTCAGAAGATCTGTGCCAGTGGCTCTACCAAAGTCAGGAAGCAGGATACTATCTTCGGATGTACGCGCCCCTCATTCCCATGCTCTACTGTGACGCCATTACTGACGCAATGACAAAAGGCCTGGGTCAGCAAAAAATCTGTGTGCGGTATAATATCCTCACCTCGGCTTTGGATGTTGTTTTTCTCTATTTTCTGCTTCCCCGTTTTGGTATGCGCGGATATTTCTTCAGCTTCCTTGTCACCCACCTGATAAACTTCATTCTGAGTCTCAGACGGCTGTTGATCATCTCCGGAGAGCATATTTCTGCCGCCCTCCCTTTGTTTACCGGCGTCGCGGCGTTGGGAAGCTGCTGGGCAGTCTCCCATCTCAGTTCCCCCGCTTTACAGGCCGTCACTTTTCTTCCCTTGTTTTTGAGCCTCCTGTACCTGATGGGTGTTTTCAAAAAAGAGGATTTTGCTTGGCTGAAAGGGCTGCTTTGTCCGAAACCGGTATGAGAATCCATTTTCCGGTTTAAGAAAGCTTTAAACTGCTGTTCATTGCTTTTCCTCCCTGTATTTGCTATAATACGGCAGAGGAAGTGAAAAATTTGAAAACAAAGCGAAAGCTCCTGTATTGGGTTCTGGCGGTTTTTGCGGGAATCGCATTGCTCGCGTCAGGAATCCTGTTCTATTTTTTATCTGACCCCTGGGGATTTGCCAGAGATGTAGAGCCCGCGGAAGAAGCCGCGAGGCTGGCGCTCATAGCTTCCGCCCAGCAGTGGCTGGGCGCGAATGAAGCAGACGGAAGTCACGAGGAAATTATTGACCTCTACAATTCCCACGAACCTCTGGCCCAGGACTATACCGTCCAATATACCGACAGCTGGTGTGCGGTCTTTGTCAGCGCCGCAGCCATTGCAAGCCAGGAAACCAATATTATTCCGACGGAATGTGGCTGCCAGCGGCAGATTGAATTGTTTGCGCAGATGGGATGCTGGCAGGAGGATGATAATTACCTTCCCCTGCCCGGTGATATTATCTACTATTCCTGGGGTAAGCAGCCCCTCTTTTCCGACTGTACCGGCTGGTCCAATCATGTTGGCATTGTTGTCGGTACCGCCGGTCCTTTTATCAAGGTAATAGAAGGGAATAAAAATGACCGGGTCGCCTACCGGTACATTCTGCGGGGTTACTATCAGATCCGGGGGTATGGTCTTCCGGATTATGGCAGTACTTAAAATCGAAAATGCCTCCCATCGGAGGTGTTTTTAAGGAAGCTCTGGTTAAATTGACAAGCGCTGTGGGCGAGAGATTTTGGCACGAGTTAAAGCATGGAAACCCGGAGAATACTGGATGTATTTCCGGTTTTTCATGCTGAGAAGTCGGGCCAAAAGATCCGACCACAGCCGCAGACGATTTAATCAGAGTTTCCTTAAATGTTCGGGACGGCGCAAAATGCCCAATATTGATTTCTCTGAAAAGCTGTGGTATACTCAATAAAGATTTTGAAATAAAGAGGTACGAATTATGGACTATCAGGCTTTGGCTGATCTTCTTTTTCCCAATGTGACCCAGTCAGCGGAGGATCTTGAAAAGCGATTCCCTCCCCGTGATCTTCCGGAAGGCGCCGTCATCACCCGGATGGCTCCCTCCCCCACCGGTTTTGTTCACCTGGGCAATCTGGTTCAGGGTCTGACCAGCGAACGGATGGCGCACCAGTCCGGCGGTGTGCTGTTTCTTCGGGTTGAGGATACCGACGCCAAACGGGAAGTCCCCGGGGCTGTGGAAGTGCTCATCGACACACTGAAGCATTATGGCATTCACTTTGACGAGGGTGCCACCATGGACGGCGACAACGGCGCATACGGCCCCTACCGCCAGCGTCAGCGGGCTGACATTTATCATGTCTATGCCAAGAAGCTGGTCGCCGAGGGGAAGGCCTACCCCTGCTTCTGCACGGAGGAAGAGCTCTCTGCCATGCGGGAACAGCAGGAGAAGAACAAGGAAACCACAGGCTACTACGGAAAGTACGCCATCTGGCGTGACCGTCCCATGGAGGATATTCAAGCACAGATTGATGCCGGGAAGCCCTGGGTTCTCCGGTTCCGTTCCACCGGCGACATCAGCCACCAGTTCAAATATAACGATCTTGTGAAGGGTGAGCTGACGGTTACGGAAAACAATGTGGATCAGGTACTGCTGAAATCTGACGGCATTCCCACTTACCACTTTGCCCATGCGGTGGACGATCATCTGATGCGGACGACCCATGTGGTTCGTGGCGACGAATGGCTGCCCAGCCTGCCTTTCCACATTCAGCTTTTTGGGGCCCTTGGCTTCAAGCTGCCCAAATATGTCCATATCGGGCCCCTGATGAAAATGGACGGCACCTCCAAGCGCAAGCTCAGCAAGCGGAAAGATCCGGAACTTGCGCTGACCTACTACAAAGCGGAAGGTTTCCCTGTGCAGGCGGTCTATGAATATATTATGACCCTCTTAAACTCCAATTACGAGGACTGGCGCAGAGCCAATCCCACCGCGCCCGCTTCCGCTTTCAAGTTCAGCCCCAAAAAGCTGAATCCAGCCGGAAATCTCTTTGACTATGCCAAGCTGACAGACGTTTCCAAAAATGAAATCGCGAAAATGGATGCCCAAACCGTGTACTCTCTGCTTGTGGAGTGGGCGGAAGAATTTGACCCCGACTTTGCGGGTAAGCTGAAAGAGAATCCGGCTTATGCCAAGTCCATTCTTGCCATCGGGCGGGGCGGAAAGAAGCCCAGAAAGGATCTGGCGACCTGGAAAGAAGCCAAGCCCTACATGGGATTCTTCTACGACGACTATCTGGAAGCGCCTGTATTTGACCAAAAGTTTGATAAGGAGACTGTAAAAGATGCCCTTGCCAAATTCCTGGACTGCTATGATCCTGAGGATGATTCCACGGCATGGTTTGATAAGGTAAAGGCCGTAACGGTAGGTTTGGGCTTTACCACGGACATGAAAGCCTACAAGGCAAATCCCGATGCTTTTCCCGGGACCGTGGCAGACATTTCCACATTCCTTCGTGTTGCCGTGACCGGAAAAACCGCTTCTCCGGATCTGTACACGGTAATGAAGCTGCTGGGAAAAGACCGTACAATCGAACGGATCCGCAGTGCCATCGCTTCCCTGAACTGATACTAGTTTTTCATAAAACGGTTAAATTCCGTTTTATGAGACCGCGGTCTCGCGGTCAGCGGCATCGCCGCCCCAAAACGCAGTCCATACATTTCTCGCCACCACTGGCGGCCTGCGCGAAAAGCGCAGGATAAAATGGTATTAACCATTTTATCGAGAAATAGTATGAATATCAAAACCCGTGCCGGTCAAAAAGAAACGACCGGCACGGGCTTTCTATACAGGATTACAGGGAACGGATCGCGTCAATCACAGGGGATACAGCTGCAGTATCTACCGTCTCCATCAGGCCGCCGTCATAGGCTTTCGCGATCTCCGGGTCAATAGGCAGGCGGGCAAGAACCGGGATGCCCAGGGCCGCTGCCGTTTCATCCAGGTGGCTTTCTCCAAAGACACTGATCTTCTTGCCGCAGTCCGGACAGCGAAGATAGGAATAATTCTCCACAAAGCCCAAAACAGGAATATGCATCATATTTGCCATCTTGACTGCTTTGGTAACGATCATGGAAACAAGGTCCTGGGGGCTGGTCACAATAACTACGCCATCCACCGGAATGCTCTGGAACACCGTCAGCGGAACATCGCCGGTTCCGGGAGGCATATCCACAAACAGATAATCCACATCTTCCCAGATTACATCCGTCCAGAACTGCTTTACGGCACCGGCGATCACAGGGCCGCGCCAAACGACAGGATCCGCCGGATCATCCAGAAGCAGATTGATGGACATAACCTGGATGCCGCTGCGGGACAGTGCCGGAAAGAGGCCGTCCTCGTTGGCACCCTGGCACTCCTGTACGCCGAAGGCTGTGGGCACGGAGGGGCCGGTAATGTCAGCATCCAATATACCGACACGCTTTCCTTCCCGGGCCATGGCTACTGCCAGCATGGATGAGACAGTGGATTTTCCCACACCGCCCTTGCCGGAAACCACAGCGATCACTTTTTTAACGCTGGATTTTGGATTCAGGCTGGCAAGCAAGCTTTCCGCCTTACGATCAGAGCAATCCGAACCGCAGGAAGAACAATTTCCGTTGCATGAACTCATGATTTATACTCCTTTTTCTTTTGGGTGCCTGACAAACTACCCTTAGTGGTTTTTAGAGGTTGCCTTTTGAATGCCTTTATTATAGGACAGCTGTCAGATACTGTCAACCGCTATCCGCATCACCGGAATCTCCGTCAATCGTCTCTGTCGGGGACCAGTTCAGCTTTTCCATTACCCGGTCATATTCCGCCGAAGAAGGATCGTAGGGCGTCGGCTGATAGTTATTGGATGTAGTAATGGAACTGATACATACCGGGTGGACATTCACCTGATCCATCCGGACGGTTCCGTCCCCACTGCGGGTAATCGCAAGCTGAATTACAGCACTGTCAAAGTCTCTGGGAGAAGTATTGCCGCCAAAGCTGAAATTTCCAAGGGAATAGAAAATAATGCCGTGCCCATATTTTTCAATGGGCTGAAGCACATGGGGATGATGCCCCCAAACGACATCCGCTCCGGCGTCAATAGCCGCATATGCCAATGACACCTGCATGGTACTGGGATTGTAGGAATATTCGGTTCCCCAATGTACCGCGAAGATGATAAAGTCCACTCCCTGTTCCTTCAGGGACGTGATACCGCTCACGATCTGGTCCTCATCCAGTTTATAGAACATCGCGCCGTAAATACCAACCTTAAAGCTATCTCCCAGAGTAATAATCACAGAGGAATCCCGCTCTACATAGGGTATCCCGGCTTCATTCAGGGTATCCAAAGTTGATTGGTACCCGTTTGTGCCGTAATCCTCGGTATGATTATTGGCAAGGGTTACCGCCTCCACGCTGCCCTCCGTCAGAATATTGACATAATCCGTTGGGCCGCGGAAATTAAATTTCTTGTTGGGTATCGGATATCCATCGTCAACAAGAGGACCTTCCAGATTGACAAGGGTTAAGTCGTCATTTGCAAAATAGCACTGCACATTCCGAAACGGGTGTCCATAATCCTCACCGACAGTACGAATAAAGCCCAGGTCCGCATAATAAACAGGGATATTCGTACCAAGCGTACAATCCCCCGCCAGGGAAATCACATATTTCTCCTCCTCGGGTTCTGTCTCGGGAGGCAATGTTTCAGGTTCCGTTACAACTGTAGCAGGGATCACCGGCACCGTTTCCGTTTCCTCCGTTGTGCTCTCCTGCAGAGCAGGTTCCGGCTTCCGACATGCAGGCAGTGTAATCCCCAGGAAAACCGCAAGCAAAAGCAGGATACCCTTTATTTTCTTCATCCGTTTCATTGACCAACCCTCTTTCTGTGAAAGAATACGCAATTTCTCTCATTCGGATCACAGTTTTAGCTTATTCGCTCATCTGCTCCCATTGCTCCATCAATTCCATCAGCGTCGCTTCCTGCGCTTCCTTTTCTCCCAGCAGGCGGGTCAGCTCCTGATAATCTGACGCCGCTTCCTCGATCTGCTTATCGAGGGCAGCAATGGACTGCTCCTGTTTTTCGATCTCCCGTTCCAGTGCCCGAAGACGCTTTTCAGAATCCTTGGTTCCGCCTTTTGGTTTTTCTTTCTTCTGCTTCGGCGCGGCAGGGGATTCCGCTTTTAGCGCGGCTTCATGCTCCAGTATGGAGCGATACTTCTGATAGCCGCAGGGGAAATCCCGGATCATACCATCCTGCAGCAGCCAAATCCGTTCCGCGAACTTCTCAATAAAGTACCGGTCGTGGGATACAAAAAGCAAGGTTCCCTCAAACTCTTCAATGGCCGCTTCCACCCATTCCCGGGAAGCAATGTCCAGATGGTTCGTCGGCTCGTCCAGAATGAGCAGATTGATCTTTTCATCCATGAGCATGCACAGACGCAGACGGGACTGTTCTCCGCCGGAGAGGGTTCCCACCGTCTTAAAAACATCCTCGCCCTGGAAAAGGAACGCACCCAACCGGTCCCGGGCTGTCTGTGGCGTGCAGTTCTTTTCATAGAGCATGGTGTCATACAGGCTGCGCTCCGGATGGTCAAAATGCAGGATCTGGGGCAGGTACCCAACCTTAACCGTAGGCCCAAACTGGATCTTTCCCTGGCAGCTTTCATCCCCCAGAAGACAACTCAGGAAGGTCGTCTTTCCGCTTCCGTTATCCCCCAGCAGTGCGATCCGCTCTCCGCCCTCCACATTGAGGTTCACATCCGAGAAAAGTGCATGCTCCCCAAAAGATTTAGACAGTCCTTTGATCTTAAATACCACATCACCGGAAAAATCCTTTTCCCCGAAAGAAGCTTTCATTGTCCGTTCTTTCTTTGGCTTTTCCGTCTTCCTGATACGCTCCATCCGGTGCTGGATGGACATAGCACGGCGATACAGGGTCCTGTTGTTGATGCCCCAGCCCTTCATTCGCTCTACGGTAAAACCCAGTTGTTTTAATTTTGCCTGCTCCTGCTCATACTGCTTCATTTGCAGGTCAAACCGGGCCTGCTTTTCATCCATGTAAAAGGAATAGTTGCCGGAATAGAACTCCGCATGGCCGTCTGTGATCTCTATGACCCTCTGGGCGACCCGGTCGATGAAATATCGGTCATGGGAAATGACTACAACAGTTCCCTTGAATGTATTGACATAACTCTCCAGCCACTCCACACTGCGAAGATCCAAGTGGTTTGTAGGCTCATCCAGCAGTAGAATATCCGTTTTTTCCAGCAAGAGCCTGGCAAGATTGACACGGGTCTTCTCTCCCCCGGAAAGGCTGTCAAATTCCTGCTGGCGCTGCTGCCGGGTAATCCCCAGGCCGTTACAGATCTTATCGGTTTCCACATCCGTTTCATAGCCGCCTCCTGCCTGAAACGCTGCAGTGAGCCGGTCATATTCCCGGAGAAGCTCACTGTCAGATCCTGACTGCATCTGCTTTTCAATGGCTTCCATACGCATGCGAATGTTCCAGAGGTCCGCAAACGCGGAGTGAAGAACATCCTCAACCAGGAAGCCCTCCGGGAAATGAGGAATCTGGGAAATTAAGCCCAAACGCTTATTGGGATTAACATAGACCTCACCGTCATCATAGTCCATTTCCCCGGTGAGAATCTTCAGGAGTGTGGTCTTTCCACAGCCGTTTCTGCCCAGGATTGCGACACGCTCTCCCTCCTGGATTTCAAAGGTCAAACCATCCAGGAGGTTTTCTCCGATTACAAAGAATTTTACAAGGTTTTTTACAGATATATCAACCATTGTCTGTCTCCAAAGCTGCCACTGCAGCCTTTAATTCATCCAGTGAATACAGCAAATTGAGGGCCTGAAGCAAAGCATTTGCGCTCAGATGCTCCGGAAAGTCCAGCGCCTTTATCAGTTTTTTCCGTTTTGCGCTGCTGTCGGGTCCGCCGGAAAGCCCAAGCTCCATCATATTCTGCTTTGTGATTCCACCAGCGGCCGGAGCTTGTCCATCGTCAAAGGTGGCACCCGCGCGGCGCAGTGCCTCCAAAATAATTTCCGGCTTCATACCCTCTACGCCCAGCTTTCCCTCTTTTCCGGGAGCGGCCTTCCGCTTTTCCTTGCCCGGAATATCCGGAATATAGGCATGCTTCAGGTACTTTTCGGGAATTGCGCTTTTGATGTGGCTGCGGATGACAAAGCCGGCACCGTCAGAGTCTGTAAAAACAATCAGTCCCAGCTTTTCAGCAGTCCTGCGCAGGAGCCGCATTTTTTCCCGGTCCCGGAAAATACCAAATCCGTCCGTCTGGAATATGGGCGCGTCAACAATCTGACTGAGGGTGTTTTTATCGTATCTGCCCTCCACCACAATGGCTTCCCGAATCTTAACCATGTTTTGCCTCCTGGGCCAGGGTCAGAATCATCATTTCCAGCAGCCTTTGCTGATCGTCAAAGGAGGTCTTCATACGGTAGTCCGTCTCGATAATCAGCTCTGAAGCTCTGCGCAGGAAATTAGGAGACAGATTCCGCGCCGCCGTCATGGCTTGCCGTGCAGCTTTGTCCCAGATTCCCAGGAAGTCCTGCAGTTCATACGGGCCTTTTCCCCGGTCAAGAAAGACCCTGGCCGCGGAAAGCCTGCGAAAGCTGCTGCCCACCGCACCCAGAATGGGGATCGGCTCCTGCTGCATTTTCAGCAGCTGGTTCAGTTTTTCCAATGCTCCCCGGTAATCTCCGGCACACAACATATCGGTCATCTGAAACACAACCGCGTCCAGTACCGGTTCCGTTACAGCGTCAATATCCGCCCGGCAAATCTCCGGAGCGCCGGAAAAAGCGCAGATTTTTTCTATTTCGCCATTGAGCGCAGTCATGGTTCCGCCTGTGATCTCGATCAGATACATGCACAGCTCTGTGGAAATACGCTTATCATGGGCGGCAAAGTGCCTGCCCACCCAAGGGACCAGGTCCCGCTGGTCCTGCCGGGCGAACTCCACAACAAGGCCGCTGCTTTCCATTGCTTCCCAAAGCTTCCGCATGCGCTTGTCCGGCTTCCATGGAGCGGTGAGATAGGTAAAAACCACAGTACAGTATGATGGAATATCCCGAAAAACCTCCGCAAGCCGGTTTCTTTCATCCTCCGGAAGCTTAAACAGCTCCACATCATCCACCTGGACCATGGTCTTTTCCGCCATCATGGGAAGCATTTCAAGAGCATCGGCAAAATCTGTCATTGACCAGGTCTCTTCGGTAAACCGATGGAAATTAAAAGACTCCGTAACCGGATCCAAGATCAGTTTTTTCAATCTGTCAAGATGATATGACAGGAGGAACGTTTCTTCCCCATAAAAGAAATACAGTCTTCCGGGGTTTTTGTCTTTCAGCGCCTGCTTCAGATCCCGGAGTCCATTATCTGTATTCTGCTTCTTTGCCACATCATCACCTCCTGAAAACCACTGTGCCGTTCAAATCTGTCCGAAGAATTCTGCAATGGTATAGTTCCAGTCTTTCCAGCAGTTCCGGCGCCGGATGGCCGTAAATGTTGTTCTTGCCCACAGAAATTACTACGGTTTTCGGCTTCACCGCATCCAGGAGAAACTGGGAAGTAGAATATTTGGAGCCGTGATGCCCGGCAATCAGAATATCCACATCTGGCAGTTCCGTGTTTCGAACCAGTTCCCACTCCCCTGTTGCGGTTCTGTCTCCGGTAATCAGTATATCATAATTTTCCACAGCAAACAAGACGCAGATACAATTATCATTTTCTTTGCTTTCTGCTTTCGGTGGGTATAGTGTCATCGTTCCTGCCCCAAGTGGAATCGTCTGAATACGGTCTATATAGGATACGGCAGTATTCCGTAAAGGCAGCTCATAAATAAAACCCGCCTCTTCATCCTCAGAAAGCAGCAACGCGCGGGTTTCCACCCGTGTCAGAAGAAAGCCGAGTCCATTGATATGGTCCTGATCCAGGTGGGTCAGAATGATCCCGTCCAACCGATGGATACCCTGGCTCAGGAGCATTTCCGCTGCCGCGTCAGCCGCCGCAGTGCCGCTGCCGCTGCCGCAATCCACGAGATAGTGGCTTCCGTGGCTTTGAAGCAGAATGCACTGCCCCTGTCCCACATCCAACACCGTCGCCCGGAAGTCGTCCTGCCGGGGCATCCACCAGCTGAGAAAGAGCGCCGCAGCGAGGCCTACAGCGCAAACCCCAGCATAAAACAGTGGATTCTTCTTACGGATGAGGAAGACAACCAGCAGAAGATAGCCCAGGATCAGCCATCCGGTGATCCACCCGCTCCGGGTATATACCGCTGCCAGTGGGAACCGGGACAGAATCTTTGCAACAAAGAGCACATAACGGATGGGCCACGCGAGAAGCTTTCCCAGGAAAAGGCTGGCAGGCATCCACAGCAGTCCGGCGAAGCACAAAAAAGCCGCTCCGCAAAAAATAAACATAACACACCAAAGGGTTAATAAATTGGTGACGACAGCAATCAAACTGACGGTTCCAAAATAGAACGCACTGAGCGGAGTTGTCAGGGCCATTGCGCTCAGAGAAATTCCTGCCGAGCTGCCGAACCAACGGATGATTTTCCCTGGAATGCCTTTTCCCGGGAGTTTTGCTGTCCTCTTCTGATACCATTCATGGATTCCAGGATAAAGGAGCAAAATCCCCGTTACGCTGGCTACGGAAAGCTGCAGGCTGACAGAGGCAGCGGAAAAGGGATTCAGAAGCAGAAGAACCAATACGCCGAAAGAGAGAGCGGAAAGCGAATCATATTCTTTTAACAGGGCATCCGCCATCATGGCAAGGCCTGTCATCAGGCATGCACGGCTTACGGAAGGACTGAATCCGGCCATTGCAGCGAAAAACGCAAGTACCGGGATTCCAACCAAAGCTGTGAGCCACCGCTTCCGAAAGGTCAAGGTCCGAATAATTCCATACAAGAGCCCCACATGAAGACCGGAAACAGCCGCTACATGGCGAATGCCGCTGAGCTTCAGCGCAGTATCCGTTTCGTAGTCCAGTCCATCTGTATCTCCCAGCAGCAGAGCTTTGGCAAAGGGCGCGGTATCCTTGGGAAGAGAGGCTTCCAGAATGTCCCGCAGGCGATTGGCTGCTTTTTGCGGAATCAGGAACCATGCATCTTGGGAAGAACTGTCAATTACAGCATCTGACTTCTGCGTTCCCAGAAGAAACAGGCCACTGCCGGATTGATAAAGCGATTCCTTTTCCCCCTCCGGAACAGTAAGGCGAATCAGAAACTCCGCGGTGACCGCATCCCCAGGCGCAAGAGAAACTCCTTTTTTCAGGGAAAGCGAAATCTGGTAGGGTTTTCCCTCCCACAGGAACCATCCGGATACACGGTCACCATACTGGGATTTCCCGCTGTATTCCGACGCGATCACTGTCACGGAAACCTTCTGCCCGTCCAGAGTAAGAACCGGGCCAAGATACGCCGCTTTGAAGAAACTGAACCAGAGCAGTGCCGCACAGCAGCCAAGAAACAGTGCCGCAATCGGGCAGGCTTTCTCCCATTTCAAACCAATACAGCGAAGCAAAATCCACGCACAGCCGCAGATAGCCGCGGGGACCCAGAGCGTCCTGCCCCAAAGAAAATAGACACAGATCAGGCATATTCCGCCAAACCCGAGGGAAAACCACAGGAGCCTGCGCATTCCTGTCACGCTCTCTTTCCTGAAATCTCTTCCTTACCATGAATAGTCCGCAGGGGCGAACCGTGCTCCGAAAGCGTTCCAAGCTGGGATGCCTCCGGGACACGCTGTTCGCCCCTGTCGCTTATTCAATATCAGATCTTACTCGAAACGTAATCATCTACCAGCGCCAGGGCGTTGTCAACCTTATTCACGTCCTTGCCGCCGCCCATAGCAGAATCCGGCTTGCCGCCGCCGGAACCGCCGCAGGCGCAGCAGACCAGCTTCACCAGTTCTCCGGCCTTGATTCCTTTGGCAACCGCTTCCTTACCACAGACTGCCAGGAAGGTAGGTTTCCCGCCGTTCACAGCCGCAAGCACCGCCACAACGCTTTCATCCTTATCCCGGAGCATATCGCCCATCTGGCGGAGCTTATTGGCATCCGCCTGAGGCAGACTGGCAGTCAGGACCTTCAGCCCATTAATATTCCGGGAGCCAAACAAGAACCGTTCCACGTCGCCGGCAGCTTCCTTGGTCTTGTACTGCTCAATAACACGCTTCTGATCCCGGATCTCCTCCAGGTAACCCTGAAGGCGGGAGGTGACCTCGGTGGGCTTGACTTTCATCTTTGCAGCGGCCTCCATGAGCATCTGCTGCATCCGCTCCATCTTCTTAATACACTCTTTGCCGGTAATGGCCTCGATCCGTCGGACACCGGAGGCCACGCCGCACTCACTTTCAATCTCAAAGGGGCCGACCTTTGCAGTGTTGTCCAGATGGGTACCACCGCAAAGCTCCACGGAATAGTTGCTCATATTGACAACGCGAACCGTATCCCCGTACTTTTCACTGAACAGCGCGGTAGCGCCCATTTTCTTGGCTTCCGCAATGGGCATCTCCCGGGTAACCACGCCGTAGCCCTCCAGGATAGAATTCTGAACCAGACTGTTGACCTTCATCAGTTCCTCGCTGGTGAGCGCGGAGTAATGGGTAAAGTCAAAGCGCAGGCGGTCAGGCTCGACGAGAGAACCCGCCTGATGAACGTGGTCTCCCAAGACACTGCGCAGGGCCTTCTGCAGCAGATGGGTCGCGGAGTGGGCACGCATAATGGCACGGCGGCGCTCCACATCGATGGACGCGCAGACAATATCATCCACCTTGATGGTACCCTTGCTCAGGCGGCCATAGTGCAGGAACTTACCGCCCTTATCCTTCTGAACATCAGTAACTTCAAAGCGGCTGGAACCCAGAAGAATCACACCATGGTCCGCCACCTGACCGCCCATTTCCGCATAGAAGGGCGTACGGTCCAGAACGATAATACCGTTCTCGCCGCCGGCGATGGAGCCGGAAACCTCATCTCCGACGCACACGGCAAGGACCTTGGCCTCACAGTTATTGTTCTCGTAGCCTACAAAGGTGGTGGGGGTATTGTCAAGTCCCAGATCGATACCGGCCCAAGCAAGATCACCCAGGGCTTTCCGGGCCTCCCGGGCGCGCACCTTCTGCTCCTGCATCAGCCGGGTAAACGCCGCCTGATCCAGGGTCATATCCTCGTCGGCAACCATTTCAATGGTCAGATCGATGGGGAAGCCATAGGTATCATACAGCTTGAAAGCGTCAGCACCGGAAAACTCATTTTCACCCTTGGCTTTATGTTCCGCAAGCATCTCCGAGAAAATCTTCATACCGCCATCGATGGTACGGGCAAAATTTTCTTCCTCTACCTTGACCACTCTGGTGATATAGTCGGCGCGCTCCCGCAGGTAGGTATAGTGGGCCTCGTTTTCATGAATGACCGTCTCCACCACCTGATACAGGAACGGATGGTTCACACCGAGGAGCTTACCGTGGCGGGCCGCACGGCGAAGCAGCCGGCGCAGAACATAGCCCCGGCCCTCATTGCTGGGCAGAACACCGTCGGCGATCATAAAGGTGGATGCACGGATGTGGTCGGTAATGACCCGCAGAGAAATATCCATCTTCACGCTGAGGCCGTAGGATGCGCCGGTGAGTTCCGTCACCTTATTGGTGATATTCATAACGGTGTCCACATCAAACAGGCTGTTCACATCCTGGCAGACAACAGCAAGCCGCTCCAGGCCCATGCCGGTATCGATATTCTTCTGGACAAGCTCCGTGTAGTTACCGTTTCCGTCGTTATCAAACTGGGAGAAAACATTGTTCCAGACTTCCATATACCGGTCACAGTCACAGCCAACGGTGCAGCCGGGCTTTCCACAGCCGTACTTTTCGCCCCGGTCATAGTAGATTTCGGAGCAGGGGCCGCAGGGACCGGAGCCATGCTCCCAGAAATTGTCCTCCTTGCCGAACCGGAAGATTCGCTCGGCGGGGACGCCGACTTCCTTATTCCAGATTTCAAACGCCTCGTCGTCATTTTCATAAATGCTGGGGTACAGGCGGTTTTCATCCAAACCAACCACCTTGGTCAGGAATTCCCAGCTCCAGGTAATAGCTTCCCGCTTAAAGTAATCGCCAAAAGAGAAGTTGCCCAGCATCTCAAAATAGGTGCCGTGGCGGGCGGTTTTGCCGATATTCTCAATATCTCCCGTACGGATACACTTCTGGCAGGTGCATACCCGGCGGCGGGGAGGCTCCACTTCACCCTTGAAATAGGGCTTCATGGGGGCCATGCCGGAGTTGATCAGCAGCAGAGACGCGTCATTCTGCGGGATCAGAGAAAAGCTGGGGAGCCGGAGATGGCCCTTGCTCTCAAAAAAAGAAAGGAACATCTCCCGCAGTTCGTTGACACCATAAGGCTTGGGATTCATTTTGGTTCTACCTCCATCTATTACTTGTACATATTGCATGTATTTCTTTTACAGAATTTCCAGTTTCCATTCGCCGTCCTCGGTACTCCAGAGCATTTCGCTCTTGTCAGGATCGGTGAATACGGAAAGCATTTGGGTGAAATTGTCGCAAAGCCGTTTTCCTTCCAGTTCGTCCCTGGATGCCCAGAACACCGGCCCCTCCGGGCTGCTGTGAAGCTCGCCGGAAAAGCGGCTTCCCCGGAACAGGAAGACAATATACCGTCCACCACTGATGGGAAACTGTTTTACACCGCATAGTGTCAGCTTGTCCACATTCAGGCCGGTCTCTTCCCAAACCTCCCGGGCAGCGGCACGGACAAAGGATTCTCCCGGTTCCACATGGCCACCGGGGAAGCAGATGCCGCCCCAGTCTGGATCCAGCCGGTCTTGAAGAAGCATCCGGCCGTCTTCATCGGTCACCAGCACAAGCACAGTCAACTCAGCCCGCTCTGTACGGTCTTTCTTCGCCATAGCAACTCCTTTTGCAAAAAAACCTCGCCCCCAAAATAGGGGCGAGGAAATGACTCGCGGTACCACCCTAATTATTTCCCAGCAGGAAATATCTTAAGCGCCCAATAACGGGAGCACCCGTCCCGGTCATCCCGGGCAACAAAAGGAAGTGGCTTGCGGCTTGGCTGATGCGGGGCTTACACCCTCCCCCGCTCGCTGAAAACGCACTTTTCCGCTTGGTTTCCCTGTGGTCTTTGCATATCGGAGATATTTTATCACAAGCGGGAAAAAAGTCAATGGTTAATTGAAAAAAAGTCATTCGCGGAAGAAAGGATGTGTCATCCATGTGCTTAAATGTTTTCCGTCAGCCAGCGGAGCATGTCCGTACGGCCTTCCTCCGTCATAGGAAACGTCCGCTCCCCCTCCATAGTGCTTTTTTCATAGCACAGAGGACCGTGCCAGTACTCCACCCGGATCTGACTTGCAGCAAAGTCCACCTCTTTTGGTGTTGCCATTACCACCTGGGGTGCCGCACGGAAACGGAATGCCCCCATGGAACCGGTAAAGATATTATTCATGGCAAAGGTGTGCAGCGTGGGAAGATAAAGTTCTGCCATTATCTTTCCTCCGACAGTTTTTCCATCTCATCCAGGAGGCTCCCAAACAGGGCCAGCGCATCATTTACCGGCGCAGGGCTGGTCATATCCACACCAGCACCTTTCAGCAGGTCAATGGGGCTCTTGGAGCAGCCGCCGGAGAGGAAGCCCAGATAATCCCGGACAGCGCTGTCTCCCTCCCGCAGGATGCGGCGGGACAGGGCGATGGCGGCAGAATAACCGGTAGCGTACTGGAAGACATAGTAGTTATAGTAGAAATGGGGAATCCTTGCCCATTCCAGCGCGATCTCATCATCCACAACCATATCCGGGCCAAAATACATTTCATTCAGGCGGCGATACTCGGCACACAGGGCATCCGCGGTCAGTGTTTCGCCCCGGGCGGTCATCCGGCCAATATTCAGCTCGAACTCGGCAAACATAGTCTGCCGGTACAGTGTCCCCTTAAACTGCTCCAGGAAATGATTGATGAGCACAATTCGCCGCTCCTTGTCCGTTGTCTTGGACAGCAGATATTCCATGAGCAGAGCTTCGTTACAGGTCGAAGCAACCTCCGCGACAAAAATCACATAATTGGAGTCCACAAAATGCTGATGCTTGTTGGAGAAGTAGGAGTGAAGCGCGTGCCCCATTTCGTGAGCAAGTGTAAACTGGCTGTCCAGGCTGCCCGTGTAGTTGAGAAGCACAAAGGGATGCACCTGGGAGCCGGAGGAGTAGGCTCCGCTGCGCTTTCCCTGGTTCTGATACACATCGATCCAGCGGTTGTCAAAGCCCTCTTTCAGAATTTTCCGATAGTCGTCGCCCAGAGGGTACAGGGCGTCATATACCGTCTGCTTAGCCTCGGAGAATGGAATCGGCGCCTGTTCCTGGCTGCACAGCGGTGCGTAAACATCATAGAAATGGAGCTCGTCCACACCCAGCAGCTTTTTACGCAGCCTGACATAGCGGTGCAGCTTAGGGAGATTTTGATGCACCGCTTCTATGAGGTTGAGGTATACACAGGTCGGCACACCGGTAGCATCCAGAGAAGCCTCAAACGCGTTTTCATACTTCCGGCACTGGGCAAAAAATTTCAGCTGCTTGTTCTGCGCATCCAGAATGCTGGCTGCGGTATTGCGGAAAGCCCCCAGCGTATGATAAAGGTTTTCATAAGCGCTCTTCCGAAGCCTGCGGTCCATACTTTCTTCCAGCATGACAAAGGTTCCCGCACTGAGGGGATGATGATTTCCCCTGCTGTCAATTGCATCCGGATAAGTCATGTCCGCATCGCTGAGCACATCAAAAATCGTGTTGGGCGCCTGGGCCATTTCCCCGGCGGAAGCAAGAATACGCTCCTCCGCATCGGAAAGTGTATGCGCTTTGAGCCGACGGGTCTCAGTCAGATACCGGCGGTAACGTTCCAGCTCCGAACAGGCAGAATAAAACCCATTCAGCGTTTCCTCCGGAATCGCCATGATCTGCGGTGTTTCAAAGCTTATGGCGGTTTGCAGCTCCACATATACGCTCATAAACTTTCCGGAAAGCGCCTGGTATTTCGCATCCCGGGTATCTTCATCAGCTTTCCGCATAATATACTCTGCCAAAAGACTTTCCTTTGCGGCTATACGCTCCGCGTTTTCCAGATATTGACAGAGGGTCTGTCCGCTTTCCCCCAGCCGCCCGGCATAGGAAGCCAGCGTATCCCGATCTTCCTGGAGGGTTGCCAGGGCCTGCTCCCAGCTTTCATCACTGGGAAAAAGGTCTTCGGTAGCCCAGGTGTCCTCCACCGCGATATCACTGCGCTTCGGAATCGCTTTTATCGTTTCCATAACAGTCCTCCCAGACAAAATATTCGTTCGGGTCAAAACGCCCGACCGGTCTTGATCTTTCTTTTGTATTATACCGCAAACCGGTGTAAAATGCAACTTGAAGAAAGAACCCCTTGCATATTTCTTCCGGATATGGTAAAGTAGCCAGCGGTGATTTTATGAAAAAGAACATTCGTGGAAGCCTGCTGCTGTTGTTTGGGACCGTAATCTGGGGCTCCGCTTTCATTGCCCAGCGAGCCGGCATGGATTCTATCGGCCCTTTTACATTCCAGGCCATCCGCTGCACCCTTGCCGTGCTTTTCCTCTTCCCTGCCGCGACACTCTTTGGTACCGGACAGGGCGGGCTTCGCGCATCTTTGCGCCGCTGGATGGATGTCCGTCTATGGAAGGGCGGACTTCTGTGCGGACTGGCTCTTTTTGCCGCCTCCAGTCTGCAGCAGGTCGGTCTCGTGGAAACTGACGCGGGGAAAGCCGGATTCCTGACGGCAATGTACATTATTCTGGTCCCCCTGCTGGGCGTTTTTCTGGGCCGCAGACCATCCGGGTCCGCCCTTTGCAGTGTGCTCCCTGCCGCGGTAGGGCTGTATCTGCTGAGCTGGTCCGGAAGCTCCGGCTTTGCCCGGGGGGACCTGCTTCTTCTGGGCTGCGCCCTGGCTTTCTCCGTCCAGATCATTCTGATCGACCGGTTTGCGGGAGAACTGGAAGGTCTGCGTCTGAACTGCATTCAGGCTATGGTGGTGGTTCTTCTCTCCCTGCCCTGCATGGCCGCAACGGAAACCATTGAACCGGAAAGCATCGCCGCCTGCTGGCTTCCCCTTACCTATGCAGGTGTGCTTTCCATGGGCGTTGCCTACTCCCTCCAGATTCTGGGACAGCGGGACTTGGAGCCCACTGCCGCATCCTTGATTATGAGCCTGGAATCCGTTTTCGCTGTTCTCTTTGGATACCTGATTCTCCACGAGACTCTGACGGCACGGGAGGGGATCGGCTGCATACTGGTATTTTCCGCCGTCATCCTGTCCCAGCTTCCTGACAGAAAAAAAGCGGAAAGCAGATAAAACGCATAAAAGACCTTTCGGAACTATGATCCCCGCCAGCGCGGGACCGCTTTTCCGAAAGGTTTTTTCTTTCCGACAAAAAGATGTCCTATCTGTAAATATCTTCTTCCCTTGAAAAAATCGCACCTGCTCTTGTCAATAGCCCCAACAGATGATAAAATCATGTCAAACCGAAAAGGAAGGTAACGAAAATGGAAATTTCCTATACGCCAATGGACCTTCTGCTCTATCTGCTGCTGTATTCGTTCATCGGCTGGGGCATTGAAGTCTGTGTTATGGCGGTCAAGGACCGCCGCTTCGTCAACCGGGGCTTTCTGAATCTGCCCCTGACACTGTCTCACGGCATCGCTGCCGCCCTTCTGCTGCCGGTGCTTGCCACGCTGAAAAACTTGATCCTTGAATATGGGATGATCTGGATCATTTTCTGTCTGGTGCAGGCACTTACCAACCAGTTTTTAAAGGGCATCAGCCGGAAAAGTGCCTCCATTGACTACCGTCCGGATACTGTTTCCGGCAGGCTGCGTCTGGTGATCTCCCTAATTATCGCCGGAGTGTACCTGCTATTCTATCTGATCGTGCACCCTTTGATATTCAGCTTGGTAACCCTGATACCCGGCTTTGTGGTGAATATTGTCGTCATTGCCGCTGCAGTGCTGGCTGCCATTGACTTTGCCAGTGTGCTTTATACCCTCCACACCAACCGCCCCACCCCTATGGAGGAAGTCCGTCAGGAAACAACACAACGTCTGGCCCGCCGAATGTCTGATACCATCTGGCGCCGTCTACAAAAAGCTTATCCCGGAATCGGAGAAGAAAACGCCCTTGAGGAGAACTATGTGTTTGCCAAAGGGATCTGCTTTGACAAGCTGATTTGGGTGTTCCTGGTTTCCTCATTCCTTGGAGCGCTGATCGAAATGGCTTTCTGTCGGGTCACGGCGGGCTATTGGATGAGCCGCTCCAGTGTGCTCTACGGAGCCTTCAGCTTTGTATGGGGTCTCGGTGCTGTCGTACTTACCGTGGCACTTCAGCGCCTTGCCGAAAAACCGGACCGCTATATCTTCCTGGCCGGATTCATCATCGGAGGTGCCTATGAGTACCTGTGCAGCGTCTTTACCGAGCTGGTTTTCGGCACGGTATTCTGGGATTACAGCGAAATGCCGCTGAATATCGGCGGCCGTACCAACGTGCTTTACTGCATTTTCTGGGGCCTGCTGTCTGTAGTCTGGATCAAGGTGCTGTACCCGCCTATGGACAAAGGTATCGAGAAGCTGCCGCCCCTGTTGGGTAAAATCGCCACCTGGATCATCGTCTTTTTCATGGTATGCAATGGCCTGCTCACCTCCGCTGCCATGCTGCGTTACACCGACCGCCAGACGAATCCCCAGCCGGATAACGTCATCGCCCAATTCCTGGATACCCGCTATGACGACGAATATATGGAAAAACGCTGGCCCAACATGTTGGTAACAGAGTAATAATCAGTAAAAGAGCTTCCCGCCATCGGGAAGCTCTCAGTCTTTTAAAATGCTTTTGGCGGAAGCAAAGAAAGAATCCGGCTGCATGCGCCGCGATTTGAAACGGATACCAACTTCCATTTTTCAGACAATAGATCACATTTCCTGCCGCCCCTCCAAAGCACGGGACAGGGTAACCTCATCGGCATACTCCAGCTGACTTCCCACCGGAACGCCGTACGCAAGCCGGGTCACCTTGACCTCCATGGGACGCAGGAGCCGGGAAATGTACATGGCTGTAGCCTCGCCCTCCGTATCCGGGTTGGTAGCCATAATTACCTCGGTAATCTCGCCGGAAGAAACACGCTTTAATAGCTCCCGGATCCGGATGTCCTCCTGTGTGACATGATTCAGCGGCGAAATCACCCCATGAAGGACATGGTAGACACCCCGGAATTCCCTGGACCGCTCCATAGCGATCACATCCTTTGGCTCGGCGACCACACAGACCGTACTTCTGTCACGGCTGTCATCATCACAGATGGGGCATATTTCCCGGTCCGTCAGATTCTGGCAAACCGGGCAGGTGTGGACCTGGCGCTTTGCCTCCAAAATGGCGTCAGCAAAGTTCTGGGCATCCTCCAGAGGAAGCTCCAGCACGTGAAAAGCCAGACGCTGGGCAGTTTTTCCGCCGATACCGGGAAGGCGGGCAAACTGATCCGTAAGATTCTGCAGCGCCGCGGGAAAAAACTGCATGGCTGCCTCCTTAGAACAGGCCGCCCAGGTTGAGACCGCCGGTCAGCCGGGACATATTGTTCGCTGCCTCGGCGTCCGCCATACGCATCGCCTCGTTGACAGCCGCGATAACGGTATCCTGGAGCATTTCCACATCCTCGGGATCCACAGCCTCGGGCTGAATGGTCAGCTCCACCAGCTCATGCTTTCCGTTCACGGTGGCAGCCACCACGCCGCCGCCCGCCTTTGCGGTAAAGGTTTTGCTCTCCTGCTCCTGCTGCATCCGCAGCATCTCCTGCTGCATTTTCTGGGCCTGCTTCATCATAGCGGCCTGATTCATTCCGCCGGGCATTCCCCGGAAGTTATTCTTTGCCATAGGTAAACTCCTCTCAGTTTTCTTTGATTCTGACAATATCCGGATTTGCCCTGCCGAAGCGCATCAGCTTTGACATACCGGCACCGTCCCTGCCCTGTTTAGACAGGTCGGTAACTTTCGCTTTCACAGGTTTTCCCAGAAGGACCGAAGCTTTCCGGGATACCACCTGGAGAATATCTTCCTTTCCAACAATCTCCGCCGTAAAGGAATCCTGGCACCGCAGGGTCAGAACACTGCCCGAAACCTCCACATCCATTGGGCCGTTTGGTGTCGCGGTAAAGAAACCGGATACCGGTGGGTACAGTTCCTTTCGCACAGCGGCAGCCAGATCCTGCCAGAAGCCCATGGGCAGTTCCTCATTGACTTCCCGTACAGGTTCCGGCTCCGGCTGAGAAACCGTGCTTTCGTCTGACGATTCCGGTTCTGCTTCTGTTTTTTCTTGCGGAGCAGGAGCCGCTCTTTGCGGCATGACAAACGCTCCCGTCTTCAGCTGTTCCTCTACTCTGGTCAGACGGGCATTCATGGAGGAAAGGTCCTGGCTCAGCTCCGGTTGGCTCATTTCCAGAATACACAGCTCCGCATCCGTGCGGCGGCTGGCGCTGCGGGTGAACAGATTCAGTGTTTTTTGCAGCAGCTCCATCATCCGGATCAGCTCACCGCCGGAAATCCGGGAGGCCAACGCCCTGGTTTCCCCATCCTCCGCAACACCGGACAGCATCGTGATCCCCGCTTCCGGTGCGGTTTTCAGAATGAGAACATCCCGCACCAGGCTGGCAAGCTCATCCAGCATGGCGGAAAGGTCCTTGCCCTCGGTGTAAAGGCGGTTAAAAAGCTGCATTGCCCCCGCTGTGTCCTGCCGGGCGATTTTGTCCAGAAGCTCCGCGCACCTGCGTTCTCCGGCAATGCCAAGGCAGGCGTACACCCGCTCGGCGGTCAATTCCCCGGATACAGCCGAAGCGCACTGGTCCAGCAGGCTCAGAGCGTCACGCATTGCCCCGTCGGCAAGACGGGCCAGAACCCTGGCCGCGGAATGGTCCAGATCAATGTTTTCCTGATAGGCTACAAACTGAAGCTGGGCGGCAATATCCTCCTGTCCGATCCGGCGAAAAGAAAAGCGCTGGCAGCGGGAAAGAATGGTTGCCGGAACCTTGTGCAGCTCTGTAGTAGCGAGAATAAACAGCAGATGCTCCGGCGGCTCCTCAATGATTTTCAGCAGCGCGTTAAAGGCGCTGGTGGAAAGCATGTGCACTTCATCTACAATATAGACCCGCTTTTTCACCTGAGAGGGAGAATACACCGCGTCATCCCGCAGGTCACGGACATTATCCACGCCATTATTGGACGCGGCATCGATCTCCAGCACATCCATACAGGTGCCTTCATCAATGGCACGGCAGGCCTTGCAGCGGTTGCATGGATTCCCGTTTTCCGGATTCAGGCAGTTCACTGCCTTTGCAAGGATCTTGGCGCAGGTGGTTTTGCCCGTACCATGGCAGCCTGTAAACAGGTAGGCGTGGCTAAGCTTTCCGCTGACAATTTGGGTTTTCAGCGTCTGGGTGACCGCGTTCTGCCCCACCACATCATCAAAGGTCTGCGGACGATATTTTCTGTACAGTGCCTGATAGGCGCTCATATGCCCCCTCCTTTCAAAGAAAGATACAGACCGGCCCATAACAAGATCGCACACCCACATTTGAATGAGCCCTGTGCCCGGTATCTGTGCAGCCGGCTCAAGATCGGAAGCCTTAGCGGCACACGGGAAGGTCCGCTTAATGCTGCTTGGTTCCCCACCTGACATGGTTCACGGGATCCCGTTGCGCAAGACCGATCTATCAACACCACTTACACAGGCCAGACGGCACAGAAGCTTACTCGGGTGTGGGAATTCATCCCTGCTGTAGCGGATTGCAGGTACAGGGCACCGCTAACTCCCCGACTAGTGCGACCTTGTTATAAGCCGGTCAGCCATAACAAGTTGTTGTTAAATTAAAAACTCAGTTCAGCTTGGACTCGATAAAATCCGCCAGTTCCTGGAACGTGGTAATCTTCTGATCCTCCATATCCAGTTCAACGCCCAGCTCGCTCTCCAGATCCATAATCATCTCCACGATGTCAAGAGAATCAATACCCAGGCTCTCAAATGTGCTGTCCGGCGTGATCTCGGAAGCATCCAGCTCAAGCTGCTTTGCAGCGTAATTTACAAGTTTCTCATACATATGGTTAATCCCTCCAACTCGTCTCTTTCAGGTATTCCCACGCTATTTTAGTACAGGACTTAGCTTTTGTCAATGGCTGATTTCAAACCGTACAGGGAAAAGCCCCTGCCGCTGCAGGATCAGGCATTCTGCCAGGCATCAGGCAGGATTTCCCGACCTTTCGGAAGCGTTCTTTCCAGCCGAATACCCGGTAGCCCAGGCGATCTGCAGGTTAAAACCGCCGGTGTAGGCATCGCAGTCGATGATTTCTCCGGCAAAATACAGGCCGGAAATCAGCTTGGACTCCATGGTTTTCGGGTCAATTTCCGAAACCTTGACACCGCCGGAGGTAATAATGGCTTCCGCCACCGGGCGTTTTCCAGTAATATCCAGGGAAAAGTTTTTAACCAAAGCCACCAGCTCCCTGCGTTTTTGCTTTGTCAGGGCATTTGCCTGCAGGTCAGGACGAATCTCCAGCCGCCGCAGGACCACAGGGATCATGGACCTGGGCAGAAGATCAGTCAGGGCGTTTTCCATCGACCGGTTGCGGTAAGTATCCAGATCCCGGAGAATGCGGGCATCCAGCTTTCCCTCATCCAGCGCCGGCTTCAGATCCAGCACCAGTCGGCACCCCTCCCCTTTAAGGTGACAGCTTGCGCTGAGAACTGTGGGGCCGGACACACCGAAGTGGGTAAACAGCAGTTCCCCGAAATCCTGATAAAGGACCTTCCCTCGATTATTGAGAAGACGGACCCCCACATTCCGCAGGGATAAGCCCTGCATACCCGGGCAGTCCTCTCCGGCACACTCCAGAGGAACGAGATTCCCCTCCGGCGGAATCACCGTATGTCCCAGGGCCTGGGCCAGCAAAAAGCCGTCCCCCGTTGAGCCGGTGGCGGGATAGGAAACACCGCCGGTTGCGAGGATTACCCAATCCGCACTATACTGCCTTTCTCCCACATCCACGCCGGTAACACGCCCGTTTTCCGTAAGAATCCGCTTTGCCCGTTCCCCGCATACGAAAACCCGGTTGCTGTGAAGCTCTTTTTCCAGGCAGGAAAGAATGGACTGTGCACGGTCGGACACAGGAAAAACCCGGTTTCCCCGCTCCGTTTTCAAAGGGCATCCGCGGCTTTCAAAAAAGGTTTTTGTTTGCTCCGGCGCAAACGCTGTCATTGCGCTGAACAGAAACCGCCCGTTTCTGGGCACATTCTGCAAAACCTCCTGGGCAGTACAGTCATTGGTCACATTGCACCGTCCCTTGCCGGTAATCAGCAGCTTTTTTCCCAGCCTGCCGTTCCGCTCCAGGAGCAGAACCCGGTTTCCGAGCTTCGCGGCGGTAATGGCTGCCATCATCCCGGCGGGGCCGCCGCCGATCACAATGCCGTCATACTTCATCTTCCTTTACCTGCTTCTCGTAGACATTATACTCATCCCAGATATGCTCCAGGTTTTCGAAGGTGCGGCTCAATTCCTTCTCCCGTTTCGCGGCAATCGCAACGATCAACGCGTTCACAATACTTAAAGGTGCCACAAGGCTGTCAACCAGGGACAGCATATCGCTTTTGGCAATCAGCACATGCTCACAGCATTGCCCCAGAGGGGAACGAATACTGTCCGTAATGCCGATGACCGTTGCGCCTGTAGAGCGGCAGTACCGGGCACCCTTGGTCGTGGACGCGGAATACCTGGGAAAGCTGAAAGCAACGACCACATCGTCAGAATTCACACCGACAATTTTCTCAAACATCTCCCCGGTACTCATACCGGAGATCACATGCACATTATTAAACATATAGTTCAGGTAATAGCCGAGGAAATTCGCCAAAGGCGCCACAGAACGGACGCCGAGAATATAAATCCGCTTTGCTTTCAGGATGGCATTCACCGCGCTGGCAAATTCTTCCCTGTCTACCGTCTCCTCCGTCTGGCGGAGCTTTTCAATATCGGAATGGAGTACGGTGGAAATCACATCCTGATCTTTCAGACGGTCATTGGCAACCTCAATGCGCTGAACGGAAGTCAGGCGGTTCAGAACCATTTCCTGCATGGCTTTCTGCATGCTGGGATAGCCGTCGAAGCCCAGGTCAACTGCGAAGCGGACAACTGTAGATTCCGAAACCCCCACCGTTTTTCCCAGGCGGTTGGCAGTCATAAAGGCAGCCTTGTCATAAGCATCCAGAATATACTGGGCAATGCGGCGCTGTCCCTTGGAAAATTCAGGAGCCTTTTCCTGCAGGAGGGTAAAGATGTCTGTTTTCATTATTATCCACCACCCAAGATTTTTTCCTCCCCAATACTACCAAAAACGAGAAAATATTGCAAGAGAAAATGGGACTTTTTTTCCATGCATTCACCGGCACGCGGATTCCGCGCTATGTATTTCGAAGAAAGGAAACCTCTTCCTCCGTCAGATAGCGCCATTTCCCGGCAGGCAGGTCTCCCAGCCGTAGCTTTCCCTCCCGGATGCGTTTCAGGCGGACCACTTCCAGCCCCGCGGCCTGAGCCATCCGGCGAATCTGCCGGTTTCTGCCCTCATGGATCGTGATCCGAAATCTGGCAGTCTGCTCAGAAGCTTGCATAAGCGTAACCCCGGGCTTTCGGATCGGTCTGCCGTCCAGTTCCATAGGACGTTCAAGCAGAGCTTCGCTTCCGGGATGATACCCCCGCACCTTAACTTCGTATTCTTTCTCAACTTCTCCGGATGGATGCATGATCCGGTTGGCAAGTTCTCCGTCATTGGTAAACAGGAGAAGCCCCTCCGAGTTCATATCCAACCTGCCCACAGGGTACACCCGCACGCCGCAGTCGGCCACAAGCTGGGCAGCATTGGGCCTCCCCTTTTCATCGGACAGGGTCGTAACATAGCCCCGGGGTTTATTCAGCATCAGATATATCCGGGGCCCATTTCCGGGCAACGGTTTTCCGTCCACCTCAATTCGGTTTTCCAACGGATCCGCCGTATCTCCCAGAGATGCCGGTACACCATCTACGGTGACAAGACCGCTCAGGATCATTTTTTCTGCCTCCCGGCGGGACGCGATCCCCCGGGAAGAAAGAATCTTTTGCAGCCGCTCCCGCATGGTATTTTCTCCCTTCGTCAATCGTCTTTATTGACCGCATCCTGCAGGGAATCTTCGGTCTGATTCCTCGCAGGGCGCTTCTCCCAGAACTTCCAAAACGGACGCTCAGGTTCCTCCTGTTTTTGCTCCGATGTCCGTCCGTAGACAACCGGAACCTTGCCGACAGCCTTTCCCTCGATCAGGATATAGGCAAATCCCGCTTCCTCTCCCTCAGCCACCGGCGCAAACACAGGACCTCTCGCGGAAAGCATAAGCTGCGGGTTTTCTTCCGGCGCAACGGAATAGGTAAAGTCTTCCCCCGCAATAACAGGAACCTGGGTAATTTCCCCGCCGATAACCTCTGCAGTTCCAACCTGATCTCCCGCACACACAAGCTTCTCCAGTGCAAAACGAGAAAAACCGTCGCACAGAAGCGCCTGATGATCCTGCCAGTCGTTTGGATCGTCCAAAGTTACCGCAATCAAACGCCGCCCATCCCGCGTCGCGCTGGATACAAGGATCCTTCCAGCAGCCTTTGTGTATCCGGTCTTTACTCCATCCGCGCCTTCCAGCATCCAAAGCAGTTTATTATGATTTCGCAGCGCCCGGTTTCCTGCGCAGACAGTTTTGGTGGATACGGTTTTGGCGAAAATAGGATTCTCCATAGCGTAAGCTGCCAGGACAGCAAGATCCCGGGCTGTGGAATAATGTCCGGGGCTGTCCAGTCCGTTGGGATTCTCAAAATGGGTTCCTGTCATGCCAAGCACACGGGCCTTGTCGTTCATGAGTTCAGCAAAGCCCTCCACAGTTCCGCCGCAGTAAATGGCCAGCGCCACTGCCGCGTCGTTTCCCGAGGACAGCATCAGCCCATACAGAAGCTCCTGGAGGGTAAGCACCTCTCCCTCTTTTAAATACATGGAGGAGCCTTCAATCCCAACCGCTTCCCTGGGGATCCGCATACGGTCCAATACGTTACACTGCTCACAGACAATCAGTGCTGTCATAATTTTGGTAGTGCTGGCAATCAGGCTCCGACGGTCCGGATTCTGCGAAAACAGGACTCTGCCGCTTACTGCGTCCAGAACATAGGCACTTCTGGCACTGACTGCCCCGGCCCGCAGCGGCAAAAACAGAACGGCGGCCAGCAATGTAGCCGCCGTTCCGGCGAAAACTCGTTTCATTTTCCTCACCCGGGAAAATCATTCCCGGAAAGGAACAAATTTATTCTGCTTTTTTCTCCGTCCTGGAATCAATAAAAGCAGAAATCTTGTCCAGGGTATCCGGCACCATTTCCACGATCCGGTCCGCAGTGGTGCTCGCAGGCTCCGCAACCGGCATCATCCGTACCGTGCCGTCCTTTACGATCAAAAAGCAGATGGGGGTCACTTTCACGCCGCCGCCGGCGCCGCCGCCAAAAGGATTATCCTCACCGGGGCGGGAGGACTTGGTTGTAAAATCCGAACCACCGCCGCCAAAGCCAACGCTGACCTTGGACACCGGGATAATGGTCACCCCATCCGGTGTTGTGATGGGTGTCCCGATCACAGAATTCACATCTACCATTTCCTTGATCTTCTGAATGGTACTTTCCAGCATATTGGGAAGCTTCTGACTCATTTCACTGCACCGCCTTTTCTTTTCTTCTTGATTTTCAAAAATGTTATCAGGGCACGGATGCCGTACACGACACCCAGAGCAAGCAGCCTGCCTAGAGTGATCGTAAGATCCAGCCGCGCGGTTACCAGGGTCTCATTCGCGGTGAAATCACACTCCACCTCCAGATCCCGTTTTTTTATCACAAGCACCCGCTCCAGCCTGGGAAGCAGATTCCCCAGCGCGGCCCATGCCTTTCCATAGTTTACCGCCAGGTCACAGGGATCATTCCCCGCCATAATCAGCTTCAGTTCCAGCACATTGACACGGAGCTTCCGCCGAAAGGCGCCGAGCATATCAAGCCCGACTTTTACCAGAGGAAGAAAGTCCGTCCATGGTCCGCCAGACTTCTGCTTCTGCTGTGCTTTTCCGTCCGGTTTTTCCGTCCGCGCAGGAGAATCCGGCTTTTCGGAGGCAGGTGTTTTCTTTTCCTTTTTCTGTTCTTTTTCCTGTCCCGCTTTCCGGGGGGACTTCTTTTTCTTCGCCCTGGGAAACAGGGTAATCTTCACCGGGCCAGCGATCAGGCGGACCAGCACGCCTTCAGAATCATACCGTACCGAGGCACCCAACGGAAGAATTGCTAAAAAAACCAGCACCCCAAGGGCAATCAGCCAACCCATCAGCGCCCCTCCCCGACCGTCTCCTCCGGGATCATCTCCGGCTCACTGAAAGAAACCTTTTCGATCTCGGGAAGCTCCTCCAATGAGGAAAGTCCAAAGGTACGCAGAAAATCCGGTGTCGTCCGGTACTGAATAGGTCTTCCGGGAACATTCAGCCGCCCGGCCTCCTCGATCAGTTTCTTATTCAGAAGCGCAGAAATAGAATACGAGCTGTCCACGCCCCGGATCTGCTCCACCATAGCCTTGGTAGCCGGTTGATAGTACGCGACGATCACCAGGGTTTCCAGCTGGGAAGAAGAAAGCTTCGGAGGCTTTCTGGTCTCCAGCGCTTTGGTCACGTAATCCGCCATTTCTCCGGAGGAAACCATCTGATAGCCATCCTCCAGACGAAGGATCCGGATGCCCCGGCGCTGAAAAGCATACTGGTCTGCCAGCGCGTTCACGGCTTTCTCCGCCGCCTCCGGGGTTACGTCGGCAGCAAAAGCCAGTCTTGACAGCTCCACCCGTTCTCCGGCGGCAAACAGAATAGCCTCAATGGCACGTTCCAGATCTTCTTGTTCCATCAGGTCATCTCCTCCGTGGTGGGCTGTTTCCGGTTCAGAAGCCGAACCTTGGGATTCTCCCCGGACAGGTCATCCTCCAAGGTTACGGAATTGGTCTTGCACAGGTCCAGAATGGCAAGGAAAGTGGCTACGATCTCGGACCGACTTCTGCTGTTGCGGAACAGGTTTTTCAGTCTCTCCACCCCCCGCAGAAGAAGGCTTCGAAGGACCTCGCCTGCTTTCCGGGAAACAGGGTAGCGCTCCTTGCCGACAATGCCACGGAAATTATCCGCTGGCGGCGGAAGCTGACGGCCCTGGCGCTGGGCAATCGTATCCAGGGCGCGGTATATATCCAGAATATCATGCTGATAGCGATACTTCTGATCCCTGCGAAGGGGCTCCGGCTCCTTTGTAAACAGACACCGTCCGATTTCATTGCGGGGCTCCAAAACAGAAACTGCCCCGCGGATCTGCTCCATCGCTTCTTTCCGGCGGCGATCCATCAGGCTTTGCCGCAGAAGATCCAGCTCCGTTTCCGCCTCCTGCTGCTCCGCGGCAGAAAGAAGCATTTTCGTTTTAATGAGCATCAGATGGGATGCCATGGTAATAAACTCACTGGCAATCTCCATATCCAGCCGCTTCATCTCGTCCAGATAGGCAAGATACTGTTCCAGGATAGCTGTAATGGACACATTCTGAATTTCGATTTTATTTTTGCTCAGCAGAAGAAAAATGGCGTCAAGCGGGCCTTCAAAATCCTCCATTTCCTCGCTGCGGGTATGGACGATCCCCTCAAGACGATATTGGGGTTCTGACATAACGGCTCCCTTTTCTTTCCGAATCCAACAATTTGGTGGTATTATACCATTCTTTTCCCATAAGCGCAAGCGTCTTGAAAAATTTTAAGCTTTCTCTCCAAAAAGATTGCATTTTTCGACAGGATGTGTTAAGATATGCACAAGAGTTTTAGCGGAGGGGATCCATCATGGCAAGGCGCAACCGGTATCGTGAATTCGAAAGCTTAATGACCAAGGTCATGGCAGGCGACGCGCTTGCGTTTGTGCTCTATCTGGTCTTTGCTGGCAAGGGATGGACTGTTGTGCAGGTAATCGCAACCGTTCTCGTTTTTATCGTCTCCATCCTTGCGCTGGTCTGGCTTTTTATTACCAAGGAGTTGTTCCGCCGCCGCAGCCTGTGGATGGTCACGGGTTTCGGGGCTATCTTCCTGTGTCTGCTGTTCTCCCTGATTTTGAAGTATCCTTGTCCCCCCGTTGTTGCGGGATAAAACCGATTCCCTTTGTTTGCAAAGCGGCAGCCTTTTGGCTGCCGCTTTTCTGTATGGCAATACACAACCATTTTTAACGATAGAAACTGTTTCCGCCAATAAACTCCCGGACAAGGCTCGTAGGCGGGATCTCATCATCCACATCGGCCTCCAATACAAAGTTCAGGATCTTAACGATTCCCCGCACCTCTTCGTAGCACGCGTCCTCCGGCTGGACAGCGGTCAGAAGCGGAAAAATATGCTTTTTCAGAACCCCAAGCTCATAAAGGGAGGAACTGTTAAAAATCACATCCGCATTCTCCTGGAACGGGAAGATCCAGCGTTTTTCCCCCTGGCGGACAGAATCCCACATGGCAAGGGTTCTCTGCACGGAGGAACCCCGGGTCTCATAGTCCCGGACAATTCGGCGCAGAAGCCGCAGATAGCTGGTGGGAATCCGGTTGTGGTCATCCAGGTTGAGAGGAAGCAGCGGGCTGACATAGAGACGGAATAACAGGTGCTTTTCCACATTCTCAGGAAGCATAACGGGGTTCAGCCCATGAAGGCCCTCCACGATAATGACACTCTTTTCGTCCAGCTTCAGATACTTTTTTGTCCATTCCCGCTTGCCTGTTACAAAATTGAAGCTGGGCAAGCGGATTTCTTCGCCCTCCAGAAGCTGACGCATCTGGCTGCGGAAAAGCTCCGTGTCAATGGTATTGATATGCTCCAGATCCAGTTTTCCATCCGGTCCCACGGGGATTTTGTCCCGGTCTATATAATAATCATCCAGGCTCATAAGAACAGGCTTTTTCCCATGGACCCGAAGCTGGGTCGCCAACCGGTTAGCGGAGGTCGTCTTGCCGGAGGAACTTGGTCCTGCCAGCATGACGACCTTGGCCTCCCGCTGGCAGACCATATCCGCCACCTGTGAAAAACGCTTTTCGTGCAGCGCCTCATTGACCCGGATCAGTTCCCGGATTCTTCCCGAAGCGGTCAGATCATTGAGATCCGCCACGGTAGCGCACTCCATCAGTTCACACCAACGCTCTCCCTCGGAAAAAACGCTGAAGAAATGAGGCATCTCCCGGAACGGCGCGGTGACATTGGGATCCTGATCGTCGGGATAGACGAACAGGAACCCACCCTCCGCGGGAAGTATATCGTACACAGTCAGATAGCCGGTGGACGGCACCATTTCTCCATAGTAATAGTCGGCAAAATCCCCGTAGGTATATTCATCAAAATAATCCACACTGCGCCAGGAAAGAAGCCTTGCCTTATCCTCCTGCCCGGAAAAGCGGAACTGCTCAATTGCCTGGGAAAGCGGCACTCTGCGGCGGATCAGAGGAATGTCCTGCTGAACCAACGCCCGGACTCTCTGCTTCAGTTTTTCCAGGCAGAAATCCTCCGCTCCCGTCACGGAAATAAAGACACTGGAGCCCAGCGTGCAGCTCACCATCCCACGGGCGTTGGGCCAGAGCTGACGAAGGGCCAGAAAGATCACAAACTGCGCGGTACGGATATACGCTTCTTTTCCCGCTTCGTCACCATAACGGAGCAGCCGGACCTCTCCGCCGGAAGCCGCCATCGCCCGGCGCATGGACGGACGATCCTGATCCACATCTTTCTGCCGTACGGGAATATAGTTCAGCGTAAAAACCTCACCGGCAATTTTTGCTGCAAGCGGACGGTCGGAAAGCCTGGTACAATCCAGTCCAAGCTGCCGCACAATCTGCAGCAGGGACTGCTCCGGCTGCGGTTCCACACAGTGTCCGTCAATCCTTAAAAGCATATATCTGCCCCCTTTTCTTTTTTGTTCAGCAATTATGGATAACCACCAATTATGATCCGGTATTTACCACGGTAATTGTTGGCTTTTGCTTATTTTATCACACTGGGGCAAGATTTGCAATATTATCCGCCTTCCTGCAAACATTTTTCCAGGACCGTTCCCGGGTAATAGTGACTGAGTATCTGCTGATAATCTGAACCGGCCGCAGCCATCGCGTCCGCTCCATACTGGCTCATGCCAACTCTGTGCCCATATCCAAGGGTTTCGACTTGAATCATATTTTCCTGTACCGTAATCGTAAACGCAGTGGAGCGCAGGCCCAGAGCAGTACGCAGTTCCACCCCGCTGAATTTTAAACCGCCGATTTCCATAGTGTCCACGCCATCCCCAGCCGTGCGTGTCACTTCCCCGAACCATTGCGCCGGCTCGGCGCTGAGCACGATACCCAGAGCATTCTCAAATTCCTCCGGCGTAAACACCTTTGTGTCCGAATAAAACGCCGCACCTTCCTCCCCTGGGCTGTCTGTTGAGCGCAGATAGGGGTAATCCGTTCCCCATACCGCCGCAGCATCCTCGGTTTTTCCCCCGGAGCAGGAAAAATAAACCGCTTCGATCAATTCACCGTTATACGTAAGCACATAACCGGAGGTATCCAGCACTGCAGAGCGCACTTTCTGAATATCATCACGAATACCGCCTTTTTCCAGGTATTCTTCCGGAGACAGGTAGGCCTGACAACAGGTATAGTCGGTACATACGCTGCCATCCCCATGCTTTCCGCCTGTCACGGCTGCTTTCCTGGCGTATGTTCTGGCTGCGACTGCCTGTGCTTTCAGCGCCTCCGGTTCAAAAAAAGCGGGCATTTCCGCCAGCACCACACCGGTCAGATACTCGTCCATATCCATCTGCTCCACCCCCTCGTCCGGCCACCGGACAAGGACAGAAAGGGAAACAGGAGCGGCCAGAGTCTCTGGTTCTGTATTCGATTCTGGCTTGTCCTTCTCCCAGAACATCACCAGGATTGCGAGGATCAGCCCCGGGACAGCCATTCCCATCCAAATTGCGTGCAGGGTTTCCTGCCAGGTCTTTTTCATGGTCTTCCCTCCCGTGCTCACCATCATAACATGTTTGAAAAGCGGAAAATGTCAAAAGCAATTTGCATTTTTGTTTGCGGTCTGATATAATGGGAGCGTTTCAATTTTAAAAACCGTCACGGAGGTTTTTTATGAAAGGAAAAAGAAAATGGGGAGACCGTTCTGATGCCGTGTGGCTGAAGGATCTTCCGCCGCTCAACCGCATCATGCCCGGAATTATGCCGAACCGGGCGGACAATGAAGCTTACATCAATGTGGAAGTAGACCTCGCTCCTTTGTATGCGTACCTGGAAAAGAAGAACGCGGGACGCACGGAGGACAAATACACATTCTTCCATGTGGTAAGCGCCGCCATCGCCAAAGCATTTGTTCTGCGCCCCAGAATGAACCGGTTTATCTGCAACCATAAGGTCTACCAGCGTAACGAACTGACGGTCGCCTTCGTGGTTAAAAAGCATTTCGATGACAAGTCGGAGGAAGGTCTGGCTTTTCTTACCTTTGATGATAAGGAAACCATGGACAGCTACCACCAGAAGATCATGAATGTGATCCACACCACCCGCCGGGATGACGTTCTGGACACCTCTTCCGGGGCCATGAATATTATTTCCAAGCTCCCTCAGTGGGGCATTAATCTGATCATCAATACTGTCCTGTGGCTGGATAAGCACGGCTGGGCGCCCCAGGCCCTGATCGGCACGGATCCCAATCACGCATCCATTTTCCTGAGCAATCTGGGCTCCATCGGCCTGGAGGGCGGCTACCACCATCTTGTAAACTGGGGGACCAATTCCTGCTTTATTGTTGTCGGCAAAAAGTACTGGAAAATGGACTACCCCGACGGCGGTGAGGGTGTTCTCCACGAGGTACTGCCCCTGGGTATCACCCTGGATGAGCGGATCGGCGACGGCTATTACTATTCCGGCACCGTTGCCCTTGTCAAGGAACTGCTGACTCATCCGTACCTGCTGGATCTGCCTGCAGATACGCCGGTGGAATACGCGATTAAACGCTGAAATGATTTTAAAGCCGGGAAGGTATTGACTTTCCCGGCTTTTTATGGTAGTATTGGAAAAAAGAATATAGCCTATGAGGGAGTAGCAGGCGCTTTTCACGCGCGGCTGGTCAACATTCCCGGTCCCTGCGGACCTGGCCCGCCGCCATACTGCAAGACTCATGTGATTTGCTTTCCGGCTGTCCGTGAGTGCCTCGGGGCTTATTTGCCCGACATTTCCGGTGTTTGGAAGTGGTCGGGTTTTTCTTTTTCCCTATACGGTTGTGATTATCCGGTTTGATCCCGGTAAGAAAAAAGGAGTGTCAACTATGCTCGTATCCGTTCTTCTGTTTGCCCTGGGTCTTGTTCTGCTTATTAAGGGCGGCGACTGGTTCGTGGACGGAGCCACCGGAATTGCCCGCCGGTTCCATCTGCCGGACATTGTGGTCGGCGCAACCGTGGTTTCCATCGGAACAACCTTGCCGGAGGTTATGGTATCCACCACCGGTGCCCTCCTTGGTCAGGGCGCAATGGCCTACGGCAATGCCATTGGTTCCGTGATCTGCAACACAGCTCTGATCGCCGCTATCTCCGTTGCCTTTAATCCCGGACCGGTCAACACCAAGTCCCTGAAGATGCCGGTCCTCTTCTTCTTTGGCAGCGCAGCCATCTACTGCTTCTCCGCTTATGTCATGGGCAGGTTTGACCGCAGCGTTGGCATCATCCTGCTGGTTATCTGTGTCGTCTATCTGATCCTCACCGTCCGGCAGGGTATGAAAAATCCGGACAGCGTGGAAAGCGAAGAAGAAACCGAGGAGAAGGAACGCAAGCTCTGGCAGGAACTGGCACTGCTCGTCGTGGGTGCTGCCCTCATTGCCTGGGGCGCGGACCTGCTCGTGGAGCACGGCACCAAAATCGCCCAGGCCCTTGGCGTTCCTGAAACTGTGATCGCCCTTACCTTTGTCGCCCTGGGCACCAGTCTTCCTGAGCTTGTGACCACCATCACTTCCCTGAAAAAAGGACACGCCCATCTGGGTATCGGCAATGTCATCGGCGCGAATGTTTTCAATCTGGTCATGGTTTCCGGCGTCTCCGTCACCCTGGCCCCCTTTGATGTGCCTGTGGGAAAGATGCTTTTGGGGCACAACGCATCCCTTGTTTTGGATATTCCTCTGATGCTCACGGTTATGCTCCTTCTGTGCGTGCCCGCTCTCGCAACCAAAAAGCTGCATCGCTGGCAAGGCATTGCTCTTCTTGTGATTTACGCCGCATTCTGCGCGTTCCAGTTCGCTTTCTGAATTTTTTCGCAGGCAGCCCCAAAAAGGCTGCCTGTTTTTTCTCTGTCAGAAATCTTTTTCCTTGACTTTCTCCTTTCTCCGCGTTATAATACTCTGGCAGTTCAAAAGGATACGAAATGGGCCTGTAGCTCAGCTGGGAGAGCGTTCGGTTCGCATCCGAGAGGTCGAGAGTTCGAGTCTCTTCAGGTCCACCAAAAGAGAGCCAGGCGAACGATGCAACCATCTATTATGTTGGTTCTGTCTTTGTGTTTGTTTTAAAGCTCTCATAAAAGAGAAGCGCTTGCTTGATTGCAGGCGCTTCTCTTTTTTAATTTATAATCATATTGCTTTCAGACGAGTTAAACTACAGACACGTGAAATTTGCAACTCAATTATGAAAGCACAGAATTTCCCTGTACTTCTAAACATGAAATAATTAGAGGACATGATTTCATGTTTTAAGCGTACTATATTGGGTATTGCCGATTTTGTGTTTTTCGTTGGCACACCTACTTTTTTTGATTTTATGAATCTGATAAATCGCATGGAGAAAAGATGAATGAAATCCATAAATTTTACGTAAAAACTAGATGAATTTTGGGCTCACCGGCGCCGCAGGCTTCGCGTACGCGCGCGCAGTACCTTATATCCGCGCGCACGCACGCGTATATTGATTCGCGCGCGAATTCTGGTAGCGCGGGTAGCGTGTATGCGCGCGTGGGCGCGAATGTATCCGGTAAAGACAGAATCACGAATGCTTGGTACTGCGTCCGCTTTTGCTGGATATGTCCCAGCAATTCCCGCCGTTGTCATGTTCGGATCGGTGCAGGCCCAGGATAATATATCCCGCATTCATGCGCATATCAAAGGCCCCCAGGGTTATTCCCCGGGGGCCGTTTTCATTTTCCGCTTTCTCCGTCCCGCTCCATCCGTTCGAACACAGCTTGCAAGATATATCCTTGCAGGCTCTGCCCTGCGTTTGAAGCTGCACGGCGAATCATTGCGCCTTTTTCTTTTATAGGCCTGATTTGGATCGTGTCACATTTTGCGTTGTAGTTATCGTTGTTTCTTCTTTTGGATTCGTTCACCGGCATTATATCACCTCTTTTCAGTAATTATATCATGTCCACGGGAAGCACGCAACAGTGTAATTTGCACAACACGCAACAGTGCATTTTGTTGAAAACGTAGAAAGCACTCATGAGTGCTTGACAAATGCACTCATGAGTGCTATTATTTGCTCACAGCCAAGGCAAACGCCAAAGCTGAATAACCAGCAGGAGGGGAAAGGATGGACGAAATGACGGCACCGGAACTGAACCAGTTTCTGGAAGCAATCGCCGAGCTGATAGAGGCAAAAGCAAAAACTGTCTCTGAAGCCGCCGAGATTGTGCGACAGAAAAAGATTCAGGCATAAAAAATAGGCCGGACGCCCGCAAAGCCCCCCAGCCTATTTAATCAAGGCAAGCCCGGCGACCTGCCGCCGGGTGAACCTGAATTAATTATAACACAGTTTAATTCAAATTTCAACTTCAAAAAAACGGAGGTAATAACCATGACAAACAACGAAATCATTTTTGAGACCGTTAAGGCTACATTCAGCCCCGAACAGCTGGCCCAGCTGGTCAGCGCAACCTACACCCCGGAACAAATTTCTACCCGCCGTGCTGGTTTCTCTGTTGTGATGGATGAATCCAGCACCGAGACAGCGGATGACATTATCACCGCCGAGCTTGCCGCCGAGAGTTTTCATACGTTCCAGGAGTGGAAACGCCTGGGGTATTCTGTCAAAAAGGGCCAGCATGCCACCCTCGTCTGCAACCTGTGGAAATACACGGACAAGCCCGGCAACCTATTCCTGACGGACAATAATTTGAAGGGTTTCAAGAAAGTGAAACCCTATGAAACTATTTGAAACCGTATCACAATTATAATATGTTACCATACAGAATTTGCTGTATATCATATCGCGTAAGCGATATATCACCAAATTATGTTTTGTTCGAAATACATGAGCAGATATAAATATGAAAATGAATCAGAGACTGTTTACACTTCTTTTGGTTGTTCTTTTCCCTTTCTCCTCCATTTTGTCGTTTTTTGCAGAAAAAAGCACCCTTGCGGGTGCTTTTTTAATGAACCTAACTTTTAGGTGAATGCATTATCCTGCGAACGTGAAATCCACACTTCACTCGGGTGAAATCACCGTGGTGTTGCATGGAATAGAATTTCTCAGTTTTAAAAGGCAAAGCCTCAGCGCTGCACATCACGAATTTTCAAAACCAACTGATCGGCGATATACTGATGGAACGGAATATTGGGATGAACACCGTCCGCCAGCCAGTAATCCGCGGGAGCCTTTTGGGAAAGAGCTTCCAGCGGCTGCTGCAAGGGGATGAAGGGAAGTCCGAATTCCTCCGCCACCTCCTGTACCGCCCTAGCTCGTTTGGCTACCTCCGCGGTGAATGTATCCAGATAAGCATGGGTGGCCTGTCCATCCATAACATACGGCTCCATGAGAAGGATTTTTGTATTTGGAAGCGCCTCCCGGATTTCCGTAAGAAGCATGTGATAAATCCTACGGAACTTTTCCGCGCTGACACCATTCTGCATTTCCAGCTCGTGCCATACATCATTGACCCCAACCAGAATGGTCAGCACATCCGGCTTCAGGTTCAGAATGTCCCGCTTGATCCGGGCGTAAATATCCACGATCCGGTCACCACTGACACCCCGGTTCAGGAAACGGTACTGCCCTGGCGCGTCCAGACCAAGACGACCGGCCACCAGCACAGGATACCCCTTTCCCAGATCATAAAAATTGTCCCGGTCCCGTCCGACATCGGTGATGGAATCTCCCTGGAACAGTATGGTTTTCATGATTATCCTCCTCCCACGGCAAATGGAGTGTATAACGGGCAACTCTTCCGAGTTCCACGCATCGTACCAAAAAAGCAGATACCCGCGATCGGGTATCTGCTTTTTTGGTACGCCAGAAGGGACTCGAACCCCCGACCTACTGATTCGTAGTCAGTCACTCTATCCAACTGAGCTACTGGCGCATG
>JAEDNR010000063.1 GCA_016302405.1 Oscillospiraceae bacterium
CGGGGCTTTCGTGGACGGGCCCCTGGCTCTGTGGGGCTGCGTCACCACCATGGGCACCTGTCGGGCGGTGTGCCGCCGGAAAAGCTCCGCCTGGGGTCTGATTCCCGGCGCGCCGATGCTGGGGCTGTGCCTCGTGGTGACGGACACGGTCCCGGGGACGCTTCCGCTGTTTGCTTTTTTGGCAGGGGGAATCCTGCTGCTGATTACCGGCGGGGTGCGCAGGGAAAGCGCCGGGCAGGGCAGCCGTCTGGCGGCCCGGGCGGCGGTGCCGGTGTGCCTTTTTTTGCTGGCACTGTTTCTGGCGGTGCCCCGGGAGGGGTATGTAAACCGCTCTGTGGAGCTTCGGGAAAGAATCGCGGGAATGGTTACCCAGCTTCCGGAGCAGGTGATGCAGACCATGGAGAACAAAACCATCCTCCGTCCGGCGTCCAGGGAGAAGGTCAATTTGCAGGCCATGGGCCCCCAGAACAGCCGGAAGCAGCCTGTGATGTATGTCATGGCCCAATATGAAGAAGCGCTTTACCTGCGGGGCATGGATTATGACCGGTATACCGGTACCGGCTGGGAGAGCACCCCGGACCGGCAGGAGCGCTACGGCGGTGCCGGGGGACTGGTGGAGACGGTGCGGATCCGTGCCATTACGGGAAGCTTTTCCAATCTTTTCTTACCCTGCTATCCGGGGGCAAATGTCACCCTCACCGGGGGAAAACTGGAAAACGGAGATCGGCTGGGTGTGTATGAAATGTTCCGCTGCGCTTTGGCGGCGGCTGCGGACAGCCCTGACGACGCTTACCTGCAGCTTCCGGAGGAAACGGCGGCCCGGGCGGGGAGGATTCTTGCGGAAAACGACCTGCTGGACGGTAACCCCCGGGCTATCGCTGACTTTGTGCGCGGCAGCGCGGTCTATGACCGAAACACCGAAGCCATGCCGAAAAACGAAACGGATTTTGCCCTGTGGTTCCTGGAAAGCGCCGATACGGGCTACTGTGTCCATTTCGCCACCGGGGCGGTGGTGCTGCTGCGCGCAGCCGGTATTCCAGCCCGGTATGTTACCGGGTATCTGGCCCAGACCAAAGCGGAAGGGTGGGCTACCGTGACGGAGGACCAGGCCCACGCCTGGGCAGAATTCTATGACGGAGAGCGCTGGCAGATTCTGGACGCGACGCCCGCCGCACCGGAAGGATCGGAAACGGAACCCGCCGCTTCCGAAACCGGAACCCAGCCCACGCAAACATCGCAGCCGGAGGAAACGCTGCCGGCCCCAACCGCTTCGGAGCCGGAACAGCCCCGGGAAAGCAGGAATCTGGATTTGAGCTGGCTGGCGCGGGCAGGAAAGGCGGCGCTGCTCGCGGCCTTCATCCTGGGCGTACTGGCGCTCCAGCGGCTGGTCAGGCTGTTCCTGAGCAGGCAAAAGGCAGGGCGGGGAGATGGCAGCCGGCGCTGCCTGGTGCTGTGGCAGGACGCGGAAAAACTCGCGAAGCTTCTGGGAGAAAAGCCCCCGGAGGAACTCCTGGCGGCTGCCCAAAAGGCAAGCTTCAGCCAGTACGTTCTTACGGAGGAAGAGCTTGCGCCCTTTGAAGACTATCTGCGGCGGTGCCGGGGGAAGCTCCGCCGGGCGCCCTGGTACCGTCGGCTGGTGTACAAGTGGATCTACGCGGTGATATAAACCCTGATCTGGTTATCGGCTTAACGCAGCAGGTAAACAAATTGGAATTTGGCGGAGAACTCGGTATCGATTCTCTTCGTAGGGGACGGGTTCCCGTCCCTTTGCATAGCAGCCTATTTACCGCTACGCCCAACCCTTTTGGGTGATTTTCCCGCTTGCTGCGGGAGGCGAAACGCCTCCCCTACAAATTCAAATGATCTGTTTGCGGCTTTAAGCCGATAGCCTTAAGCCCTGATTAAGGATAAATCGTCTGCGGCTGTGGACAAGGCCTTTGTCCGCAGCTGCCGGCGGTTTTTCTTTCAGGTGCATCTTTCGGCAATTTCCCCGTCCAGAATTTCCGCCGCCAGTGCGACAAAACCGGCACAGGGCCGGGCTTTGTAGAAATCTGCTGTCCGGGGCGTGGGGTTGGGGTCCGAGGGAGGATTTCCAAGGAGCTCCCGGCAGATAAGGGACCCCGTCCGCTCCCGGAATTTTGCCGCCATCTCCTGCACCAGACGGTAGTGGGCGGCTTTGGCGGTCTCGTCTCCCGGGGTGCCGTAGCCCCAGAGAAGCCCGGCAACCAAAAGCATACCGCTGACCGCGCCGCAGGTTTCCCGCATGCGGCCCATGCCGCCGCCAAAGGAGGAAGAAAGCCGGGCGGCTTCGGATTCCGTCATTCCCAGTTCCTCATGAAAGGCGGCCACCACCGCCTGGGCGCAGTTGTAGCCCTTGCAGAACATTTCCTTGGAAAGCACGCCGTGATCCATGGGAAAGCCTCCTTTTTTCAGTTGACAATTGACAGTTGACAGTGGAGTGGCCGTATAAGTGGCTGCGTTTTCAAATTACGGGTCATTCCGAACCAGTGACCGATGTCACTGGTGTGGGAATCCCCATCGTCATTGAGGACGGGTACTAACCGGGGAATTGCCACACCAGTTTGAGAACTGGTTCGTAATGACGGGGAAGCCGGGGGCGTGGGAATCTCTACCGACCTGCCCAGGTGTAAAACGATTACATATATCCGGCCTATGACCTGACCCCGGGCACAGCCCTGCCCAAAGGTGTACAAATAGTAAGTTTATCTGTTTTGGGAAGAAAAGTCAATCAATAAAAAGGAACTCCTGCCCGTTTCGGGCAGGAGTTTACAGAAAATTCAGAAATAGGGAGAGGTCAGAAATTACTTCTGAGCGCCGGCGATCTGGGCGGCAACCTCAGCGGCAAAGTCGTCAACCTTCTTCTCGATGCCCTCGCCGCGGACGTAGTGGATGGCGTCCACGAACTTCACCTTCACGCCCAGCTTCTTGGCGGCGTCGGCGATGTAGCCCTCAACGGAGCCGGTGAACAGGTCGCCGCGGACGAAGTCCTGCTGCAGCAGGCAGATCTCCTTGTAGAAAGCGTTCAGCTTGCCGGCGGCGATCTTCTCCTTGACCTGAGCGGGCTTGGAGGCCATCTTGGGATCGTTGTCCATGAGCGCGACCTGGACTTCCATCTCGTGGGCAACCACATCCTGGGGTACCAGGGACTTGTCCCAGTACTTGGGGCCCATGGCGGCGATCTGCATAGCCACGTTCTTGCCGATCTCGGTGACATCGGCGTCGCCCTCCACAGCCAGGTTCACCAGAACACCGTGGGAACCGCCGGCGTGGACATAAGCAACGGAAACATTCTTGTCGAACCGGGCGAACCGGCGGATCTGCAGGTTCTCACCGATGGCCATGACCTTCTCGGGGAGAATCCCGGCGACGGTCAGGGTGGAGCCGGGGTAGGTGCAGTTCATCAGGGCGTCCACATCCGCGGGAGCGTCCTTCATAACCACGGTGGCAAGATCCTTCACGAAAGCGCGGAAGGGAGCGGAGTTGGCGCAGAAGTCGGTCTCGCAGTTGACCTCCACAACGGCGCCCACGCCGCACTCGGGGCAGACGGTGGCGTAAGCCATGCCCTCGGCGGCAATGCGGTCAGCCTTCTTGGCGGCCTTGGCCAGACCCTTTTCCCGGAGCCAGTCAACAGCCTTGTCCATATCGCCGTCGGTGGCCTGCAGGGCCTTCTTGCAGTCCATCATGCCGACGTTGGTCATTTCACGGAGCTTCTTAACATCCTGTGCGGTAAAAGCCATTTTCGTATCCTCCTAAAAAGCGGAATTATTCAGCCTGCGCGGCCTCGGCAGCGGGAGCCTCGGCAGCAGCGTCCTCACCCTGACGGCCCTCGATGGCGGCGCTCGCCATAGCGGAGGCGATCAGGCGGATGGCGCGGATGGCGTCGTCGTTGCCGGGGATCACATAGTCGATCTCATCGGGGTCGCAGTTGGTGTCCACGATGGCCACGATGGGGATGTTCAGCTTCCGGGCCTCAGCGATGGCGTTGCGCTCCTTGCGGGGGTCAACGATAAACAGAGCAGCGGGGAGCTTCTTCATTTCCTTCACGCCGCCCAGGTACTTCTCCAGCTTTTCGATCTCGCCCTGGTGCTTGATGACTTCCTTCTTGGGCAGCATGGCGAAGGTGCCGTCCTCTTCCATCTTCCGCAGCTGGGTCAGCCGGTCGATCCGGGTCCGCATGGTACGGAAGTTGGTGAGCATACCGCCCAGCCAACGGGCGTTGACATAGTAACCGCCGCAGCGGGCAGCCTCCTCACGGATGGCGTCCTGAGCCTGCTTCTTGGTGCCGACGAAGAGGACGTTGCCGCCGTTTGCGGACAGGTCACGGACGAAGGCGTAAGCCTCCTCCAGCTTCTTCACGGTCTTCTGCAGGTCGATGATGTAGATCCCGTTGCGCTCCGTGTAGATGTAGGGAGCCATTTTGGGGTTCCAGCGGCGGGTCTGGTGACCGAAGTGAACGCCGGCCTCCAGCAGTTGTTTCATAGATACGACAGCCATTTTTACATTTCTCCTTTTGTTATTTTCCTCCACCCCGATCATCCCGCGCTGCCCGCCCAATGGGCACTGGGGTGCGCGATCCCCGGGTGTGTGGTTTACCATGGGCGCAAGCCCACGAGATACAATTATAGCGGATGGAATTTCATTTTGCAAGTAGTTTTTCCAAAAAAATGAGAAAATATCCCGGTTAAAGCCGGGATGCCGGCAGCACATCCATCCCGGATTCCAGCACCAGCGCCTGACCGGTAACGGGGTGGCTGAGCTCCAGACGCTTGGCGCACAGCTGCTGCCCCGAGACCCCCAGCCTTTCCGCCCAGGTAAGGGCCTCGGCAGAGCCGTACTGGGGATCGCCAACAATGGGAAAGCCCATATACGCGCAGTGGAGCCGGAGCTGGTGGGTTCTTCCGGTGACGGGGGTGAGGGCCAGGCGGCAGAGGGCTTCTCCCCGTTCCAGCACCCGGTACTCCGTCCGGGAGGGCTTTCCGTCGGGACGAATCTCCCGCAGGAGGCTGGGCAGGGGCTTTCTGGCGATGGGGGCATCGATGATGCCGCTGTCAGATGCCGGGCCTCCCAGGGTCAGGGCGTGGTAGGTTTTCCGGGGCCGGGAGCGCTGGAGCAGAGCGCAGGCGTAGCCGTTCTTGGCTACAAGCACAATGCCGAAGGTGTCCCGGTCCAGCCTTGTCAGGGGGTGAAAGGCCCCGGTGCTCCCGGTGCGCCGGTAGTACCCGGCGACGGCGTTTGCCAGGGTGCCGGTATTTCTGGCAGAGGAAGGGTGAATGAGCATTCCCTGGGGCTTGTCCACCGCCAGCAGGAAGTCATCCTCATATAAAATGGTAAGGGGCAGATCCTCCGCCGGGTAATCGGGGCTTTCTTCCTCCACCACCGCCGTAACGGTGTCCCCGGGTTGGACGGGAAAGTCCGTATGAACGCTTTGCCCGTTGACCTTCAGGGCCCCCGTCCATTTAAGACGGTTCATAAGCCCGGCGGACAGCCCCATTTCCTCCCGGAGGATCCTGGAAAGCCGTCCTTCGTGGAGAGCTGTATGGTTTAATTCCATATCAGTCCAGATATTTGCCGCCCCGGTGGGAGCGGATGATGAGAACGCCTGCTGCCAGGATGCACAGCACCATCACCACCGCCGCCAGGATCAGGGTGACGGGAGAATAGCGGCTGGGCGCTTCGGCAGGCGGGTTTTCCGTGGGAACGGTGGTTTCCGGCAGGGTGGTTTCCGCTTCCGCAGGGACGGTCGTAGGCGGGAGGGTTTCCTCCGTGACCGGCAGGGTCGTTTCCTGGGTGGTTTCCTGGGTGGTTTCCTGGGTTGTTTCCTCCGTCGTGGGCGCCGAGGTTTCTTCTGTAACTTCCGTTGTGGGGGCTTCCGTGACAGGCTCGGTTTCGGCAGCGGGGACATAGGGGTCTGTGCCGTCGGAGGCCAGGAACTCGATTCTGCCGTGGAAGGCTTCCTCCAGCTGCTGTATCAGCTCCACGGACCAGGGACGGTCCGCGGGAAAGTAGATTTTGGCATAGGTATCCCAGAGGCTGTTCAGCCGGAAGGAGGGGAAGCGGCCCTGGCAGTGGATCTCGGTGAGCTTGGAGCAGGCCCGGAGGGAGTCCTCCCCGAAGACCTTGAAGCTGGCGGGCATATCCAGGCGCGTCAGACCGTCGCAGGAATAGAAGCTGCGTTTGCCCAGCTCATACATGGCGTCGCCGAAGTCCACCTCGGTAATGGTATCGAAGTCTGCAAAGGCACCGGATGCAACGTAGGTCACGCCGCCGGTAAAGACTACCTTTTGAATTTGATTTGCGTAGGGAAGCCAGGGGGCGTCCTCGGTAAAATCCTCCATGGCGCCGCTGCCGGAGATGGTTAGGGTGTTTCCTGTAAGGGTCCAGGTGAAATCTCCGATGGTTCCCGCGGCAAGGTCACCTTCATTTTCCGCGGCGGCTGCCGGGACTGCCAGGGGCAGCACCAGGCACAGGGCGATGAGAATGGAAAAAAGCTGTTTCATAATGGGTCCTTTCGTAAAGTGCGGTAACGCGGGAAGAAGACAAATTGGAATTTGGCGAATTCCCGGTCATTGCGAACCAGTCCTCAGACTGGTGTGGCAATCTCCCGAATAGAAGTACCATTTCTCGTGGATGAATTCCGGGAAGTGGCAGGATAGAACAGTCTGTATGACGATGGGCAGCCCGGAATTCGATGGAGATTCCCACGCCAGTGTGCGCACTGGCTCGGAATGACAGTGTTGTTCGGGACGTGCGCTCACCTCTACAAATTCCAATTTATCAGCACAGATTGACTATCAATTCATCGTCCCCTCCGACCGGGCGAAGAGGGCGGATACCCGGCTGCGCAGGGCGTTGGCCTCGGGGGTATCGGCAGTCCCGGAGGATTCGATCCACTCCATGGATGCCTGCTGGGCCTGCTTGAGAAGCCCCATATCGAAGCTGAGGTCCGCCACCCGGAAGGCGGGCAGGCCCGACTGCCGGGAGCCGAAGAAGTCACCGGGGCCCCGCAGGCGCAGGTCTTCCTCGGCGATTTTGAAGCCGTCGTTGGTTCCGCACAGGGCTTTCAGCCGCTGGAGGGTCTCGGGATTCCGGTTGTGGGAGGTGAGAATGCAGTAGCTCTTGGCCCCGCCCCGGCCCACTCGGCCCCGCAGCTGGTGGAGCTGGCTGAGGCCGAACCGGTCCGCGTCCTCAATGACCATCAGCGTGGCGTTGGGCACGTCCACGCCCACCTCGATGACTGTGGTGGCAACGAGCACATCCGCTTCCCCCCGGGCAAAGGCGGCCATGACGGCTTCCTTTTCCGCGCCCTTCATCTGGCCATGGAGCAGGGAGACCCGCAGGTCGGGAAAGACCGTCTGCTGCAAGGTCTCCGCCCACACCGAGGCGGATTTTACATCCAGGGCATCGTTTTCCTCCACCGCCGGGCAGACGACAAAGCACTGGTGCCCCGCCTGGACCTGCTTGCGGATAAAGGCATTGATCCTGGCCCGGTAGCTTTCGCCCACCAGGAAGGTATCCACCTTTTCCCGGCCCGGGGGCAGCTCGTCCAGAATGGACACCTCCAGATCGCCGTACATCAGCAGGGCCAATGTCCTGGGGATGGGGGTGGCGGACATGACGAGCAGGTGGGGGTCTTCCCCCTTGGCGCTGAGGCGGCTGCGCTGGGCAACGCCGAAGCGGTGCTGCTCGTCGGTGATCACGAGGCCCAGGGACTGGAACTGGGTGGCTTCGGAGATCAGGGCGTGGGTGCCCACTGCCATCTGAATTTCCCCGCCCAGGAGCTTTTCCCGAACCTGGCGTTTTTCCTTTGGGGTCATGGAGCCGGTGAGCAGTCCCACGGTGATGCCCAGAGGGGCAAAAAGCCTGGTAAGGGAGGCGAAATGCTGCTCTGCCAGGATCTCGGTGGGGGCCATGAGGGCAGCCTGGTGCCCGTTGCGGATGGCACAGAACGCCGCCGCGGCGGCAACCATGGTCTTGCCGCTGCCTACATCCCCCTGGACCAGCCGGTTCATGGGAGTGCCCCGGCTGAAATCCGCCAGGATCTCACCGATAGATCGCTGCTGGGCTCCGGTAAGGGAAAAGGGGAGGGCTGCATAGAAATCGGAAAGGTCCCGGTTTTCGTAGGGGGCTGTCCGCTTTCCTGCACGGGTGGCCCGCATGAGAGAAAGCCCCGCAGAGAAGACGAAAAATTCCTCAAAGATCAGCCGCCGCCGGGCCTGCTCCGCCTCCTGCATGTCGGCGGGCTCGTGAATGGCCCGGTAGGCTTCCTGAGCCGGGAGAATGTGATATTTTTCCCGGATGAGGCCCGGCAGGATTTCCGCAGGGGGATCGCAGACAGCCAGAGCCTGCTTCACCGCCCGGAGCATGGCGGCATTGGTGAGCCCCGCAGTAAGGGGATAGATGGGCAGCACCCGGCGGGTGGTGACGGGCTGGGAGTCCGGGGCTTCAAACACCGGATTTGTCATGCCGTAGGCGGCATAGTCTCCGGTGAGGGTGCCGTAAAAAATGTATTCCCTGCCGTATTCCAGATTTTCCTGGGCGTATTTGGAATTGAAGAAGGTCAGTGTCAGCCGTCCCGTGGTGTCCGCCGCCTGGACCCGGGTCAGATCCAGACCCTGGCGGATGTGGGCGGTGCGGGGGGTGTTCATGACCATGGCCCGGAAGCAGGCGGGCTTGTCCGGCTCCAGTTCGCAGATGGGGATGAGCTTGGTCCGGTCCTCGTAGCCTCTGGGAAAGTGGCAGATGAGGTCTTCCAGCGTGTAGATATTCAGGGCGGCAAAAAGCTTTGCCTTTGCCGGGCCGATGCCCCGCAGAACGGTAATGGGGTCCGACAGACGGGCCATAGGAAAACGCCTCCTTTCCAAAAAGCGGCGGGAAAACGGGAGATAAAGCGGATTGGGTTCATTCAGTAGTTCGGCAAAGTGGAATTTCGCGGGCCGGCGGCGCAGCCGCCCTTGCCTCTCCCTATGGGAGAGGTGCCCCCGTAGGGGGCGGAGAGGGCCCTCTCAGTCACGGCTAAGGCCGTGACAGCTCCCCCATAGGGGGAGCCAAGGCATTTCTGGGAATTCGCCAAATTCTAATTTATCTGCCTGCTGAACAAAGACGATAAGCAAAAGTACATATATAATGAAAAAACTCCCTCCAAGCACCGCTCGGAAGGAGATATTTTCAGAGAATTCAGGCCAGCTTGTTCAGCTTCAGAGTCATGCTGCTCTTTTTCCGGGCAGCATTGTTCTTGTGCAGAAGACCCTTGACAGCCGCGTGGTCAACGGCCTTGACAGCCTGAGCGTAGGCGTTCTCGGCCTCGGGCTTGCTGCCGGCCGCGACGGCGGCCTCAAACTTCTTCAGGCAGGTCTTCAGAGCGGACTTATCAGCCTTGTTCTTCTCGTAGGCAATCTTGGAAGACAGGACATCCTTCTTAGAGGACTTGATGTTGGGCATGGTTCCACCTCCTTGCGCAGTAGTTCATACAGTTTCACATTATAGCGTGTCCCGCCAGTAAAATCAAGCACTTTTTTTATTTTTTCCCGGTTGGGGGAAAATACTGTGGAGAATTGTGGGATATACCAGTGGAAAAACCGCGCGGGATGTGGTATGATAATAATCCTGTGCAAGAATGTAAGCTGCTAAGCGGCTTTTCCTTTGTTTGGTATCCCTTTCACGGACAAACTTCCAACCGGGAGGAAAGAAAATGACTATTTCCAGATCCAACCGCATTTCCCAGATCCATTCCGATATTCGGGGGCCTCTGTATGTGGAGGCGCTCAGGATGCAGGCGGCGGGGGAGCGGGTACTGAAGCTCAATACCGGAAACCCCGCAAGCTTCGGCTTTACCCTGCCGGAGAGCGTCCGAACTGCCCTTACGGAGCATGTGGACGAGGCGGTGCCCTACTGTGATGTCCGGGGCATGGAGGAAGCTCGGGCGGCAATCCTCCGCTATCACCGGAGCCGGGGCCTGCGGGACATTACCATGGAGGATATTTTTATCTGCAACGGTGTCAGCGAGGCGGTGACCATGCTGATGACCGCTCTGGTAGGGGACGGGGATGAGATTCTGGTGCCCGCGCCCTGCTATTCCCTGTGGAGCAACAATGTGTTCATCGGCGGGGGCGTGCCGGTGTTTTACCGCTGCGACCCGGAAAACCAATGGAACCCGGACATCGCGGATATGGAAAAGAAGATCACACCCCGCACCAAGGCGGTCCTGGTCATCAATCCCAATAACCCCACCGGCGCGGTGTACAGCCGGGAGGTGCTCCTTTCCATCGGCGCTCTTGCCAGAAAGCATGGCCTGGTGCTGTTGGCGGACGAAATTTATGACCGGCTGGTCATGGACGGCCTGCTTATGGAGTCCCTGGCGGCCCTGGTGCCGGATGTGCCCTGCGTGACCTTCAACGGCCTTTCCAAATCCCACATCATCTGCGGCTTCCGGTGCGGCTGGATGGTGTTCTCCGGCCCCGCCAGGGCCCTGGCGGAAATCAAGGACGGGGTGATGCAGCTTGCCGCCATGCGGCTGTGCGGCAACGCCCTGACCCAGCTGGTGATCCCGGCGGCCCTGGCGGATTCGGCCAGTACGGAGGCGATGCTCCTTCCCGGCGGGCGGCTCTACGAGCAGCGCGGAGCCACGGTGGCGGGCCTGAGCAGGATTCCCGGCGTGGGGTTTCTTCCCAACCGGGCGTGCTTTTATATCTTCCCGGGCATCGATACCCGGATGTATGACTTTGAATCGGACCAGGATTTTGCCCTCCGGTTCCTGCATGAGAAGAAGATTCTGGTCATCCCGGGGCGGGGCTTCGATTGGCACGAGGACCTGCGCTTCCGGATCGTGATGCTCCCGGAGCCGGAGGTGCTGTCAAGGGCCATGGCGGACCTGGGGGATTTCCTGGACGGACACAGAAGATAGGAGGAAAGTGTATGGATAAAGCGGCGCTGGAAGAACGGCTTGCGGAGCTCCCTTTGTACAGCTACGGCTTTTTTGACCCCCGGGAGCTGGAATTTACCGACCGGGTGCGGTGGGTCTGTGAGCACGAGTGCCCCATGTACGGTACCACTTGGGCGTGCCCCCCTGCTGTGGGGGCGGTGGAGGAATGCAGGAAGAAGTGCATGAGCTACCCGGAGTGCCTGATGATCGCAAGCGTCACCGAGGTATCGGACATCAGCAATATTGACGAGACCCTGGCCACCCGTCCGGCCCACGAGAAGCTTACAAACCGGGTGCGGGACGAAATGCGGGAGCTGGGGGTACGGCCTTTTATCCTTTCCACCGAGGCCTGCACCATCTGCTCCCGGTGCGCCTACTTAGACGGCCTGCCCTGCCGGATGCCGGGGGCCATGCACCCCTGCGTGGAGAGCCAGGGAATCAACGTGATCCCCCTGCTGGAAAAGTTCGGCCTGGAATTTCAGTACGGCGAGAATGTGGTCACCTGGGTGAGCCTGCTGTTCTTTGCCTGAGAGAGGCCCTGCAAATTCAGAATGCACGAAGGGGCTGTCTCACTAAGGAAAGGTTTCGTCAAATAGCACATAGAAAAAGAGAGCTGTCATTGCGAACCAGTGACCGATGTCACTGGTGTGGCAATCCCCCCCGATT
>JAEDNR010000064.1 GCA_016302405.1 Oscillospiraceae bacterium
AAGCATAGATGAGGGATCCCTCAATGTCAAAATACAAATCTTTGATGTAATTCAGCAATATACGGACACAGAATATTCTCAGATAGAAGAAAAAAACCGCCTGTGGAAATTGGTTTTGAAAAGGGTTACTGTGTACCGTTCACCGGATGATAAACTGGAAGTCAACATCTATCCGAACCTGCCGAAATAAGATGCCGTCAATGCGCCAGCAGTACCATACTTTTCGGAAAAATCAGCGTTAATCTATCGACTTTTCGCCCCCTGCCATGGTATAATACCTGTAATTATCCATGGAAGGGGGCGTTTTATATGCCTGAACAAGTAAATAAGACGCCATGTTGTTTGGGCTTGCTGGCCCATGTGGACGCAGGGAAGACCACCCTGTCGGAGGCCATGCTGTACCTTGCGGGGGCAAAGCGGACCCTGGGCCGGGTGGACCACGGGGACGCGGCACTGGACACGGACCCCCTGGAACGGGCCAGGGGCATCACAATCTTTTCCAAGCAGGCCCGGCTTACCTGCGGGGGGCGGGAGCTGGTGCTGGTGGACACCCCGGGCCACGCGGACTTTGCCCCGGAGGCGGAGCGGGTGATGCCGGTGCTGGACTGCGCCGTACTGGTAGTGAGCGGCACCGACGGAGTCCAGGCCCACACCCTCACCCTCTGGCACCTTTTGCAGCGGTACAACGTGCCCGTATTTCTCTTTGTCAACAAAATGGACCTGCCTGGGTCCGACCGGGGGAAGCTCCTTTCCCAGCTCCGGGACCGGCTCAGCCCCGGCTGCGTTCCCATGGACCTGCCCCGGGAGGAACTGGAGGAAGCCGCCGCGGTGTGCGACGACGCCCTGCTGGAACAGTACCTGTCCGGAAGCCCGGTGACCGACGGGAACCTGCGCTCACTGATTCAGGAGCGGAAGCTGTTTCCCGTGTGCTTCGGCTCGGCCCTGCGCTTAAGCGGGGTGCAGACGCTTCTTGACACCCTGGCCCGGTTCGCCCCGGAAAAGGCCTGGCCCGCGGAATTTGGGGCCCGGGTCTACAAAATCTCCCGGGACCCCCAGGGAAACCGGCTGACCTGGCTCCGGGTCACCGGCGGTGAGCTTCGGGTGCGGATGCCCGTTTCCTACCGGAACCTGAAAGGCGAAACCCTGGAAGAAAAGCCCCTGCAGCTCCGGCTGTACTCCGGGGAGAAGTTCACCCTTTCCGATGCCGCCCCCGCCGGGACCCTGGCGGCGGTGACGGGCCTTACTGCCACCTGGGCAGGACAGGCCCTGGGTGCGGAAGAAGCCGCCCCGCCCCCGGCATTGGAGCCGGTGATGACCTATCGGGTAAAGCTTCCCAAGGGGGTGGACCCTTCTCAGGCCCTGCCGAAGCTGAAGCTCCTGGAAGAGGAGGAGCCCCAGCTGCGCCTGCTGTGGGAGGGGGACCAGATCCATGTACAGATTATGGGCCGGGTCCAGTTGGAGGTCTTCACCAGTCTGGTCCGGGACCGGCTGGGCATGGAGGTGACATTGGAAGACCGGCGGATCTTCTACAAGGAGACCATCCGGGGCACCGTGGAGGGGGTGGGCCATTTTGAGCCCCTGCGGCACTACGCCGAGGTGCACCTGCTGCTGGAACCCCTCCCGGCGGGGAGCGGTCTGGTTTTTGACACCGTCTGCCCCACGGACGTGCTGGACGGGAACTACCAGAGCCTGATTCTCACCCACCTGGCGGAGAAAACCCACCGGGGCGTCCTCATCGGCGCGCCCATTACGGATATGAAGCTCACCTTACTGGTGGGCAAGGCCCACTTAAAGCACACCGAGGGCGGGGACTTCCGCCAGGCCACCTACCGGGCGGTGCGTCAGGGGCTGATGCAGGCGGAAAGTGTGCTCCTGGAACCCTGGTACGACTTTTCCCTCACCGCCCCCACGGATTCCATTGGCCGGGCCATTACGGACATCCGGGCCATGGGCGGGGAATTTGACGCCCCCCAGGCTTCGGGGGATATGAGCATCCTCAAAGGCACGGTGCCCGCCGGGGAGGTTCGGGACTACGCCGACACCCTGGCCGCCTACACCCGGGGCCGGGGGCGGCTGCAGCTGGCATTCCACGGCTACGCCCCCTGCCACAATGCCAAGGAGGTTATCGAAGCTGCCGCCTACGACCCGGAGGCGGACACAGGCAACACCCCGGACTCGGTATTCTGCGCCCATGGAGCGGGGTTTAACGTAAAGTGGGACCGGGTGAGGGACTACATGCATCTGGAAAGCGGCCTGAAAACCGAAAAGCCTCCGGTACTGCTCCAGCGGTCCCGCATCGACGACCGGGAGCTGGAAGCCATCATGGAGCGGGAGTTTGGGCCCGCCCGACGGCGGATTTACACCGCGCCTGCCCAGCGCAGTGCGAAGGAAGAGGTGCCCCTCCCGCCCCCCAGGCAGAAGTGGATCCTGGTGGACGGGTACAATATTATTTTTGCCTGGGAAGACCTGAAAAAACAGGCGGAGGCGGACCTGGACGCCGCCCGGCGGCAGCTGTGTGACGCAATGGTGGGCTACGCCGGGTTCACCGGAACCCAGGTGGTGGTGGTTTTCGACGGCTACCGGCAAAAAGGAAGCCTGGGGGAGAAGGAACGGTATCACAACATCCGCCTGGTCTACACCGGGGAGGGGGAGACCGCCGACCGATACTTAGAGGAACTGGCCGCGGGAATCGGAAAGAACGATTCCGTGTGGGTGGCATCCTCGGACAGCCTGGTGCAGCTATCTTCTTTTCGTTCCGGCGTGCTCCGAATGTCCGCCCGGGAGCTGGGGGAGGAAGTGGAACGGGCCAGCCGGGAAATAGGGAAGTTTCTTAAGAATTGACAATTGCAATTATTGTCTGCGGGAAGTCTTGAAATGCGCATACGGCTTTGCCTCGGCAAGTATACAAATTGGGAATTTTTCGGGCCGTCAGAACATGTCATTCCGAACCAGTGCGCACTACTTTCGTGGGAATCTCCATCGAATTCCAGGCAGCCCATCGTCATTCATTCGTAGGGGCGGTCATTGACCGCCCGCGAAAACGCACCAAATTCCAGTACGAATTTACGTTGAATGGCACCTTTTCGCCGAAAGAAATACGAATAGGTCCCCTTTCCCTGCCGGGCGCTCAATGAGCGCCCCTACGGAGGTAGACGTTCGTGATTCGGGAATTCGTACTCCCCACGTCCCTGCGCTAGCGCAGGGACACTTTAATCAAGGTATAATTGCCCCCGGCAATCATTGGAATTTTGATTCACTGCGTGCAGCACCACCCTCACAAGTGCGGGGGGCAAGGCGTCTAACCAGCCGCGCACCTTAACTGCCCGCCAAATTCCCAATTTGTCGTTTTGCTGCGTTAACCCGATAAGCGCAGTATCTTATATCTCCTATCTTATATCTCATAAGGAGGCTGCAATATGGAAACAAAGGAAAAACAGGAACAGGCCAGGGCAGAGGGGCTGACACGGCTGTTCCGGAAGACGCTGCACCTGCTGGAACAGGCCATCGCCGCCATTTCCATCCTGGCGCTGCTGGTAGCCCTGGGGATGGAGGTATACCGGATGATTACCACGCCGGGGTATTTTTCCGACATCGACACCTATCTGCACAGCATCCTGACCATCGTGGTGGGGTTGGAATTCGTCCGGATGCTCATTGACACCACCCCCTCCAACATTCTGGAGGTGCTGACGGTGGCCATTACCCGGCATGTGATCCTGAGCCACGACGACCCGCTGAGCAACCTTGCCTGCATCGCCTGCATCGCCGCGCTCTTCGCCACCCGCCGCTTCCTCGTCCGCAAGGCGGAAATGAAGGAGGACCTGAACGAAGACTGACGCCCACAGGGCCGGCGGACAAGTCGTGACGAACCTAATCTGTATTCGTTACCACCCTTTTAATTTAGGTATGATTGCCACCGGCAATCATTAGGATTTTGATTCACTGCGTGCAGCACCACCCGCTCGGTATCGTTCTGTGGCCCGACAAATTGGAATTTGTAGAGGTGAACGCACGCCCCGAACAACACTGTCATTCCGAACCAGTGCGCACACTGGTGTGGGAATCTCCATCGAATTTCAGGTGACCTGTCGTCATACAAGCCGTTTTTCCTGCCGTTTTCCGGAAGTCATCCGCGAGAAGCTGCACTTCTATCCGGGAGATTGCCACGCCAGTTTGAGAACTGGCTCGCAATGACTGGGAATTCGGGTTCGCAATGACTGGGAATTCGATGGCGCGCGGATGCCCACTGCCTCTGCAAGTACAACTGCCCCCTCCAGCCGGAGGGGGCAGAATCTTTACTTTACACCAGCTTCAGCTCGCCGTCCACCGCGTCCACGGTGACGGTCTGGCCGGGAGTCACGTCTCCCCGCAGCAGCCGCTTGCTGAGCATGGTCTCCACGGTATGCTGGACATACCGGCGCAGGGGCCGGGCGCCGTACTGGGGATCGTAGGCGTCCTCCACAATCTGCTCCTTGGCACGGTCCGTCACCACACAGGTGATCTGCTGTTCGGCAAGCCTCTCATTGAGCTTCGCGATCTGCAAATCGATGATCTTCGTGATGTTGTCCTTCGTCAGGGGCTTGTAGAACACAATCTCGTCCAGCCGGTTCAGGAACTCCGGACGGAAGGACCGGCGCAGCAGCTGCTGCACCTGCTCTTTTGCTTCGGGGTCAATGGTGCCGTCAGACCGGATGCCGTTCAGCAGGAACTCAGAGCCCAGGTTGGAGGTCAGAATCAGGATGGTATTCTTAAAGTCCACGGTCCTGCCCTGGGAGTCGGTGATCCGCCCGTCGTCCAGCACCTGCAGGAGGATATTGAATACATCGGGGTGGGCCTTTTCCACCTCGTCAAAGAGCACCACGCTGTAGGGCTTGCGGCGCACAGCCTCCGTCAGCTGGCCGCCTTCCTCGTAGCCCACATATCCGGGAGGCGCACCAATCAGCCGGGAGACGGAAAATTTTTCCATATACTCGGACATATCGATACGCACCAGATTGCTCTCATCGTCAAAGAGGGCCTGGGCAAGGGCTTTCGCAAGCTCGGTCTTACCCACACCCGTGGGGCCCAGGAACAGGAAGGAGCCGATGGGCCGGTTGGGGTCCTGGATGCCTGCCCGGCTGCGCTGGATGGCCTCGGTGACGGCCTGGACCGCCTCGTCCTGGCCCACCACCCGCTTGTGGAGGGTCTCGTCCAGGGTTAAAAGCTTCTCCCGCTCTCCCTGCACCAGACGGGCCACGGGGATGCCGGTCCACCGCTCTACAATTCTCGCGATTTCCTCGTCGGTGACCCGATCCCGGAGGATACTCTCCTCCTTGGCACCCTGGGCACGGCGCTCCTCTTCGGCCAGCTGCTTCTGAGCCTCGGGCAGCCTCCCGTATTTCAGCTCCGCCGCCTTTTCCAGGTCATAGCGCTGCTCCGCCGCCTCAATCTGGCGGTTCAGGTCCTCGATGGTCTCCCGGAGCTGCTGGACCCTGCCGATGGCGTTCTTCTCGTTTTCCCACCGGGCCTTCATGGCGTTGAACTGATCCCGGGTTTCCGCCAGCTCCTTCTGGAGCTCAGCAAGACGGCCCTTGGACAGTTCGTCCTCTTCCTTTTTCAGGGCCGCTTCCTCGATCTCCATCTGGATGATCTTCCGGGACACCGCGTCCAGCTCCGTGGGCATGGAGTCCATCTCCGTGCGGATCTGGGCGCAGGCCTCGTCAATGAGGTCAATGGCCTTGTCCGGCAGGAACCGGTCGGTGATATACCGGTGGGACAGGGTGGCGGCAGCGATGATGGCGGAGTCGGCGATTTTGACCCCGTGGAACACCTCGTAGCGCTCCTTCAGCCCTCTGAGGATGGCGATGGTGTCCTCCACCGTAGGTTCATCCACCTGCACCGGCTGGAACCGGCGCTCCAGCGCCGCGTCCTTTTCAATATACTGGCGGTACTCGTCCAGGGTGGTGGCGCCAATGCAGTGCAGCTCGCCCCGGGCAAGCATGGGTTTCAAGAGGTTACCCGCGTCCATGCTGCCCTCGGTCTTGCCCGCCCCCACGATGGTATGCAGCTCGTCGATGAACAGGATGATTTTACCCTCGGACTCCTTGACCTCCTGGAGGACCGCTTTGAGCCTCTCCTCAAATTCGCCCCGGTACTTGGCGCCGGCAATCAGGGCGCCCATGTCCAGGGAGAAGATGGTCTTATCCTGCAGGCTCTTGGGCACGTCCTTCTTCACGATCCGCTGGGCCAGGCCCTCGGCGATGGCGGTCTTGCCCACGCCGGGCTCGCCGATGAGGACGGGGTTATTCTTGGTCTTCCGGGACAGGATCCGCACCACGTTCCGGATCTCCTCGTCCCGTCCGATCACCGGGTCCATCTTCTGCTCCCGGGCACGCTTGACAAGGTCGGTGCCGTACTTTTCCAGGGCGTCATAGGTGCCCTCCGGGCTGTCGGAGGTGACCCGCTGGTTGCCCCGGACGGACTGCAAAGCCTTTAAAACTGCTTCGGAAGTAATGTTATAGGTGGAAAACAGGTTCTTCACCCCGCCCCGGGCGGTTTCCAGCAGTCCCAGGAGGATATGCTCCACGGAAACATACTCGTCGTGCATGACTTTGGCCCGTTCCTCGGCAGCGTTCAGGGCCGCGTCGGCGTCGGCGGAAATGTAGAACCGGTCCGCCTCCCGGCTGGTTTTTACAGAGGGGATCTTCCGAAGCTCGGCATTTGCCGCCGCTTCCAGGCTCTCCACCGTAATTTCCATTTTCCGCAGGAGCTGGGGCACCAGGCCGCCCTCCTGCTGCAGCAGCGCCAGGAGAATATGCACCTGCTCCAGCTGCTGATGGCCGTTATTCACCGCGATTTTCTGTGCGCTCTGGACGGCCTCCAGAGATTTCTGGGTATAATTCTGAAAATTCACAGCGATCCTTCCTTTCTGGGTTTAGCACTCGCAAGCTTAGAGTGCTAATTCATTTGTCTTTACTATACCCCATTTCCCGAAAAAGTCAACCCCCGGGCACGGAATTCACAAATGATTTACAATGCCGCGGGCAATCATCCCTTTTGGTTATCGGTTTTCCGCAGGAAACTGATAAATTGGAATTTGGCGGGCAGTTAAGGTGTGCGGGCGGTTAGACGCCTTGCCCCCCGCGTTTACGAGGGGGGGGCCACCAGTTCTCAAACTGGTGGCGGGGGGAGCCCATCACCCGCATATCTTTCACAAAAAAGCGTAAAAAATAGGACTGTAAATACAGCAAGATCATTTTTTACGTTTTGCTGTCGGGAATTCGTACTCCCCCCGGTACCAGTGTGCGCACTGGTACCACCCCCCTCACAAGTGCGGGGGGCAAGGCCGTGTACCACATCGGCACCGCTCGCCACTGCCCAAACAGCTCTGCAAATTCCAATTTGTAAGGGCGTAGGGGAGGCGTTTCGCCTCCCGCAGCAAGCGGGAAAATCTCCCAAAAGGGTTGGGCGAAGCGGTAAATAGGCTGCTATGCAAAGGGACGGGAAACCCGTCCCCTACGAAGAGAATCGATACCGTTTTCTCCGCAAAATTCCCAATTTTCTATCTGCTGTTTTCAGCGGCTTTTCTTCGCCGCGCAGCGGCACAATCATTGTCAATTTCCATCCCGTCATTTTAAGATTTTGTCTATTATGTCCAAAATCTGCAAGTCATATTTTACCCGCTTAATAGTCTTTTAACAATTACACGCTTATTTTTTTAAAACCCCTGGGGTATAATAAGGCCATGAAAGCAATTTAGCTTCTCTTTTTCATTTTCTTACCTCTCTTTTCTGTGGAAAGCTCCCGATGCGGTCTGGTCAACCGCGTCGGGAGCTTTCCTGTTGTATAAATCGCGGCTGCTGAATCGCTGCCGTTGTATCATTTTTCACACCTTAATGGTACGCCAACGCCCGGCTCTTTGACGGAGCCGGGCGCTGTGTTTTGGGGCTGCCTCACTGCGTTGGCAGCCCCGGCGTTTTTCTGTTACTCGATGCAGATGCGGTTGTTCTCGGGCAGCTTTCTCTGTCCTGCCTTCGGCACATCCAGCTTCAGGATACCGTCCTCAAATTTGGCGAAGACCTCCTCGGGCTTTACATCACCCACATAGAAGCTCCGGCTCATGGAACCGGCGTAACGCTCCCGGCGGATGTAACGGCCTTTCTTGTCCTCCTCGTCCTTGTCCAGACCCTTTGCGGCCTCGATGGTCAGGTAACCGTTGCTCAAATCAATGCTGATCTCATCTTTCTTAAAGCCGGGAAGATCGACTGCCAGCTCGTAGCTGTCTTCTTTCTCCTTGATGTCGGTCTTCATCAGGTTCTTGGCGTGCTTGCCATACAGGGGATTGTGTCCCTCCGATACGTTCAGCATGCCAAAGGGATCAGTAAAGAAATCATCAAACAGGTTCTCTCCAAAAATGCTAGGCAACATAAGTCATTCCTCCATTCAAATCTTCTATGTTCCCCGCGGAGGGGCTTCCACTTTTTCGCCCCTCTTTTTGGTACGCCTACACTATACCACGCTTTTTAGCACTGTCAAGGTCCGAGTGCTAAAATTCATAAAAAGATAAAAAGGCGTTCACAAAAAATGGGATTTCTCCGGCGATACCCGGAATCCCCCCGGAAACGGAAAAATGGGCCGCCTCACCAACGCGGTGAAGCAGCCCATTTATGGCTGCACCGCACAATTCGGCAGGGAAGCGCAGCGAGAGATTTTGTGCCGGTTCAACGTTTCAAAAACGGGGGAATATTCTGTCGTTTTTGAAACTGCAGAAATGGCGCAAAAGATCCGCTGAGATCCGCAGGCGCAATTGTGCGGTGTTGCCTTTCTGTATCGGGAATTTACTTGCTCGCTTTCAGCAGGGGAGCGCCCTGGGCAATCTCGCCCTGGGCAAGAACCTGGATGTCGGCAAAGTCGTCGGCATTGGTAACCACCACGGCGGTAGTTGCGGGGTGCCCGGCAGCCTTGATGGCCTCCATGGAGAAAGTCATGAGCTTCTGTCCCAGCTTGACGGTGTCGCCCTCCTTGACAAGGCAGGTAAAGCCCTCGCCGTTCATGGCCACGGTATCCATGCCCACATGGATCAGCAGCTCAAGCCCATCCTTGCTGGTGACGCCCACGGCGTGCTTGGTGTCGATGACCTGGGTAACGGTGCCGTTAAAGGGAGCGCAGACCGTTTCTTCCGCCGGCTCCAGGCCGCAGCCCTTGCCCAGGATACCCTCGCTGAACACGGGATCGGGAATTTCCTCCATGGCAATGGCATTTCCGCCGAAAGGCGCGTAGACGGTGAGAGGCTCCGCTGCCTGCTTATTCTTGCCGCCGAACTTTCCCAGAATGGACGCGGCGAACTCCTTGTAACCCATATGAGATCAAAAGCTTCGCGTTTTCCGCGGTGATCTTCCTATGCTGCAACGATTATACCACGAATCAAAGGAGACTGTAAAACGGTTTTTTACAAAAACAACCCCCTTTCATTGGCGCTTTCCGGCTTCTTTATGAAATACGCTGATAAAAATTTTTCATCAAAACAGAAAAAACGCTCCAAATCATAGTGAAATCATAGTGCTATGGTGTATAATGAAAAAAACTATGAAAGGAGGGGACTTCCATGTGGGAAACCAAGGTGTCTGCCCTTGGCGTTAACACCTTCCAGATCTGGCTGGATCCGGACACGCCCGGAGAGTTTCACGGGAAAGTGGCCGGAGCAGGTCTTACCTCACCTGCCGCTTTTTCCAGCCTGTCCCGGATGATCGTATTGCTGGACGATCTCATGGACCGGGAAAACAGAGGGGTCCCCGGCGCGCTTCCAGGAAAGGCCAGCTTCGAACTGGACATTCTGTTCCGCCAGAATTACAGCTGGCAGGGTCGTCTGAAATGGCCGGAAGCCGGAAAGGAAGCCGTGTTTCACAGCGTTCTGGAGCTGATTTTCCTGCTGGAAAGCGCGGTTGGGAAATAAGACCGGATGTTAAGCGCCCCGGGAACCTTTCCCGGGGTTATTCACTGTGCCCCGGCCCATCCCCGGGCAAGAACCCCCACAAAAGGAGGTCCCTGTATGAAAACCACCGTAAAGGAACTTGATTATGAACAGGCGGCCGCCATCCCCCTGCCGCCCCACCGGCTGCCAAAAAAGCCCGGTCTCTTCTGGCGGGCGCTGATCCGCCTGCTGAGCTGCTTCGGCCTGGCCGGAACCGGCTTTCTCTACACCCAGGAGGGCATGGAGAAGATCAAAAAAGGGGAGCCCTGCCTGATCCTCATGAACCACTCCTGCTTCCTGGACCTGATGATCGCCAGTAAAATATTTTTTCCCCGGCCCTACTGCATCATCTGCACCTCCGACGGCTTCGTGGGCCTGGGCGGGCTGAAGGAAACGCTGATGCGCGCCATCGGCTGTGTCCCCACCCGGAAATTTGTCACCGACCTGCGGCTGGTTCAGGATATTGACTACTGCCTGCACACCCTGGGCGTCAGCGTGCTCATGTACCCCGAGGCAAGCTACTCCTTCGACGGCACCGCCACGCCCCTGCCCCGGAAGCTGGGGGTGCTGCTGAAGAAATTCGCCGTGCCCGTTGTTATGGTGGAGACCTTTGGCGCCTTTGCCCGGAATCCCCTTTACAACGAGCTGCAGGTCCGCAAGTCTGTTCCCGTGTCCGCCAAGGTAAGCTGCCTGTACACCCCCGAGGAAATCCGGGAAAAGACGGTAAAGGAGCTGTCCGACGGGCTGGACAAGGCCTTCTCCTTTGATTACTTCCGCTGGCAGAAGGAAACCGGCCTGCGGGTGGAGGAGCCCTTCCGGGCCGACGGCCTGAACCGGATCCTCTACAAGTGCGCCGCCTGCGGCACCGAGGGCCAGACCCTGGGAAAGGGCACCACCCTGACCTGCAAATACTGCCGGAAGACCTACACCCTCACCCCCCTGGGGGAGCTGGAAGCCACGGAGGGGGTGACCCAATTCCGCCATATCCCGGACTACTACGCCTGGGAGCGGGAGCAGGTCCGGAAGGAGATCCTGGACGGCACCTACCGCCTCGACATCGATGTGGACATCGCCATGATGATGGACTACAAGGCCATTTACAAGGTGGGCACAGGCCGGCTGACCCACGACTGCTCCGGCTTTACGCTGACGGGCTGCGGCGGGAAGCTCCGCTACACCCAGAAGCCCCAGGCCTGCTACAGCCTGTACGCCGACTACTACTGGTACGAGCTGGGGGATATGATCTGCATCGGAGACAATACACAGCTTTACTACTGCTTCCCCCGGGAGGGGGACGTGGTGGCCAAGACCCGCTTGGCAGCGGAGGAAATGTATAAGCTTTACAAGGCAGGGGCCCTGCCGGAAAGCCGCTCTCCCGTCCAATCCTGAGACATTTTAACAGGCTTATCGGGTTTCCGAAGCGGAAAGACAAATTGGAATTTGAAGAGGGAAGTGCGGGCCCCGAACAACACTGTCATTCC